>NZ_JBNVZR010000001.1:0-404651 GCF_052527415.1 Legionella navarrensis | reverse complement strand
TTCCAAAAACTTAGTGTGCCGATATTGTACATGAGGGGTATTTGCAATTCAATTAAACGACAGGGCTTGTTCCGGCCTGACAAGGCCACTCAGCGTGGTTCTGAAATCTGTGCATCCGGGCTACCGGCGCCCTGCCTGAAACAGACAGGCAAGAACAATCAGCGGAGTATAGGCAATCAACAGCCCTGTCACACCCTGCAGTCGCTGTGTAGCGACCAGGACCGCCCAGGGCAACAGCCAGGCCAGATTAATCAACACAACAGCCAGGGTAACCGGAGCATGTCGGCCGAACGTCCGGGCGGCGTGCTGGTAAGCATGCTGGCTGTGGGCACTAAAAACCCGCTCTCCCCTCAGTCCTCGTCTTATCAGGGTCACCGTGGCATCGACAATAAACACGCCAGACAAAATCAGCCACGCCCAGAACAAACCTGGTTCATATTTACCAGCCTGCAGGGATAAGACCGCCAGCGACAGCCCCAGAAATCCACTGCCGGCATCGCCCATAAAAATGCGGGCCCTGGGAAAATTCCAATAGAGGAACCCTCCGCATACAGCAGCCAGACCGAGAGGCAATAGCATCGCTGAATCGTTACCATGCAGCCACCAGAGCAAAGCACCGCCAAGACAGACACTAATGGCTTCAAGCGCTGCCAGGCCATTGATTCCGTCCATAAAATTGTACAGATTAATCATCCAGATAAAATAAAAAAAACCGAGAACATTTAAAACCAGGCCCGCCGGAATATACCAGGAAAAAACAGGCAGCGGGGGGAAACCACTGCCCTCATGGATGATAAGCAGTCCGGCCACAATCTGTGCCAGCAGGCGCCATTTGGCCGACAGTTGAACTCTGTCGTCTACAAAACCCGTCGTGGCAATGATCGTGCCGGCTGTAAAAAATGGGAAAAAGAGGGAATCATCAACGAAACCAAGGTACCGGGACGCAAGCAAAAGCAACAGAAAAAGCACAACGAAAACCAGGCCGCCACCACGTGGTGTAGCCACCTGATGCGAGCTTCGTTCGTTGGGTATATCCAGGAGGTGAGTCGCGATAGCCCAGCGGCGAAACAGGCCCGTAAACAGCAAGGAAGCAAGAAACAAAAGACAGCAGGACACCATGAACATGAAAAACCTTGATTTCATTGAATGAAATTTACATATGATAAATTGCACTCGATTAAGAATGTATCCTCGAACCATTCGGGCTGTGTTAGAATACAAAAATTCAGCGTAATAAAAAAGCCATCCACGAGCTTTAAGTGGGTGAGCAGGCATCAAAATGAGGGAGTCCCCATGCGATTAATACCGATTATTTTATGCGGCGGAGCCGGCTCGCGGCTATGGCCTGTGTCGCGGGAAAGACACCCCAAACCCTTCATTCGGCTGAATGACGGGCAAAGTCTGCTGCAAAAAACCTTTCTCAGAGGGGCTTTTGCCAGTGACGCGGAAGAAATAATCACGGTGACTAACCGCGAATTGTACTTTAAATCAGACGATGAGTTTCGTGAGGTGAACCACGCCGGACTCGCTCTGTCTTTCATCCTTGAACCCTTTGGCCGAAACACCGCTGCCGCCATCGCCGCCGCGGCACTGGAAGTAAATGCCCGATATGGCGATGACGCCCTGATGCTGGTTCTGCCTGCCGATCACCTCATTTCCGATCTGGATGCCTTTAGTCTGGCGGTTGATGAAGCGGTTCTGCTGGCCGGGCAAGGCAGGCTGGTGACCTTTGGCATTCAGCCTGAACGTCCTGAAACAGGCTATGGCTACATCGAGTCCGAAGGCAATCGTGTATTGAGTTTTGTTGAAAAGCCATCTCTCGACGTGGCACAGCAGTTTCTTGCATCCGGTCGCTACCTGTGGAACTCCGGCATGTTTTGTTTTCAGGCAGGACGCATACTGGAGGAAATGCATAAGCATTGTCCTGAAATTATATCGGCAACCCAGACCTGCATCGAGCTGTCACGACGAGCCAGCGGCAGCAAATTCAACCAGCTGGAACTGGATCCGGTCAGCTTCGCCCTGGTGCCTGAAAACTCGATTGATTACGCGGTCATCGAAAAATCAAATGAAGTTGCGGTTGTTCCCTGTCGTATTGGCTGGAGTGACATCGGCTCCTGGAATGCCTTAAGCGCTCTGTCGGAAAGCGATGCCAATGGCAATCAGGTTGAGGCAGAAGCCCTTCTATATCACGTCAGCAATTGCTACATCCGCAGCAACGAACGTCTGGTTGGTGCAGTCGGCATCGACAATCTGCTTATCATCGACACGCCAGACGCCCTGCTGGTTGCCGATAAATCACGCGATCAGGAGGTCAAACGCATTTACGCTCAGCTCAAGCTGGATGGACATGAGGCGCATCAGCTGCATCGGACCGTGCATCGTCCCTGGGGAACGTATACGGTCCTTGAAGAAGGTCCCCGCTATAAAATCAAGCGGATTGAAGTAAAGCCAGGAGCCAGTCTCAGTCTGCAAATGCATCATCATCGCAGTGAACACTGGATAGTGGTCAGCGGTATGGCCAAAATCGTTAACGGAGAGCAGGACGTATACATCAGCACCAACCAGTCAACCTACATCCCTGCCGGACATAAACATCGTCTGGAAAATCCCGGTATCCTGCCATTGATCATGATCGAAGTACAAAGCGGCGAATATATGGGCGAGGACGATATTGTCCGCTTCCAGGATGAATACGGTCGCTCCTGAAGAAATAAAGGTCCGGAATCTTTTTGCACACCTGGACCCCGCTAACGAGTCGCGGGGCGTAGGGATATGTAAGTGTCCCCCGCGCAGGCGGAGATCTATGGTCAAATCAGGCTCGGGACCAGCTCCAGGATGGTTTCCCGCCTGTGCGGGAATGACAGACTGGAGTATTTTTCAGTAGCGAGCTGTCATCAAATTAAAAATGAAATCGATTTGTGGATTTTACATCTGTGTGTTATACCTATTTGAGGGCAATGGATTGCTTGTATGGATGATTTTGCTCAAAGTCTGTCTATTACTTACTCAATTTATTATGAAAAAGGAACTTTTTATGAATCTGAAAAAATCATTGGTTGCCATTTCTGCCGTTTCTTTACTGGGCTTGTCTGGTTCACTGTTTGCGTCTAACCCAACCAGCGGACAGTTGATTGTTATCAACTCTGTGGGTGTGGTTGTGAACGGTTCTGCCGGTTCTTCTGCATCTTCAGTTAAAGTCGTGGTTAATGATGCTACTGGCCCCTGCTCTACAACACCAATTCTTGCAATTGGCGGTGTAGTAACAGTTAAATGGGACAGCACTAAGACTCATTCAACTACACAATGCACTGACATCACCAGCGTAGACGTTACTGCTCTGAAAACAAGTGCAGGCGTAGTTCAGTACGACAGTACAGCCAATACTACACCACCAGCTGTAGCTACAGCAGCTACTACCTTCACTGCACCAACCACACCAATCAGCAACCTGGCTCTGATGGTTACTGGTAATGCATCTGCAGCGATGACAAACAGTGCTACTTCCTGGGGATCTGCACTGGGTGTTGCACCAATTTACCTGACTACCAATGGTGCACTCAGCACAACTGGTATCATGGGTGCTGTTGGTATGGCCGGCCTGAAAGCAGAATCGTACATGCATCGCTATGCGGTTATGCCTGCTGGTATGACACCTTATGCTTACCAATAAGTAATGTCATTATCCTCTGCAACGCCCGTTGCAGAGGATACCTCTCCATCTGTCAATAGATAAATTCCACGAAAAAATCACAAAGAAGTATCGCAACTTGTCTTTGTTTGGATATATACTGACTTTACATAAACTTACCGGATGTCTGCGTGTCCTTGAAGGCCATGTATAATGAACTGGCTGGTCAATACGAAACAGCCGATCGCTTTGGATCAATCAGCGAAAGCCACCGTGTGGCGATTGCTCAAATAAGCCAGGAACATCTGGGCCTTCGCCCAGGTTATAAAGTTCTTGATCTGGGCGTGGGTAACGGCGCGTTTCTGAAAAAACTGCAACAGCTTATGCCACAGGCTGTTTTCACCGGAATTGATATTTCCTCAGAAATGCTGGCACGTGCCAGTAAGGCACTCAAACTGACAACCATCGAAGCCAGCGCTGCCGAAGCAGAAAAATTTCTGCCTCACCACAGCCAGGATCTGGTGCTTGCTCATTTTATCAACGCCTACATTCCTGTAACGACACTCTTCAACGAGGCCGAGGTAATGACCCGGGCAAACGGCCATTTTTCAATTATTACCACGACTTATGAATCGTTTCCTGTTGCGCAGCAGCAACTGGCCAGATTCATTTCAGAAGACAGACTGCTGAGCAAGGTCGTTGGGCATTTTTATAAAACCATGGTAAAAAATACCACCGTGGCCTCCGGTCATGATGAATTGATGAACGCGTTCAAACAGCATCAGTTTGAAGTGATCCAGCATCAGCGTCTTCGATTGCCCATTACCCTGAACAACATCGATGAACTGGCTGAATTCGGCATCGAAGGAACCTGGTTTTTAAACAGCCTTTCGATGAGAATGCTGCCCAAAAGCTTCCTGATCAAACGACTGAAGCGTCTGTTCAGCAAGATATTCACCTTTCCCTATCATGATACGCATGTCATTGACGTGGTGCTGGCAAAAAAGTAGAAACGCCCAGTTCCTGAGCTGTCTGACTGGGCGGACTGGAGTAAAAACAGAAAGGAGATTCTGTGCTCACACAAGCCGTTAAAAATATCCTCCCCGTCTGGGACACGCGTCAACAGCAAAGCAGTAACATTATTTTCATCACCTTCTGGAGCCAGTTCTCCGTCTACGCTCTGAATACCGTACTGATTCTGTTTTTAACCCGCCCGCTGATGAAACAGGGGCTGGGTTACAGCCAGGCCAAAGCCTACGCATTCATTGGAATTTCGCAGGCAACGGGCTATCTTATGCCGATTCTGGGCGGTTTCATGGCCGATCAGATATTGGGGATACGGCGCGCCATTGCCATGGGCAGCGTGATGCTGGCATGCGCTTATTTGCTGGTCATGTTAAGCGGCCTTACCCTCGGCAACATGGGCGACAGCCTGTTTATTGCCGCATACGCAATGATTCCGGCTACCAACTCGCTCCTGATGGGTACGGCTTCAAGCATGGTGTCGCATATTTACAGCGATGACGCCATCAAGGCAAAAACAGCCATGACCTATTATTACATGGCTATTAACGTCGGCGCGTTGCTGGCAACTGTTCTTGCACCCTCGCTGCTGGATAGCCGTTACGGGCCCTTGTCGATTCTGGCGGTGGCCTTTATGGGCAAAGCCATTGCCGCCCTGAATTTTACACGGCGCTATTCGCTCTATGACAACGTCGTCAGGGGTAAAGACACCCAACCCATGAATCGAATATCCCGATATCAGTTGCTTGCCTATCTGGGCGGAATCTATGTATTTACCCTGCTGGCATATTCACATGTTTATCTGGCCAGTCTGATTATCAGCATCGGCTGTGCTTTGGGTATTCTCTGGTTTTTGATCAAGACCCTGCGCCTGTCAGGTGAAACCAGAACCCGGCAGATGATTGCCCTGTTGTTAATTATCGAGGCAGTGGTTTTTTTTGTTATTTACAATCAAATGAACAGCACGCTGATTCTATTTGCTCAGAGTAACTCCAATTTAAAGCTCTTTTCGTTTTCCGTATCACCCGCACACTACCAGATGCTGAATCCTATACTGATTATCCTGCTGGGGATGCAGCTGCCCAGATTTTACCGCCAGTTTCCGCGTTTTATAATCCCTTACCAGTTCGCTGCCAGCACGATACTGGCTGGCATGGCCCTGCTGTTAATGGCCTATTCCGCGACGATTGCAGTAGACGGTCTGGTGAACGGTAATTTTATTGGCTTAACCTACGTCATGATCTCCCTGGCTGAGCTTTGGGTCAGCGCAGTAGGATTGAGCATGATTGGTTTATACTGTGATGCGCGCAGCCTGAGCTTTGCCATGGGGGTCTGGTATCTGGCCAGCTCCTTATCCAATGCTATTTCCGGACGTCTGGCGGGGTTTGTCGCCATTCCAGAGAACATGACCTCTGCCATGCAGAGTCTGCCGGTGTATCAGCATTATTACTTTTTTGTAGGGCTGGCTGCCGTGGGCACCGGCATACTGATGGGTCTGGCGGCGCTGCAGATAAAGAAGCGCCTGGATAAACGAGGGATAGTGCTGGCCTGACGGCTACATGTCAAAACTAAATAGAAACGGTACTAGAGTCCCAGGTTATCGCGTTTGAACACGCGATCCGCACGATAGCTGGAACGAACCAGCGGCCCAGAGGCAACTTCAAAGAAACCTTTCTGAAGACCAATTTCACGGAATTCCAGGAATTTTTCCGGTGTAACGTAACGCATCACGGGCAGATGATTTCTGGTGGGTTGCAGGTATTGTCCAAGGGTCAGAATGTCGATATTCTGTGCGCGTAAATCGTCCATGGTCTGAATAATTTCTTCATCCGTTTCCCCAAGCCCAAGCATCAGGCTGGTTTTGGTCAGTACGTCAGGACGATAACGCTTGGCAAATGCCAGTACCTTCAGCGTTTGCCAGTAGCCAGCGCGGTTGTCGCGCACAGGATGAGTCAAGCGCTCAACCGTTTCCACATTTTGAGCAAACACATCGACACCACTGTCCAGTAATACAGCCACGTCGCGCTCACTGCCCTGAAAGTCAGGTGTCAGTGCTTCCACTTTCGTTTTCGGGCAACGCGCTTTAATGGCGCGGATACTGTCAGCATAATGTCTGGCGCCACCGTCGGGGAGATCATCACGGTTAACCGAGGTCAGTACCACATAATCAAGATTCATCAGTGCAACCGTATTGGCTGTGTTGGCAGGCTCGTTTGCGTCAAGCCAGCCATGTGGGTTGCCGGTATCCACGGCACAGAAACGGCAGGCCCGCGTGCATACCGCACCCATCAGCATAATCGTAGCCGTGCCATGCGACCAGCATTCCGCGATATTAGGACATTTGGCTTCTTCGCAGACAGTAGCAAGACGGTGCTTGACCACTTCGTCCTTAACTTTGCTGTAGGCCGGAGTAATCTGATTGACGATGCGCAGCCATTTTGGTTTAGGTAACCGTTCATGCTCGGAGGAAACCGATTTAACACCATCCTTAATCGCAACAACACCGTGATCGGTTTTGTATTTTTGCCCGCTTTCAACCACCACCGGGATATCAATCAATCTGGTCATACGCCTGCCTGTTAAACATTTTGACTGATGATCCCAAATAGCCGGGGAGAGATCAAGTATATTTGCTTACTCTGACGGAGCTGATGCGTCATGGCGAGTGCCAGACTGCTTCAGCCATGTCTTAAACGCCAGCCAGGTTGCCATCAGTGCCAAGAGCACACAGACCATGGCAAAGGCTGCTTCACTAAACAGAGCCGGTGTAAAAATCAGAATCAGGGCGATAAGAAGCAGGTATAACCAGCTGAATTCGGCAATAAAACGACCATGCCGGCTCAGATAGCGGCTATATCGGCACAAAGCCCAGATCAGACCTGTCATCACAGTAATAATTCCGAGATAAACCAGTTGATACAGCCACTCCACCGCAACCTGGTGGCTGGGAGAATAGTTTTGATCCAGTAGCCATTGCTGAAAAATAACAGGTATATCCGGTGTAAAGCTCACGGCCGGATATACCTGGTATAACTGCACGGCGAAGGACGTGAGCAACACCATCAACAAGGACACGAAATTGAGCAGATTTGTTTTTTTAGCGAGGCCCTTATGATGGAAGGCCGCCACATAAGATACCAGCCCAAGGCCAAGAAACATCACAGGCCAGCGCAGCATGTGCATTAATTGCCAGGACAGGGCCAGATGCGCCTGCTGTAGATGATGAGCCAGTCCGGTGCCGAGCAGAAATAAAATCAGGGTCACGACCCGATCACGGCGGTTTTTTTGTATCCACAAAAAGGCAAACAATGCCAGAATGGAATACAGTGTGGTGTACATCATCACATCCATCAACGCCATTTGCGGTAGAAACGAGAACAGAGAAGGACTGCCTTCCATGCTGGCCCTGTAGGCCATTTGCATGAGCACATGTTGGGTAGCGGGTGTCAGACGCCCGGCCTGATCAATAGACTGACGACAGTAGTTCAACCCTTTCAGCAGCATGGAGCCACTGGTTTTTGCATCAGAAAAACCAACCCAGCGTGTATTACAGAAAAATATGGATGGTACTTTAAAATCAGGTGCGTTTTGCGCCTTTAAGTAATTATTAAACAGTTCCAGCGCGGATCTATCGGTATTAATCATGTGACGTTGTACATGCAACCAGGGATTGTCTGCTTCGATGCTCTGAAGATAGGCATCCGCTTTTTGACAATGCACACAATCACTGGACAAAAACATATCAACACGCAAATCTGCCTGCTGACCAGCGTTTTTTTCAAACCACTGGGATGGGGAACCGTCCGCCCAGGCCATGGATAAAAAACAAGACAAAAAAAACGCCAGCCATCCTCTACCCTGAATCCGCATGTATCTTCCTGTTTAATAAGAACAAAACCACGGTATCACGTGGTAATGTAATTTTCCAGATGCCTGATCACCAGATTTTTGTCTTCAAGCAGGTGAAGCAGCAGGTCGCCAATAGACAGGATAGCCACCAGTTCGCCTTGTTCACGCACGAGAACATGGCGGCGCCGGGTATTGGTTATGGTTTCCATTGCCTGTTCAACCGTATCGTTCACACTCAGCACACTCACATCACGGAAAGCAATTTCTCCGGCAGTTGCTGTATTGGGGTCAAGGCCCGGCAGCAGACAGGAACGCACCAGATCACGTTCCGTTACAATTCCGGGCAAGCCGGTATCGCTGCGGACAACCAAAGCGCCAATATTATTGTCACACATTATTTTCACGCACTCCATCACGGTAGTATCTGGGTAGACATAGATAATAGGTCGCTTTGGATTGGGAAGAATGGAATAAATCAAATTCGCCATGACACACTCCCTGACAGGTTAAAAAAACACGGCTAACCATTGTTCAATTATAGCACAATTATGTAAGGGGATTGAGATATCGTGAGGAATTTGAAACCCCGGATTACGGTTTCGCCTAATCCGGGCTACAATACGGAGAAAGGATCGTAGCCCGGATTAGGCGAAGCCGTAATCCGGGATGAAGCAGATATCAGTTTACAACGCGCCAGGATCCATCTGCCTGACGGCAGGCCTTACCATAAATTTCCTGTGACTTGCCACCAATCAAGGCATGGGTCGTGTATTCACGGCATGGCTGCTGGTTTGCATAATAGGTTTTGGTTGGTTTCACGGTGTAGCTGTTGCCGGTGTCTGGATTCTTCCAGCTGACCGCGCGACCGACAGGAGCTGTTTCCAGCGCACGCTGCATTTCCAGGCGATCCAGTCTATCCATTGTACGACCAATATTACCGCCAAGGTACGCACCCAGCAAGGCACCGCCGGCAGCTGCTGCAACACGTCCGGAACCACCACCAAACTGGCTGCCGAGTAACCCACCGACCACACCGCCGGTCACGGTTCCAACGCCTTCGTTATTTATTTCAGCACAACCTGTCAGACAGGCTGACAACGCGAGTGATGCTAATACTAATTTTTTCATGCACATTCACCTGTAGTTTAGGTATTAAATCGATCGTAATTCTATCATCACGGTTATAAATTATCCATACTTACGACGCGCGCGGAGAAAACTGGCAAATAAGCTCGTAAGCTATGGTACCAGCGGATCGTGCAATCGTCTCAACAGGAATGGTTTCCCCCCAGAGCTCCACACGATCACCAAGACACACACCAGGGCAGTCCGTCACGTCCACCGTCATCATGTCCATGGAGACACGCCCGACAATGGGCGCCAGGCTGCCGTTAATGGCCACGGGCGTACCAGTGGCTATATGACGAGGATATCCATCACCGTAGCCCGCCGCCACCACCGCAATGACAGACGGTCGAGTAAGCGTCCAGGTACCGCCATAGCCAAGGCGCTCACCCGCGGTATAATGATGGATGGCGCTGACGGCTGAAAAAAAGCGCATCACGGGAACGAGACCGTTTTGCACACCCGTCTGATCGGCAAAGGGCGATACACCGTACAGCATGATTCCCGGGCGGACAACATCGGCCAGAGACTCCGGCAAGGCCATGATGGCAGCGGAATTAGCGAGACTTTTGATCAAGGGCACGGAGGGCAGACGCAAATCCTGAAAATTCTGCAGCTGTTGTTGATTACTGGGATTATCCCGCTCGTCGGCACTGGCAAAATGCGTCATCAGACCGATCTCATCGTCCACCCAGGGACAGGCACGCAAGGCGCTGAGCACGTCATACACGTCATCAGGCAAAAAGCCGAGGCGATTCATTCCAGTGTTCACTTTCACCCAGACACGTATTGTTCGAGGCAGGGGATTTTCCAGCAGCCAGCGCAACTGATGGGCCTGATGCAGTACACAGTAACAACCAAGCTCAGCTGCAATCGGCAGCTCCGCGGCACTGAACACCCCCTGAAACAAGACGCAGTCACGGCTCACACCCAGCTTACGTATCGCCATGGCCTCTTCAAGGCAGGCCACACCAAAGGCGTGAACCTGATCCTCAATAACAGGAACCACATGACCAATTCCGCAGCCGTAGGCATTGGCTTTTACCATGGCGATAATGCGCCTCCCCGGAGCGTGTCGCTGCACCTGGTTCAGATTATGCCGCAACGCGGCCGCATCAATGTGTACACCTGTTGGTCTGGACACGTTATTCCATATCCTGATAACCGTTAAACGCCAAATCCTCGAAACGAGTGTATTTACCGAGGAACGCCACACGCACTTTACCGATAGGACCGTTACGCTGCTTGGCGATGATGATTTCCGCCACCCCTTTTTCCGGGCTGTCTTCATTATATACTTCGTCACGATAAATAAAGCAGATCAGGTCGGCGTCCTGCTCGATAGCACCTGACTCCCGCAGGTCCGACATAACCGGACGTTTGTCCTGACGCTGCTCAAGACTCCGGTTTAACTGAGACAAGGCGATAACCGGAACTTTTAATTCTTTGGCCAGCGATTTTAAGCTTCGCGAAATTTCAGAGATCTCCGCTGTACGGTTTTCCGCTTTAAAGCCAGCGATTTTCATCAACTGCAGATAGTCGACTACGATCAAACCCAGCTGCCCGTGTTCTTTGGCCAGACGCCTTGCGCGGGCACGCATTTCCGAGGGGCTTAAAGCGGGCGTATCATCAATAAACAAAGGCGCTTCAGACAGCATATGCACCGCCGAGGTTACGCGCGGCCAATCGTCGTCGTCCAGTTTCCCGGTACGGATTCGATGCTGATCAATTCGCCCAAGCGAAGACATCATCCTCATTGCCAGCGAATCGGAGGGCATCTCCATGGAAAACACCAGCACCGGTTTTCCTCCGCGAATGGCGGCATGTTCAGCCATATTCATAACCAGGGTGGTTTTACCCATGGACGGACGACCGGCAACAATAATCAGATCCGATGGCTGCAGTCCGGACGTGCGTTCATCCAGCTCGGTCAAACCGGTCGCAAGTCCCGTGATCGCATCCCCGTTATGATACAGGGCATCGATTTTTTCCACAGTCCGCACCAGAATAGACTTGATGCTTTCAGGCCCACCATCACCGCCAGTCTGTTCCGCAATCGCAAAAACCCGTGTCTCAGCCAGATCCAGCAGCTCGGGCACTTCGCGTCCGGCCGGATTATAGGCTGAATCGGCAATTTCACTTGCGATGGCGATTAATTGCCGCTGAACGGATTTTTCACGCACAATATCAGCGTAAGCGCTGACGTTCGCCACACTCGGCGTATTGTTGGCCAGCTCGAACAGGTAGCTTTCGCCGCCCGCATCGTCAAGCTGGTTATTCGTTTTCAGCGTATCAAGCAGCGTCACCACGTCAAATGGCTGTTCGCGTTTGGCCAGGTCGGCTATCGCATGGAAGAGGATGCGATGCTCTGTGCGATAAAAATCGGCTTCGCAGAGTTTGGAGCTGATTTTGTCCCAGACCTGGTTGTCGAGCATCAATCCACCCACGATGGACTGTTCTGCCTCGGCCGAATGGGGAGGACGCCGCAGAGGATCAACAGAGGATTGCTTTTTAGTTTGAACGTCTACCATATTCTAATCGATAAAAAAAACGTGTTGAGGACTATTGTAAACCCGAACAAAAAAAAAGACACACTATCGTGTGTCTTTTTGAAAAAATCAGGGGATTATCTTACCCAGACCTGAGTCCGGCCAAGAACTGATACGCCTACATAGCCACGTACATAGAGTTTGTTGCCTTCCATGGTGATTTTGGCTTTGTAAACTTTACCTGTTTTAGGATCAAGAATCTGGCCACCTTCCCAAACGCCATTGCCTTTGTCTTTCAGGCCCCACACAAAAGTCATCCCTTTGATGGGTTTGCCTTTGAAGGCACCTGGGCATTTGCTGCAGATACCGGTATCACCTGGCTGAGGATAAATCTGCATGATGGTACCGGACAGATTACCACCAGACACGTTTATCCGGACAACCGCCCTTTTTTGCCCCGTTTTGTCGTCGATGGTTGTCCAGGTTCCTGCGGGTGAAGAACCAGCCATTGCCACAGGGACAAACAACACGGTGAATACCAACGCCAAAAACGTTTTCCATTGCTTCATTTGCCTTCTCCTTATGATTCCGACATTTAGAAGTGTAGGTTATGACTTACTGTAAATCAACCAAAGGGGCGAAAAATTGTTCAACATCACCGGCTGTCAGGGCCCCTGAGCCCGCTATATTGTTCGACAGGATGCCATCAAATAACTGCCGCTTTTTGTCCTGCATGGCCAGAATGGCTTCTTCGACGGTGCCTGCGGCGATAAGCTTATAGACAAACACCGGATTTTCCTGACCGATACGATGACTTCTGTCTGTTGCCTGATCTTCTGCCGCGGGGTTCCACCAGGGATCGTAATGGATAACGGTGTCAGCCCGGGTAAGATTCAGACCAGTACCCCCTGCTTTCAGACTGATCAGAAAAACCGGCACGTCGCCTTCCTGAAATGAATTAACCAGTTGCTGGCGATTTTGCGTCTGCCCCGTCAGCTTAAGGTACGGGAAGGTGCGCGCCTTTAGCTCCTGCTCAATCAATTCAAGCATGGACGTAAACTGCGAAAACACCAGCACACGACGATTTTCAGCCACCAGATTATCAATCAGCGCCATCAAAGCTTCCAGCTTGGCGGACGTACCGTGGGCAATCCGGGCTTCGGGAATGGTCAGCAGGCGTGGATCGCAGCAGACCTGGCGCAGCTTTAACAAGGCATCCAAGAGGACAATATGACTTTTCCCCATGCCCTGGCGCGCAATCGCTTCGCGCACTTTTTTCTCCATGCTCATCCGAATGGCTTCGTAAAGATCGCGCTGCACACCGTCCAGCTCAATTAACTGAGTGGTCTCGGTTTTGGCCGGCAACTCGCGCGCCACTTCGTTTTTATTTCGGCGCAACATAAAGGGCCTGACGCGATTGGCCAACAGCTCCCGCCGCTCCTGACTGGCGTTCTTTTCAATGGGGATTTTGAAAAACCGGCGAAACTGCCGCGCATCACCCAACAAACCGGGCATTAGAAAATGAAACAGCGACCAGAGCTCACCCAGATGATTTTCAAGAGGCGTACCCGACAGGCACAAACGATGACTGGCTTTAATCTGCTGGATAATCTGCGTGGTTTTGGCGCGCGCGTTTTTAATAAACTGGGCTTCATCAAGAATCAGATAGTAAAAGCTGTGCCCCACAAAGCGGAATTTATCGCGTTGAATCAGGCCGTAAGTCGAAATCACCACATCGTACTCATCAAACTCGTCCTGATGGCGCTCAGCACCATGAAAGACCAGCACCTTCAAATCAGGCGTGAAGCGTCTGGCCTCTTCATACCAGTTTCCCACCAGACTGGTGGGGGCTACGATAAGCGCGGCGTGGGTCAGACGACCCTGCTCTTTTTCAAGCTGTAAATGAGCCAGGGTCTGCACCGTTTTTCCAAGCCCCATATCATCGGCAAGGACGCCGCCGAAACGGCAGTTCCGCAAAAACTGCAGCCAGTTCAGCCCCTGATGCTGGTAGTCACGAAGACTGGCATTCAAACCTTTGGGCAGCGTTACATTGTCGATTTCCTTTAATCCCACCAGTTGCTGCAGCTGTTGACGCAGGGTCTCTCCTCCCACCCAGCGCGCATTGGTTGCAGCAATAGCCTGTTCCGTTTCCTGCATCAACAGAAATTGATAGCGGTTGATTTGAATTTGTCGTTCGTCGTCAATCACCCGACTGCCGTAATGCAGTAAAAAACGTACCAGCGGTTTGATTCGCGCCATGCTCACCTGCAGACGCTTCCCATCAGGCAAGGGCAGATACACCAGCGAATCGTCAGCTAAATCGTCGATGGTATCGTGGTCGAGGCGGGTAATCAGGTCAGCTACCAGAGGAACAATACTGACCTGTTTTCCTTCCACCAGAATACCAAGCTGATAGGCGAAAAAGTCCTGACCGCGCTCTCGCAGCTCGGAGAACCACTCGATCTCATCAGCGGTAACAACCTGAGCAAAAACCGGGTGCCGGAACTCGACTGTCCAGCCTTTGTTTTTCAATAAAGGTATGATGTTCTGATGCAGGCGGGGCAAGTCCGCTTCGCTGCGATAATGAATCAATACGGAGCGATGCCGTACATCATCAAGCGCGTTTAATTTATCCTGCAGGCTGGCGGCACGGGCCGGCAGCAGCTGGGCGCATTCTTCACGCCTGGTCTTTTCAAAAAGATAATCGCGCTCAATCTCGTTCAGGACATCACCTTCCGCATAGACAAGGGCCTGACTGGTATCATCGTTGTCTGTTCGCATGCCGGCGTAGTCAAAGCAGATGTCACAGACAAACAGATAACCGGAATCATCCAGATTTTCGCCGTTTCCCTCTCTCGTCTCTACCGCGTCGAGAATCAGTACGGGCGTGGGCGTTAGTGAGCGTATCTGTTTTTTTTGATAGACACCCGGTCTTGGGAACTGAGGATTTAATTCGCTCAGCATAGAGGCAATGCAGGCGGCCTGTTCTGGCGAAACGGAGGGCATGTCCAGGAGCTTTTTTAATTGTCCTGGCGGCAGGGATTCGCCAAAGCGCCCCAAGGTATGCTCCTCTTCATCGTAATACCAGGGGGTATCAAGAATTAAGGGCTTTACAACATGGCCATCGCGCTCAAGCAGCAGATGCTGAGTGCCATTTGAGCGGAGCTGCCAGCGCAGGCTGACATCGCTGCTGCTGTCGAATTCGAGCGGTATGTCTTCGTCTTCGTGATAGAGAAAGGCACGCTTTGTGGATACGATTTTCTCGAGTAGTTCGCTGTTGCGCACGGCAAAGCGATCGAACCAGCTGTTTGCACCGTATTTTTGCAGCAGGGTTTCGATGATATCGTCATCGGCATCGGTGAAATACTGCTGACGGTGAGGCGTTACGGTGTTAAACACAGGCTTTTGGCCAAAACCACCCCGCTTGAGGCGCTTTGCCAGCGCGAGGCGAACCTGAACTCGATGCTCATGAGCGGTAAACTGTGGCTCAAGCAGATACACAACCTGATGCGATTTCTGCGAAGCCTCGGGTTCGGGCAGCCCCGCGCGCAGGGAATCCAGCCAGTGGATCAGAGACTCCTGACCAGACTGGTCACCGGGCGCTGGAATAAACAGGTTCTCTTTTTCCTGGAGGGAAAACAGGCTGGCGGCAGTATGCCTGCAGTTAACGCCTGACTGACAACTGCAATGCGCAGGCTTACCCGGCCAGGATTTCAGATCGACGTGAACGTCATAAATCCGACCCGATCGCCCTTTTACCCGTCCCTTCAGCAAACCATCGCTCAAACGGGTGCTCAACACGTATCCCTTCCGCTGATATTCCTGCCCCTGCATCAACACGTTGGGTGAAAACACAACAGCCATACGTGACAAGGCTTCTTTCAGCATCTAGTAACCAACATTTTTAACCAAGTGAACCTGACATTATAGCGAATTTTAAGTCAATTTAATCCAATATGGGAATAAAAAACAGGGGCTGTCCCATCTAAACCTAAACGGAAGTTAATCA
Organism: Legionella navarrensis; assembly: GCF_052527415.1. Classification (NCBI taxonomy): domain Bacteria; kingdom Pseudomonadati; phylum Pseudomonadota; class Gammaproteobacteria; order Legionellales; family Legionellaceae; genus Legionella; species Legionella navarrensis. The sequence goes on along the minus strand of NZ_JBNVZR010000001.1, from coordinate 388,525 downwards.
ATCGGCACGATCTGCCCCCTTTTCCCTTGAGGGAGAAGGGCGCTGTACCGGTGCGTAACTCGAGATAAAAACTGTGATACCATACAGTTTTGCTTTCCCGGCACTGACATGAAGAAGAAAACCACGCTGTTAATGGCTCAAATCAACCCCACCGTCGGAGCGATTCAGGCCAATACACAAAAAATAATTCAGATAATTGAAGCCCGACAGTCGCAACATGATGTCATCGTATTCCCCGAGCTGGCCGTATGCGGTTACCCCCCGGAAGATTTACTGCTGCGCCCCGATTTTCAGCATCAGATTGACAGGGCGCTGGAGCAGATCGCTCAGGCTACACGGGACACCCGGGTCATCGTTGGGCATCCTTCACGTCGGGCTGACAAAATCCATAATTCTGCCAGCGTATTTTACCAGGGTGCGCGCGCAGCCATCTACCACAAACAGCAACTGCCTAATTACGGGGTCTTCGACGAACGCCGTTATTTTACACCTGGAGCTGCCAGTGCCTGCGTCATTGAGGTCAATAATCATCGTTTCAGCATCTGCATCTGTGAAGACATCTGGCATGCCAGAGCCGTTGATCAGGCTCTTGAGGCGGGTGCCGATACCATGCTGTGTCTGAACGCCTCTCCTTTTCATGATGCAAAACACAGGCAACGGGAAGAATTATTAGTCGCTCAGGCAGAGCGCGGTCTGGCCATTGTTTATGTCAACACCGTTGGCGGTCAGGACGAGCTGGTGTTTGATGGTCAGTCCCTTGTTCTGGATAAACAGGGCAGCATTCGGGCCCGTGCCCCCGCGTTTGTTGAGTCGTTAACAACGATTGACTTTGAGGATGGACAAATAAAAGGCAGCATCAATCCATTGCCTGGTCATGATCAACTCATTTACGAAGCCCTGGTCTGTGGGCTGCGTGATTACGTGGAGAAAAATGCCTTCCCCGGCGTGTTGCTGGGCCTGTCTGGCGGGATTGATTCGGCACTCACTCTGGCTATCGCTGTCGATGCGCTCGGCGCCGATCGGGTACAGGCCGTGATGATGCCCTCGCGCTACACTGCGGATATGAGCGGACAGGATGCCGAAGCACAGCTGACCAGCATGAACGTACGCGGCTCAGTGCTGCCCATAGAACCGGCATTCCAGGCGCTGCTGACAACGCTTGAGCCTTCTTTTGCCGGCCTGGCGCCGGATACCACCGAAGAAAACATGCAGGCCCGTATCCGGGGGCTGCTGCTGATGGCCCTGTCGAATAAAACGGGTTATATGGTGCTCACCACCAGCAATAAAAGCGAAACCGCGGTGGGCTATTCCACCCTTTACGGTGACATGGCCGGTGGCTTCGCTGTGCTGAAGGACGTGCTGAAAACGCAGGTTTACGAGCTGGCGCGCTATCGCAATCAACGCTCGCCGGTCATTCCGGAGCGGGTGCTCACCCGTGCGCCGTCAGCGGAACTGGCTGCCAATCAGACTGATCAGGACAGCCTGCCCGATTATGCTCTGCTGGACGCCATCATTAAGGATCACATGGAGCACAATCTGAGTGCGGAAGCGCTGATCAACGCGGGTTACCCCGCCGCTGAAGTACATCAGATTCTTAAGCTCATCAAGCGCAACGAATACAAACGCCGTCAGGCCGCCCCGGGCATCAAAATCAGTAACCGGGCCTTTGGCAGGGACTGGCGCTACCCTATTACCTCGGGCTTCAGGGAGTATGGCTCTGAGAGGCGATGAGATCTTCCTTTGGAGCCTGCGCCCTTCTCGGAGAAAAAAAGGCCTCCATGGCTGCAAACTGACTGGCAAATTTACCGGTTTTTACTGATTCTCGGGGTGGTACTTCTTCAGCCACTGGGGGCAAAGACCCCGCTGCCTCCGCAGCCACCGACCCAGCGGCGCGCCCCTCGCTGGTAAGCGCACGGAAATAGGCCTCAATATTCGAAAACTGATCCATTTTCAGGCGGCTGGAGGGCTTGTGCCTGGACAGACAGTCAGTCAGGGCAGCCAGGTGCTCACGATTTAACGCGGCGGATTCATCGGGCAGTGTCTGCACCACCGCCGCCACGTCAGGCAATGTCTGCCATTCAACAGGCAGCAATCGTTGCAGCGAGTTTACATAAGCGATGCTCCATCCATTCTCGCTCTTGCTCAGCAGAAACGAATCGCTGCGTTCGCGCTGCGGATCAACCTGCCCCAGATCAGCCACAACAAAACAGGTGTTTTTGCTTTGCTTTTCAACATCTGAATAATTGAGAATGGAGTTTTGCAGAGACTCGATGGCAGATGCAGACAGCGATTCAGGCATCACATCGTTCTGCTGCAGCGTTTCATGGAAAGTTTTCCAGTCCTCAGTATTAATTTTTTCCATAAACGACGGGTTGCCCGGCAACCCTTTGCGACGAAGATACAAAACCCAGTCCCTGGACGAATCCAGATTTTCCCGCACCAGATACCAGGTTTCAGGTATCAGGCGAAACCGCGGCAGAGCGGCCAGGTTGTTAGTCGCTACAAACGGTAATTTCAGATTCAGATGCTTCAGAGCGTTGTTTTTGACCAGACTCTGTTTTTCCGGATCAACGTCACGTTGAATATACACATGCCGCAGCAGCGTTTTAAGGTACACACGCTCGTCATCACGAATCCCGGTGCGCCCCGGATTGCCCGCCAGCCAGTCCGCCAGTGCGGGGAAGTCCTTCACATCTACATCATGACCTTGTCCGATACTGCCGTGCCAGGTCAGTTTGCTGCCCTCGATAACATAGACCGACGTGAGATCGTCGGGTTTAGGCGCCATCACGACATGAATCGCCCTCAACAGATCATCAGCCACGCTGTGGCAATACTGTTTAATCTGAAACCCGGCGTAGGAGCACAAATCAAACTGCGCATCCTGCCTTGACAACATCCTGGCGATGCCTGGCGAAATCAACAGTAGCTTTTCTCGTCCATTACGATCATAACAGGTCAGTTTCCATTTGATGACTGACGTGTTCGAAGAGGACGAAGAAGATGATGACGAGGAGGCGTTTTGTTCGACTGCGTTTAAACAAAAAACAAATTTATCCGTATGAAGGCTGGCAAAAGCACGGGCGGTATCCCTGTCGTCAAACAGATACACATCCGAATGCGCCGGGAACAATTCGTGGCAGCAGAATTTCAACTGATCGTAACGCTCATCGCCCGGTTCAGGTAATTTAAACGATGTCAGGGTGTTCAACAAAGCGGACAGTCTTGGGCTCAGCCTCAGATAGGCCGGACTACACCGTTCATCAAACCAGGTAAGCTCCCAGCTTGAATTCCCTGAGGCAAGGCGCCTTTCCGATAAGGCATAAACGTATTTTTCCGGGTTGTTTTTCTTCAGCAGCGCCCCCTCCTCCCGTGAGCCTGCCAGCAAAACATCCGGCATTTTAGGGACCGTGAAAATCAGCGATTTCAGACGATCCTGCTGCTCCCGGTAACTGTCTTTCGCCGTTTTACCCGTGTAGAGGATGCCGGTATGAATCAGCATCCGCAGTCCCTTACTTAATCCCTGGACAATTTTTTCGTGCAGATAACTGTCTGTTTCTTCTTTTGTCCGCTTGTGATCGGTCAGGTTGATCAGGGCAATCATGACCAGCGTATTGGCCGAGTAGCGCTCCCATGCCCCGGAGCTGAAAAAAATACCGACAAATTCCAGTTTTGAATCAGGCAGGGCACGAATATTCTTCAGCATGGTCTTCAGTCGAACAAGGCTGCTCTTCATGTAACTGCATCCGCAGTAAATTTGTTTAGCCGCCTTTAAAGCATCAAGGAGTGTCTGGCTGTCCAGGCTGTTTAGGGTGTCATATAGTTTTTGAGTAAAGGCTTTGGTGTCGGAAAAAATGGTTTTGTCTGGCATACATCGCTCCTTGAATATAATCCTGTCTGGCTTTTCCCTGGTCACTTATATCATCTTAGCGGAACACAGGCCGAATACAAGCCTCAAAAGCTACTTGCAAAATAAAAGTAAATCGATAACATGGAGTGGCTTTAAACTAATAATAAAAAAGGGACGTCATGAGAATTGCACTTTTTTCTGCCGCGCTGATAGCATCAGGCGCATCCTTTGCAGCCACTCCGGTTCAGGGCTGGTACGGCAGCGTCTTCGGCGGATACAGTTATATACCAGAAAACGTAGACATTACCCGATACGGACTTGCTCGAAACAACGCCGCCTATAACTCAGGCTATCATGCCGGTGCGCGCATCGGCTACCAAAGCAATCCGCTGCGCTATGAAGGTGAATACACCTACATAACCGCTAATCTGAAAAAATTTACCATCGATAATATCCCACAGCTTGGCGTAAACGGCAGCACAACAGCCAATCTGGCCATGGCCAACATATATTACGATTTTCCAGACATGGTTCCGGCCATACAGCCTTTTCTTGGCGTAGGTCTGGGTTATGGCTGGGTTCAGGGCGTACTGAACAGCGATGGCCCGATATTCAGTACCCGCTACACGGGTGAGAGCAGCGTATTTGCCTATCAGGCTACCGGTGGTTTTACCTATAATTTTGCCGAAAATTTTGCTGTCAATATCGCATACCGTTACGTCGGTACCGATCGTGTCAGCGAGCTGGGTAAATTCTTCCAGGCTCATCTGGGCAGCGTTGGCGTCATTTATCGATTTAACCAAAGCAGTTATAAATAAGGATATAGGATGAATATATATTCAAAACTGGGCCTGACCGGACTCATGCTGGCCAGTGGCATCGCATCCGCCTATCAACCGGCACAGGGCTGGTATGCTGGACTCATGGGGGGATTCAGCTATGCCCCGAGTACATCGTTCAGCATCAGCAACCCTTTTGTCGCTTTTTTTCCAGAGTTCGCCAGTATTCCTGCTAAGCTATCCTACAATGTCGGCGGAAATGCCGGTGCACAGCTTGGCTATCGATGCGACAAGTTTCGTGTTGAGGGAGAGCTGAATTATAACTTTAACTCTTACGATCGTTTGCGCATTGGTTATTTCACGATTGGCAGCAGCCATAATGTGCAGGGCCTGAACCTCAGCGGCCACAGCAATATGTATGCCGGTTTCATCAACGGATTTTTCGACATTTACGACGAAGAGAACATGGATACCACCTGGGTGCCTTATGTTGGTCTAGGGATTGGTTACGCGCGGGTACAAAACTCGATTGACTTTTTCATTCATAACTACCAGCTGAATTTCCTGACAGCCAAAGCCAGCTCGAACGAGCCGATTGGACAGGCTATTCTGGGTCTGAATTATTTCCTCAGCGACAATACGTCTCTGGGCTGGGATTTCCGTTATATGTCTACCCGAAAGCTCGATTATCTGAACTCGCGTTTTGAAGTGGTAACTGGAAATCTGGTGTTCAATTATTCATTTGATAACTAAAACCGGGCGCAGGCGGTAAGCCATTCATCATTCAACCTGTAGCCCGTATTAGCGACAGCGTAATACGGGTATGATGTGGCTCGGATCCCGGATTACGATGGCGCTAATCCGGGCTACGGTTTTGAACCAGCCTGCATCCCTGTTCAACTAAAGAGTAAAACATGACCTGTCTGATTGCCCCATCGCTGCTTTCCGCTGACATGACACGCCTGGGTGAAGAGGTAGAGTCCGTTATGCAGGCGGGCGCGGATATGATTCATTTTGATGTAATGGACAATCACTACGTTCCCAACCTGACCATTGGCCCGTTTATCTGTCAGGCTCTGAGCAATCGTTTTCCCAATGTAACCATAGATGTTCATCTCATGACAAATCCGGTTGACGATCTGATTGTTCAGTTTGCCAAAGCTGGCGCATCCCGTATCAGTATTCATCCCGATGCCAGTATCCATCTCGATCGCAGCCTGCAGCTGATACGTCAGCAAGGTGCGCTGGCAGGTTGTGTTCTGAACCCGGCTACCTCGCCTGATGTCCTGCTCTGGTGCCGGCATCGTCTCGATTTCGTGCTGGTCATGACGGTCAATCCTGGATTCGGCGGGCAGACGCTTATTCCCGAAATGATGGATAAAATTAAATTCATCAAAAAACACTACCCTGATCTGCCCATCTGTGTTGACGGTGGCGTGACGGTTGACAATATAAAGGAACTGGCAGACGCCGGCGCAACGCAATTTGTTGCGGGATCTGCTATATTCTCAAGCCCTGACTACAAAACCACCCTCGCCGCCATGCGACAACGGCTGGCTTGATTGAGAGGCTATGAAAACTGTACTTATTATTCTTGGCATTGTCTGGTTCAGTATCAATGCCGAAGCGAGCACGGGCACAGATTATTATGAACGCTTTATGGCCTACTCTCACTGGAATGAGAATCTGCCTGTCGATGCCAGTGATGAAGCGTTTTTAGCCTTTATCAGCAGTGACAGCCCCCTCAGTAACAAGCTGCGTGACAAATGGCTTTATCAACTGGCGCGCCAAAAAGACTGGGCAAACTATAAAAAATGGTATCGCCATAGTAACGACTTAAATCTGCAGTGCTTTTATCACCGAGCCGATTTTTATCTTGGGCAACCCGAGCTGGCACTTAAAGAAGCCCGCCGACTGTGGCTCAGCGGCGATACGCTGCCTGTAGCCTGTGATGTGCTGTTTTCCATGCTGCGGCAATCCAGTGATTTTGATGAAAAACTAATTACTCAGCGCATCAGTCTCGCCCTCGAAAAACAAAATCTGCCCCTCGCACATCAGCTGTTAATGCAATACAAAAAACCACGGGTGAAAGAAGCACAGCTGTTAACGCTCGCCTCGCAAAGCCCTTCCCGTGTCACGAAAATTGGCCCGGGTGAATTGCACAGTGAATTTTACTTATATGGCATGAAACGACTGGTATCCATCAACATGGACCGGGCCCTGGACTTCTGGAAACTGCCGCACACACAAAAAATGCTGAACACAGCACAAAAGCAGGCATTTCTCGCGCAGGTGGCTTTGTATAAAGCGATGCGCAACACCGACGATGCTGAAGAATGGTTTGCCAGAGTCAAACCCGCCTATTACAACGATACCCTTCTTGACTGGCAAATCCGCTATGCATTGAAACGGGAGCAATGGAAGCGGGTTATCAAACTGATCGCGCTTTCAAACGATAAGGACAGCCCATGCTGGCAATACTGGCTCGCCCGCGCACAGGAAGCAACGGAACAAAAAGAGTCAGCCACCCTTATTTACCAGAATCTGGCAAAAAACCGTAATTACTACGGATTTCTGGCCAGCATGCGTCTGCACAGCAAGCCCAGCTTCGAGAATGAAAACATCAGTACCAACACGGCCTTACTAAGACCCTACCAGCCAATTACCAATAATATTAAGACCCTTTATAACAGTAACCAGTCGACCCAGGCCTCGCGGCTTCTCAACGACTTCATGCTTGAATTGCCAAAAGAGCATAAAAGCGCTCTGATTTACTGGCTGGCCAGTAAGCTGCAATGGCATGGCAAATCGGTTTATCTCAGCAACAACCCAGAACTGGCCAATCAATTATCTCTGCGTTTTCCACTGACCTATATTGCGATTGTCAACGCACATGCTAAAAACTACCGCATACCCAAAGAGTTTATTTACGCCATCATTCGTCAGGAAAGCGGCTTTAGAGAAGACGTAGTCTCTCCCGCAGGTGCACGCGGCCTGATGCAGCTGATGCCGTCCACAGCCAATCTGGTCGCTAAAAAGGAAAAAATTCAATACAAGGACAAGGCTCAGCTGTTTTCTTCAGAAAAAAACATTAACATCGGGGTTGCGTATCTGCAGCATCTGTCCAAACGCTTCCACAACCATCCCTTGTTAATTGCTGCCGCTTACAACGCTGGCCCGAGGCAGGCGGTAAACTGGATGAAAAACCAGTCGTCAGGTGACATAGACGTCTGGATTGAAACCCTGCCATGGCGGGAAACAAGAAACTACCTGAAAAACATCATGGCTTTTTACGTAGTCTATCAATACCGTCTGAACCAAAAGCCTGATTTCAGTGCCTTCATGAAACCTTTGTAGTGCCTTATCAACATTAAATACAGGGGTAGGGTGGGCAAAGGAGCGAAGCGACGTGCCCACCCTACCCCAGGATTGAATATTGATAGAGCACTACGATTCGCCCACGTTCCGTAAAAACCTGTTCAGCACAAAGTCTGCGCGCGCCGTTGCGTCTTTCAATGCCTGCCCGGGCGATTTAATGCCTGAGAAAACTGCCTCCAGTGCCTGGTCATTGATCATGCGAATCTGATTGAGCGGGATGCGATAGGGATTAAACGGATTTACCTCTGCCCTCGCTAAATCAAGGCGCGCAACAGCCAGCGTGGGCTGAGCATGGTAACCCGTTGCCTGCTTATAAACGCCATTCAGACCAATGGGAATATAGCCCGTCTGTTGATGCCAGCGCCACTGCACGTCAGGGCGCGCGAGGTAGGTGTAAAACAAGGCAATACCGCGATACGTTTCCTCAGACTGCCCGGCAACCGCCCACAAGGCCGCACCACCAGCTACATTATTATGTCGCGCTTCCTGCAGCGAGGCATCCAACGGCAATGCCGCTACACCCAGACGAAACCTTACCAGTTTCATCATGCTGGCATAACTGCCCGATGACTGACTGAACATCACACAATGACCACTGGTAAACAGCACCGTGGCATCACTGGTACGGCCACCGTATTCCAGAAAATGCCCGGACTGCCACGATTGCAGGCGCTGCACATGCCCTACCAGCGCGGGATGATTATAAACCGCCTTATTCTCGGCACTGACCAATGGCAGGCCATGTAACGCAGAAAACGACTCGATCTGAATCCATGCCGGGTAAGCGCTGGTATAGGAACAGGCATAACCCGCATTTTTTAATGCCTCAGCCAGAGACTCCATTTCCTGCCAGGTTTGTGGAAAAGGCCTGTTGCGCCAGCCGGCATGCTGCAGAGCATCGGCATTGTAAAAAATCAGAGGAACGGAAATGTTAAAGGGCATAGCCTGCAATTGCCCGTTTTTGCTGTAAAAATGTCGAATTGCCGGTAAAAAATCCTGCTCTGGCAGACTGACGCCCTGTTCACGCATCAACTCGTGCACTGGCTTGATGATACCCGCAGGTGACAACATCGTCGCCGTACCAACTTCGGATACCTGCACCATGGCAGGCGGCTTGCCGGCACGGAAAGCCGCAGCGAAGCTGGTCAGGGAATCCGTGTACTCCCCTTTGTAAACAGGTTTGATGACGTAATTAGACTGGCTTTGATTAAAACCATTTACCAGCTGCTTCAATTCACTGCCAAGACCACCAGCCAGTGAATGCCACATAACAATTTCATGTGCCTGAGCGGCAAGACATCCGGAATAAAACAGAGGAATCAAAACCCGAAGGAGTCGATTCATGACAACAGGTCCGGGTAATCGCTGAATACCGCATCAACCCCCCAGCCCAGCAGTTTTTTTGCCTGTTTCCTGCGATTAACTGTGTAGGAAAACAACTGCAGTCCGGCCGCCTTGATTGCCTGAACGCGGGCCGCTGTCAGAATGCTTTTGTTCATGTTCATGGATACGCATTGCAAGTCCGTTGCCCGCGCCAGGCCTTTATCATCCCATTCATGGAGCAACATGCCAAGCGGCATGTCCGGCGCTATGCTGCGGCACAGATGCAATACCCCTTCGTCAAAACTGGACAACAAAGGCAAGGCTTTATTCTGAGGCCAAAACCTGCGCAAATGGGTGAGTACAGCCACCGTGGTCTGTTCGCTCTGCCCGGGATAAGGCTTGATTTCAATGTTGGCATTCATGTCGGACTGAACAAGCCAGTCCAGTACCTCGCGCAAATGAGGAATTCTTTCTCCGCTGAAACGCTTCGAAAACCACTTGCCGGCATCGAGGGATTGCAGATACGCCGCATCCTTTAATCCCACCTCGCCCTTGCCGTCGGTGGTGCGCTTCAGCGATTCATCGTGAATGATAAACGGCTCACCGTCCGCACTCAGCATGACGTCAAACTCAATAAAATTACAGCCCATTGACAAAGCCTCAGTGAAGGCTGCCATGGTGTTTTCCGGAGCATAGGCACTGGCGCCCCGATGCCCTATTACCTTATTGTTTATCTGGAAGCTCACGCCCACTCCCCTGTCTGGTCGAACCCGCAATCACCATGGCGGTCATGGTCAGTTCATTGCTGACTGTCAACACCGGGGCTGGTGATGCCATGGCAGCCAATACCTGAACATTCATTTTCCGCGCCTGATACACCTCTGTCGGCGGCGGATTATCGGCGTCGATAATCATCAGCTGACTGACGCTGTAATTCTGGCTGGGATACACCTTGTTCAGTGTACTGAGTTCATCGTTAACCTGTTTGTACAGGCGCTCGCGCAGCTGCGATTTGACTTGTTGAACTTCCTGCAGGCTGGGCTTGAATTCAACACCTGTTACTGAGTAGGTGGCGCCCGGCCGGCTCACATCCTTGGCATTCAGGTAGATATTGGTCAGGCTGGACTGAGAAACCCGCGCCTGTGCCTCAACAAACAGTTTTTCCAGACCCGAGCTGTCCTGCGAGCGATTAAACTGCGTGAGATGCCATTCGCCATTGGCTATTTTATTCAGTCGATCCATGATGTCAGCGCGCGCCTTCACCAGATCGGCATTGTTCAGCGTAGCGTTTACATTAACGGTTAACAAGGCGGATTGCGTGCTCACCCATTCTTTGGCTGACACCTGAAAAATTACCTGATCCAGCGGCATGGGCATGTGATTCGCCGCCGCAAATGGGCTTAACAAAGAGAAAACCAGCATACCTGTGATTCTTTTCATGTAGTTCTCCTGTGAATAATGCAATCGAACCAGTTTACACGATGATAGATAGCCTTGCCAGACAGGCTGTACGTAATTCGGGATTCTGCCCAGGATCTGGTCATCCATTGATTTATATATAAAATCGATCTATAACATAGGCATTAAAATATAGGGAGCCGACCAGATGATGTCCGTTGAAACAAGAAAAATAAATGAAAAATCCTTCAACCCCGGGGAAGATTTTTTCGAATATGGCCTGAGTCATGGTTTCGGTGACCTGCACTTCAAAGTTGATCCGGCCAGCGGTATGAAGGCTATTATAGCCATACACAGCACCAAACTTGGCCCGGCTCTGGGCGGCTGCCGGTTTATTGAGTACCCGGATACTGACAGCGCAATCTATGACGCCATGCGCCTGGCACGTGGCATGAGCTTTAAGGCCGCTTCCGTCAACCTGCCTCTCGGCGGTGGCAAGTCGGTGATCATCAAACCAGCCGGCCCCTTCGATCGTGAGGCGTATTTTCATGCCTTTGGCGAGTTTGTGAATGAATTAAATGGCCGCTACATCACGGCCCTCGACAGCGGTACGCTGCTCAGCGACATGGACATCATCGCAGAACATGCGCCTTATGTGGCCAGCCTCTCAAAATACAACGGCGACCCATCACCCTACACCGCGCTGGGCGTTTTCAAGGGGATTCAGGCGTCTGTGGACTTCAAGCTGGGTAAAGACTCCATGCGCGGTCTGCATGTTGCCATTCAGGGACTGGGGCATGTCGGTTACCTGCTTGCCAACTACCTGCACGAAGCCGGCGCCAGGCTCACCGTTGCCGACATTAATCAGAGCAGCGTTGAACGTGCCGTTAAGGAATTTGGTGCACAGGCTGTCAGCACCGATCAAATCCATAAAGTGCCCTGCGATGTATTCTCTCCCTGTGCCCTCGGAGCCATTATTAACGATATCAGCATAAACCAGCTGCAGACCAGCATCATCGCCGGTGCGGCCAATAATCAACTGGCCCATCGCTTTCACGGTAAGGTGTTACACGACAAAGGGATTCTCTACGCGGCAGATTATGTGATTAATGCCGGCGGTCTGATCTTCGCAGCCAGTAAATACCTGGAAACCCACGAAGATACGGTTAACAGACAAATTGACAGTATCGGGCACTCGCTGCACGAAATTTTCGTCCGTTCACAGCGTGATAATCTGCCGGCAAGCGACATTGCCGATACGCTGGCTCAGGAAAAACTGGCCTGACCTTCTGGTGTCTCTTTACTTATGAATCAGTCAAATATTTCGCCTGAGTTATACCAATACATGCTGGATGTTTCGCTGCGCGAACATCCGGTCCTGCGCGAGTTACGTGAAAATACGCGTGCGACCATGGCTTTATTTAACATGCAGGTTGCTCCTGAACAGGCCCAGTTCATGCAGTTTCTCATACAGAGCATCAAGGCCCGCCGGGTACTGGAGCTGGGGACCTTTACCGGTTACAGCGCCCTGGCCATGGCGCTGGCTCTGCCTGAAGACGGCCGGCTGATTACCTGCGATATCAATAAGGAATGGACGGAACATGCGCCGGATTTCTGGCAGAAAGCCGGCATGGATCACAAAATAGAACTGCGGCTCGGCCCGGCTCTGAACACACTGCAGCAGTTGCTGAACGAAGCACAGCAGTTTGACTTTATCTTTATCGACGCCGACAAAACCAATTATGTTCCCTATTACGAGCTGGCTCTGCAATTAATCAACCCAAATGGCATCATTGCCATAGACAATATCTTCTGGGATGGTAAGGTGGTTACAGACAGTGAAACCGGCGCGCAGGTTAGAGAAATACGTCGGTTAAACCAGCTCATTAAACAAGACAAGCGGGTTGAGGTCAGTTTATTACCACTCGCAGACGGCCTTTTCTTAATCAGACCCAAAACAGACTAATGGCCTGATCCGAACACACTAAAAGGAGTAGGAACATGAAGGAATCAAACGAATTTAACCCCTGTGGCCTCGATGGTTTTGCTTTTCTGGAGTTTTCCGCTCCCGATCAGGCCCAGCTGCACAGGCAGTTCCGTGACATGGGATTTCGCGAAACCAGCAGGCACCGGGATCAAAATATCAGTCTGTATCAACAGGGTGACATCCATTTCATTGTGAACGGCAGTGAGGGTGGTCAGGCCGAGACCCATGCCCGTACGCATGGAGCCGGAGCCTGTGCCATGGGCTTTCGTGTAAAGGATGCCAATCAGGCATGGAATCATGCCATCCGGCACGGCGCTACCCCCTTTCTTGACTGTAAACACGCCCATCACGGCTTGCCTGCTATTCAGGCTATTGGCGGCAGCGTGATTTATTTTGTTGATGACCAGCACCAGCCTTTCCAAAACGAATGGCAGAGTGCGCCCGTTTCTGCGGCAGCGAGTGATTGCGGCCTTAGTTATATCGATCACCTGACGCATAACGTATATCGTGGCAACATGGATAAATGGGCTGATTTTTACAGCACTATATTTAATTTCCGTGAAATTCGTTTTTTTAACATCGTAGGTCAGATGACCGGTCTGGTCAGTCGTGCCCTGTCCAGCCCCTGCGGTAAGATCAAAATTCCACTGAACGAATCAAAGGATGATCTGTCGCAGATTGAAGAGTTTCTCCACGAATACCAGGGTGAAGGCATTCAGCATATTGCCCTGGCCACCCAGAATATTTACGATGCCGTCGGTCAATTGCGCAGTCGTGGTGTCAGTTTCCTTGACGTTCCGGACACCTATTACGAAATGATTGAAGCCCGTGTTCCCTGGCATAACGAGCCTGTCAGCGATCTACAGAAAGAACGCATTCTGATAGACGGTGACACCACGCCGGAGAATGGTCTGTTGTTGCAGATCTTCACTGAAAACGTATTTGGGCCGGTCTTTTTTGAGATTATCCAGCGCCGCGGTAACGAAGGCTTTGGTGAGGGTAACTTCCAGGCTCTGTTCGAAGCCATTGAGCGTGATCAGATGAAACGAGGCACCCTGCCTGCCACCCCCGTCAACGCAGAACTGAGGAGTTATTTGTGAAACTGGCCAGTCTGAAATCAAATTCGTCCCGCGATGGCCAACTCTGTGTGGTCAGTCGCGATCTCAGCCGTGCGGTAACCGTCGATCACATTGCAAAAACGATGCAGTCAGCAATTGAGCGATGGGCCGAGGTATCCGGTGCTCTGGAAGAAATATACCAGGCCCTCAACGATGGGGCAGTTGAAAACAGCTTTGCTTTTGATGCCGGCAACGCTGCCTCACCCCTGCCCCGCGCCTACCAATGGGCCGATGGCAGTGCCTACGTTAACCACGTGGAGCTGGTCAGAAAGGCCAGAGGAGCGGTGCTACCTGATAATTTCTGGACCGATCCGCTGATGTATCAGGGTGGCTCGGATTCGTTCCTTGCCCCGACTGACCCCATTCCGGTTCGTGATGAGGCCTACGGCATCGATTTTGAAGCAGAAATTGCCGTGATCACTGATGACGTGCCCATGGGTACATCCCCCGCTCAGGCGGCCAGGCATATCAAACTGCTCATGCTGGTAAATGACGTTTCTCTGCGCAATCTGATCCCAGACGAACTGAGCAAAGGCTTTGGATTTTTCCAGTCAAAACCATCCAGCAGCTTTTCTCCCATCGCCCTGACGCCCGATGAGCTTGGTGCGCACTGGCATGATCAGCGGGTGCATCTCCCCCTGACCAGTCATTTGAATGGCAGCCTGTTTGGCGAGCCCAATGCGGGTGTAGATATGACCTTCAACTTTTCCGATCTGATAGCGCACGCAGCCAAAACACGTGAACTGAGTGCGGGAACCATCATTGGCTCAGGTACGGTATCCAATATCGATCGCAGCCACGGTTCAGCCTGTCTGGCTGAAAAGCGGATGCTGGAAATTCTGGCCGATGGCAAGGCATCGACACCCTACATGAAATTTGGTGACAGAATTCGTATCGAAATGTTTGATGCGGAAGGAAATTCGCTGTTCGGTGCGATTGACCAGTGCGTTGTAGAATATCGTGGACAGCAAAAGGCATGATTCTCTACGACTATTACCGTTCATCAGCCAGTTATCGCGTGCGCATCGCGCTGCACCTTAAGGGTATAACGTATGAAAAACACGGTGTTCACCTGATCAATAACGGCGGCGAACAGCATCATGCGGATTATATCAGCCTCAACCCGCAGGCACTGGTGCCCACCCTGGTTACAGACGATGGGCACGTGATCAGCCAGTCTCTGGCTATTATTGAATATCTGGATGAGTGCTTTCCCGAACCACCTTTATTGCCAGACAATGCCTTGCAGCGGGCAGAGGTCAGAAATCTGGCCCTGCTGGTAGCCTGCGACATTCACCCGCTGAACAATCTGCGCGTGCTCAATCAGTTACGTCAGCAGTTTGAGGCAAGCGACCAGGACGTGTTGGACTGGATGCATCACTGGATGCACTCTGGGTTTGCGGCATTCGAGCACAAACTGCAGAAAGCGGAGAGTACGGGGATGCTGTGTTATGGTGACCAGATAAGTCTGGCTGATACCTGCCTGATTCCTCAGGTATATAACGCCAGGCGCTTCCAACTCAATATGGACAGTTATCCAATCATCAACGACATCTATGCCTATTGTACGTCGCTGGATGTGTTTAAGCTGGCAGAGCCGGTAGATCCCTCATGATAAGGAATCTACCGTCAGCATAGTTTAGAACATGACCAGTGAGCGGGGCATGAACAGGTAGTAACCGTGACTCAGCATGAGAACACCAACCACACCTATCAGCAGAGCCATTACATAATACAGGTTGCCTGCGTAAACCACCTGGCAGACTTTTGTCATCCGTTCAGGCAAAGCCAGCCATAGTATGGCCTTAATCACAACGGCCCAGCCCACCACGGTCAGCAGAAGATCGGAGTCCATGAGCCAGATATTGTGAGTCACAACCAGAATCAAACCAAAAATCAGCGAAATGCTGGCCGATACGGCTATTAATCCGCTGTCGGGATCAAGATTCTGCATCAGTTTACGGTAATGGCTGGCACGAGCGATCATGATTGCCGTCATAATCACGAAAAACAGGCCTAACACTTGGCCAATTACCAGCAAATGTATGGGTTCGGTAGTCAACATTTTGGTCTCCATTTGAATATGCGTCCTGATTTCAGTCTAGCATAGATTGGAACAGGAACAATCAATTCGCTACTGAAAAACATTTATTAATCAAAACCAAACCTGGGCAATCGCTACCGTATCCACCTGACCGTCGGCGGAGCGGCGCAGCATGGACCATTCGGCCTTACAGCGCTGTAAATGCCCCAGTAATTGCGCCTGATTACTGCAGATATACCGAACGGGCATGTTATCAATTTCGTGCCCTTCATCCACGGCAAGGCACTGTTCACCATTGCTCAACTCCATAGCCCATGGATAGGTGCGCGACATGTCCAGCGCGCTGTGATGGCTGTTATCCGCAGGGTTGGCCAGAGTGAGCAGCGTTTCACTGGACAGCCAGGGCGCCTGAGCGCACAGAGCCTGTCTGTGATC
Source organism: Legionella navarrensis (assembly GCF_052527415.1). Lineage (NCBI taxonomy): Bacteria > Pseudomonadati > Pseudomonadota > Gammaproteobacteria > Legionellales > Legionellaceae > Legionella > Legionella navarrensis. The sequence goes on along the minus strand of NZ_JBNVZR010000001.1, from coordinate 372,213 downwards.
GCCGTAGGTTTTGATGAAACAGGGGTCGTAAACCTTACCCTCGGCGGAGCAGCGCCAGGCATCCTCTCGTTTGATTCGTTGCGACTGCTGCCAGCATTCTCCGTCGATGGCCTGCTGCGACTGAACGGATTCAACACGAGCCTTATCAAACGGACGGAACAAATGCAATTCGGTATCCTGTGCGAACGATGCCTCACTCAACAGAAAAGCAGCCAATAACACTGTTCTTGATTTCAGAATCTGTAACACCATCTATCCCCTGTCAACAAACGAAAAAAAATCCGAAGACCACGCCGCCAAAAATCCTTACACGTGCCGAACGCTTCGTGTATTATACCCGTTTAAAATGAATATTCGGAGTAACATGATGACAGAAGTGCCTACCGTTAAACAATGTCTGGATGGCGAGATAGCGGTTGACAGCCAGGTGACCGTCAAAGGCTGGGTGAAAACACGCCGTGACTCCAAAGCGGGTCTGTCTTTTATCAGCGTACATGATGGATCGTGCTTTGCCCCCATTCAGCTCGTCGTAACGGATGCTCTGCCCAATTACCACGATGAGGTATGCAAAATTACCACGGGCTGTGCCGTTGCAGCCAAAGGCACACTGGTTGCCTCCCAAGGTAAGGGGCAATCCTATGAAATTCAGGTCAGTGAACTGGAGGTCGTGGGCTGGGTTGAAAACCCGGAAAGCTACCCGGTACAGGCTAAACGGCACACCCTGGAGTTTTTACGTGATGTCGCACACCTGCGTCCACGCACCAACACCATCAGCGCCATCACCCGCATTCGTCATTGTCTGGCTCAGGCCACGCATCGCTTTTTCCATGAGCGCGGTTTTTTCTGGATCCACACGCCCATCATCACGGCCAGTGATTGCGAAGGTGCGGGGGAAATGTTCCGGGTCAGCACACTGGATTTAATGAACCTGCCTAAAAACGACAAGGGTCAGGTTGATTTCAGCAAGGATTTTTTTGGCAAGGAAACCTTTTTGACGGTATCAGGCCAGCTGAACGTAGAAGCCTACTGTCTGGCCATGTCCAAAGTCTACACATTTGGCCCTACCTTCCGTGCTGAAAACTCCAATACCAGCCGTCATCTGGCTGAGTTCTGGATGATTGAACCGGAGGTTGCCTTTGCTGACCTGAACGATATGTGCGCCCTCAGTCAGGATTTATTACGCTATCTGTGTAAAACGGTTCTGGATGAGCGTCAGGACGATATGGCCTTTTTCAACCAGTTTGTCTCTCCGGGCTGCATCGAGCGACTGGAGCATATTGTTAACTCCGATTTTGAGATCATGACCTACAGTGATGCCATTGTGGCTTTGGGCAAAGCGAAAAAGTCCTTTGACTATCCCGTCAGCTGGGGCCTGGATCTGCAATCCGAACACGAGCGTTATCTGGCAGAAGACCTGTGCCAGAAACCAGTCATCATCACCAACTATCCTAAAGATATTAAAGGGTTCTACATGCGTCTGAACGACGATGGACGTACTGTTGCGGCCATGGACGTACTGGCACCAGGAATTGGCGAAATCATCGGCGGCAGCCAGCGTGAAGAGCGTCTGGAGGTTCTTGACCGCCGCATGGATGAATGCCATCTGGATAAAGAAGCGTATGACTGGTTCCGTGATTTACGCCGCTACGGCTCCGTACCCCATTCAGGATTTGGTCTGGGCTTTGAGCGCCTGATTAGTTATGTCACTGGTGTGGGTAATGTGCGGGACGTCATTCCCTTCCCACGTACACCAGGACATGCTGCGTTTTAAAATACTGCTGAGTATCAGTAGGCTGGTACGGCTTTGAGCCAAAACCAGCCTACTCAATACCACTCACCAAACCATTTTGAATGGTCAGGATTTTATCCATTCGTGAGGCAAGATTTTGATCATGCGTCACGATCACAAGCGCCGTATTCATATGCTGATTTAAATCGAGCATCAACTCAATTATTTTAACAGCTGTTGCGTTATCAAGATTACCCGTTGGCTCATCAGCCAATACGCATTGCGGTTGATGCACCAGTGCACGGGCAATGGCAACCCGCTGACGTTCACCACCTGACAGTTGCGATGGCTTATGCGCGGCTCGGCTGGCAAGGCCTACCTTATCGAGAATATCCAACGCCTTTTCACGAGCACTGACAATAGACTCACTGGCCAGCAACAAGGGCATGGCAACATTTTCCATAGCCGAAAACTCAGGCAGTAAATGATGAAACTGGTAAATAAAACCCAGTTGACGGTTACGCAGTTCACAGCGTTTTTTTTCCGACAGGCTCTTCCATGACACTCCCTGCATCGACACCTCACCGGCAACCGGATTATCCAGTCCACCCAAAAGATGTAACAGCGTGCTTTTGCCAGAGCCAGAGGGACCAACAATTGCGATTCGATCACCTCGTCGAATGGTAAAATCAACTCCTTTCAACACATCAACACTCGACGATGCGTCATAATAGGTTTTGCTCAGATTCAAACAGGATAAAATAACATCACTCATAATGCAGCGCCTCCGCGATAACAGTTTTTGAGGCACGCCAGGCTGGATAAATTGTTGCAGCAAAGCTCATCAACAAAGCCATGGCACATACCTGGAACAAATCAGACAACATGATTCTGGAAGGCAGGTAATCAACGAAATAGATGCTGGACGATAATACCTGAATGTGAAACAGCGACTGCACATGATTGACAATCGCGGTAGCATTACTCGCCAGAAGGATTCCGCCTGCAAGGCCAAGGAAGGTGCCTACCATTCCAACGAGCATGCCCTGCACAATAAATATCCACAAAATCGTCGAAGGCGTGGCGCCGATGGTACGCAATATCGCGATTTCCGATTGCTTGTCGTTGACCACCATCACCAGCGACGACACCAGATTAAAGGCGGCTACCGCAATGATAAGCAGAAGAATCAGAAACATCATGGTTTTTTCCATTTTTACTGCCTGAAAAAACGCACCAAACTGATCGGTCCAGTTACCAACCTGATAATCATCACCCAGCTGAGCGGCCAGTCTGTCTGACAGCTCAGGCGCCTCATAGACATTGTTCATTTTCATTTTCAGACCGCTGACCGCATCACCGTATTGCATCAGCGCCTGTGCGTCATGAAGATTAATAAAGGCCAGGCCGGTATCAAAATTAAATCCCGTACCCGCTGAAAAAATACCCACTACCGTGAAACGCTTGAAGCGTGGCAGCATGCCAGCTGGAGTTACGCTCGCCTGGGGCACCATGATGGTGACTTTATCACCGATGGTTACCCCCAGTCGGTCTGCAAGTCCGCGCCCCAGCATGATACCAAAATGCTGCAGATCATCCATGCTGCCTATCAGCAGTTTGTCCTGCAGATGCGTTACCAGCCTTTCCTTTTCAGGCAGTACCCCGGTAACCACCAGAGGCAAAACCTGCCCCTCATGAGTCAATAGCCCCTGCGCACCCACGTAGGGCGCAATGGCTTTAATTTGAGGGGTTTTGGCCAGTTTTTTTTCCAGATCCTGCCAATTGGTCAGCTTCCCATCGATTCCGCTTACGGTAATTTCAGGTGCCATGCCAAAAAAACGTTTGTGAATTTCTTCGTCAAATCCGTTCATGACCGAGAGTACCGTTATCAGAACCATCACACCCAGCCCAATGCCCAGCATGGAGCTCAGCGAAATAAATGAGACAAAATGGTTTCTTTTTTTGGCTCGGGTGTAGCGCAGGCCAATAAACAACGCAAGGGGTTTAAACATAGCTTAATATTATTCAGGGAAAAAAATCATTGTAGTGAAATTTGTCCCGGCAGGATATAGCTGGAGGGATAAATGCATGGGCTCACAGCAGAGTGTAAGCCCATGACAACGTACCTGGCAGCGTTTCCATTGAATTTTGACAGGTAAAAATATTGCCGGCCATGCTTTTGTATGTCATCCCCGCGCAGGCGGGGAGCCATTTCTATCAAGGCACAATGCCAGATTAGGAATAGATCCCCGCCTGCGCGGGGATGACACTTACACATCAAAATTAAATAGAAATGGTACTAGGCTATTCGTTTCTTGATTCGGTTGGTTAAGTCGAGTATGGAGCCGACGATTGCTTTTCTGTCTTCTGCTTTTAGATAGTAAAATTTAACATACACTTTCAACTCATTGTTTGAAACCGTATCAATATATAAATGCAGATTGAACCGGGATGCCAGACTGATGGCGTAAACAGCATGAAAAACATACAACAGTTGATTTACATCATTATCGATAACCACACTCAGCGTTTCGCAGCAGGCAACTGATTGCTGCGGAATAGGAGATGCAGCTTTTTGGTACAGATGCGCTATGCGCTGTAGACGACTTTCTCCCCAGAAAACACGAGTACCGAGCAAGTCTTTCACCATGCAGACAATACCTGGATAAAGATATTCATTGTAGAACAGTTCGATAATTAAAAAGAATTTATAATCCTTCAGATGAGTACTTGAATACAGGGAGTCTGCATTGATTCCGCGGACGTTGTTCAGAACATTGACATTAGATAAAATCACCTCTTGATTGACAATCATAAATGAATTAATCAGCCCGCCAAGTCCCGTTTTTATTTCGCTCAATTCGGCATGGATTTTGTAAAACGACTCAAAGGATTTAAGACCCAGTATTAACCAGCGACTGTCTCTTTGGTGAGCATCAAGAACGAGCCGCCGGGAAGCGCTTAATTCAGTATTGTTTAACTGCTTTTGATTATAAATAAGGAAATGATCCGTCAGCTCTCGAGATAAGGATAACTGATGACTGAAATCCTTTCTTCTGCCAAGAAATTCATTGAGCTGCCTGGCTGTGGTTCCAGGAAGATGGATTAACGAGCCTTCGTTGAAATCAATTATCGAATCGATCAAGTCAACATCGACCGCGAACAGATCATCATAACGCCCAGGATTACAAAAATTCGAGGTCAGACCTTTAACCAGTTTGAAGTTGATACCCTGCGACTGACAATACGAGCTAATCTCAGCAAACTCATCAGCATTTTTGGGCTTGAGCACTGGTAACAATTTCATATCCAGTCTGCTACCTTCCTCACAGATGAAATAGTCGTCCTTGTAGTGGTAATTTCTTACAACACGACTTAAATTACTTTTGGAAAACATAAGGCCTCCTGTAACTCCAGCCAGGCATACAAACGCCCTGCCTGTCTCTTTGATTGTAGACCATCTGGCCACTTTTTATGATCTTTAATCAATCATAATGTAAAAATAAACAACTGCGCATGAATGCAAAAAATTGGTCTATAATCTAGTTCATGAGTGAAATTCCACCGTATGGAATCAGGAAATTTAAGGAATTTTTATGGCCAGAATTGAAGTTATTTCTAAGGCTCCGAGCGACTTGAGCAAAAAGGATAAATCAGAAATTACGACGCTGCATCAGCAGTTTTTTGATTTAAAATCGGAAGAAATTATTGGATACCTAAAGCATAGAAGTTATATAGATATGTTCTACGAAAAGAACACGCGAAAACTCATTGGTACTGTGGGGATTCAATGGTATGAGTATGAGGATTATGTCGTAGCCTATCTGGGCAATGCTGTTGTTGACAAAAACAAGCATGGAGGCGGATTGTTAACCAAGTCTATTCTACGTGTGATTTTCAGAACCACATTAAAATATCCGAAAAAAAATAAATTTGTTATCGCGCTCGCAACGTCCCCTAAAGCCTATGCGTACTTCACCAAGCTGAAACACTCGTGGCCCAAACCCTATGAACCTGTTCCTGAAAAGATTAATATTTTAATCGAAAATTTTTTACGGCAGGAGCACCCCGACCATTACCAAAAGCATGAGCATAGCTTTATTGTCTGCCCTAAGACACAGGCTGTACGCTCAAAGGAAAAAAAGGCCGACCCGGGAGCACGTTTCCAGGAGGCCTGGTTCGGATGTTCCAATGAGGCTTACGCGGATGGATATCAGTTACCCTGTGTTGCCTCAATCAGTCCAGCAAATGTAACGAAAGTATTCGTATCTTATCTAAATGTAAAAAAATGGCTACCCATTGATCGTATCAGGAAATTCATTATACGTAATAACGCCCGAATAAGGGAATTTTCATATATTTTAATTATCGTCCTCTTGCTATTGATGATGTTATATTATTGACCCATAAAAAAATTTACACGCAACTTTTCAGAATAGTTGGCAGATATTCTTTAGGCGATCGAATATCCATTCTAAAAGATTGACATTGCTCAACGTATCGCTCATTTGCGAAACGCGGAGAATTTTTTAAATACTCAAGAAAAAAAGAAAGTTGTTTTATTTCGCTTTTACTCTTTTTTGATAAAAAAAATGAAATAAATTCGATTAATCTCTGATAAAAAGGCAAAGGAAGCATTGTAATTCTTTTAACATCACGTTCCTTGCTCTCGCACAAACTCAGCAACAAGTTACGAATATCCAGCAATGACGTTGATTCTCTATAACCTGCACAGGCATTAAATATCGCGTTTTTGATAGATTTATCTGTTGAAATATGAGCGGTAAACTCCCCTAGATAATCTACTGGAATGGTATCCAGAAAAAAGCTATCGAGGCGGGGTAAAAATCCAAGGCCATCCCCCTTTAGCAAATACTGGCAGAGAAAATAAAATATTTGTCTGGAGAACATGGCGCCTGTGTTGGAATTACCAACAACCATACTAGGTCTGATAATAATAACTGGAAGCGCATCGTACAGTTTATCAAAAATATAAAATTCTGCCTCGGCTTTCGCCTGTTCGTACGTATTGTGATACTCAATATTTTGCGGTGGACTTACTTCCTGAAGAATGCTTTTTGATTTACCGTTTACACCTAAGGTGCTGATATAAGTAACCCGCTGTATATTTTCACAACGTTGCGCAAATTCAAAGACAGAATGAGTTCCAGTCAAAGCATTTAAGCGTGCCTGCTCGATAGACTGATTCATTTTAACATTAGCTGCGGAATGGATAACGATATTTATTTTTTTTATCAATCGGTCATGCTGTTCCTTGCTCATTCCCAAATCTAATTTACTGATATCACCTGCAACCGGAACAAGATTGGGATTGTTTCGGTCAAGACCATAAAACTGGTATATACCTTGCAGTCGCTCTATCAGGTTTTTTTCATTTTCTGCTCTTGCCAGCAGATAAATCACATTGTCGGGATCTTTAACCAGCTCGCTAAGCACTGCGCTACCAACAACTCCGGTTCCGCCTGTTAATAATATATTATTCATATAAGACCTCGTATTCTTCAACAGACGTAATGCTCTGTCTGTTCATGGCTGAAACAAATACAGACGTATATCTCTCTAAGAGGGTATTTCTTTTTAATTTCATATTAGCAGTTATTTCACCACTTTGTGGCGTGAATTTATTTCGTGTTATTAAATATACAACTGGTTTTTCATAAGTATTTAGAGGCTGTAATAGCGAGGTTAGTGCCTCATTTATGGATTTTTTATCTGGATAGGTCTCGTCAAAAATGGGGTTGGTATCTAATATCGCGCAGGGAAGCTTATAACCCTGACCAAGCACACAAACAAAGTTGACTCCATAGAGTTTGTTTAGTAACGCCTCTATTGGAATTGGATATATTCGTCTTCCTGTCGATGTTTTAAAATAATCACTATCACGACCTTTATGAACAAGATAGCCTGATTTATCAAACTCGCCTAAATCGCCTGTAAGAAAATATTCATCAGCGATATCTGGATGATTTAAAAATAAACACGGACTTTTTACCGCAATTTGTCCATCTATAATTTTGACATCATTAGGATACAAAACTTTACCTACTGTACCGGTTTTATAGGTTGAGGGGGATGATAATGTAATGGGCATTATATTTTCTGACATGCCATAAGCCTGCTGTATCGGAAATCCCATATTCGCATAAAAAACATCCAGCCAAGGGGCTAAAGGTGCAGAACCAGACAGTATAAATTGAATCTTATTTCCCATGATTTTTATAAAAATAAAATGGATTATTTTATGAAATCCTAAGATAGATATTTTATCCATAATAGAAAGGGGCCTGGAGCACATTTTTTTTATGGTGTATTTAAAAAAAGAACCCAGCAAAGGCACTGCAACTAATCGATATTGCATTTCCTCGAATATCTTTTGGTAAAAACGTGGAACAGAAGCAAAAAACTCCACATGAACTTTCTTACAATATTCAATAATCTGTTTAGGGTTGTTAATATAATAAATAGTCATATTGTTTATCAATGCCAACAGATTCAGCATGCGTTGAAATGGATTAGCAAGAGGCATCCATGATATGGTCAGCCTGACAGTACTGAGCTCTCTTTGATAAAACTCAGATATACTGTTAGCTGCCATAAATATTTGCTGCTCATTGTAATAATATATTTTTGGCGTTCCAGTGGTTCCCGATGTCGAAATCACCTCGACTGCATTCTGAAATGAATTCTGTTTAAATAAATACGACTTATCCGCTCTTAAACAGAGGTTGATTCTCGACTCCGAAAAAGAAAGTATAATCAGGTTCGGTACGTTCATCCGTGTCATACTATCAGCAAGTTCATGAGAGCATATAACGAGCTCAACCCCCAATTTTGATATCAAAGATGACATTGATTCTTCAGAATCATGATGATTTAAACCAAGCAGAGTATTTCCAGAGTATTTGACCGCTAGACCGGCAATATCCCAGATAAATGTTTCAGCATGAACCACACCGATAATAATACGCTTTTCTCCAATCAGATCTGTAACTGATGATGCGACATCATAGACGCAATCCAGGTAGTCTCCCCATGCTATTTTTTGAAATTCATTTTCCTTATCAAGATAATAAATATCACTCCGGTGTTCACTGTCACCGTGCTTTTGGAGGAGCTCTCGATAACTTTCAATTTTTTTCGTCATTCAAATACCTCCTTCCTGTCAACTTTCAGACTGGAAAACATATCATCTATATCTTTGTCAAAGGTCTTTGTATTCTTAGCGAGGTACTCTATGAACTGAAAAATATTTAACCAGTATTTCCTATCAACTTTTCCGCGTCGAACCATTTTGGCAAATTCAGGTTCAAAACTTGAGTATCCAATCTGTCGAATATCAATAATACCCATAATAGGAATTAATTTATTGTTTGTTACTATTGGAGATGTTTCCTTTGGTGACAAACCACATTTTTTTTCCAATACTTCATTAATTTCCGTTATTGAATAGTTCCAAAGATAATTAGGATAGATCATTCTTGGTAATTCACTATAATGTGCAGGATCCCACCAGTAATGCAGATAATCAGCTGGAGTTGAAAATTTATTTAATTCCAAAACACCAGAATATTCACGCTTTCGCTTCAATCTATCCTGGGGGTACTCAAAATGGTTGATTTTAATGATGTCCTCAACCTGCTCTCTGGACAGTCCGCTTATGAGCAAAGGTATGTTATGTTGCGCGACGAAATGCAAAGCCACATCATGGAAAAGATCTCCATCTATCATATCGACTACGTTTGAGCACCCTCTTCCCTTTACCTGTTCTATGGCATATTTGAATGATCTGTCGAAAACTCCGTCACCGGGTTTGAGGATTAAATGATGCAGGTTTAATTTACTCACTATTTTTTTAATGTTATCCAGGGCAACCGGACTCATTTGACCATTGTCTATCGTAAGCGCCAACAGACGCAAATCAGGATAATCCTGCATTAGTTTATAGATCAGAAGCGTACTGTCTTTTCCTCCACTGAATAAAACGCAGGCGTGGTAGGGGATATCTTTTTGGCTGAGCTGACTTAACATGTTCCCCATCTCTTTTATCTTGTCTTCATTGTCCTCTTTCCTTTCTTCTCTTTCTTCAGAATTATCATATTTGATGCAATCTGAGCATATTCCATTAGTTAAGGGCGTGTACTTTTCTGAGTTGATACACTTTGAGCAACGCCTGCTTAGTTTAGAGCCGGAGAAAAGACGTATCGCTGGCCATATATACTGACTTGAAAAATTAAATATTTTCATCTTACTCATGTCGTGCTCCAGGCTGCTTTTCAACTTTAGATAAGTATAGATGAATTTAAATAAACCATAGTGCACTAAGCGAAGGCTATTTTTTACATGACCATTTAAGCAGAATAAAGTTATGCTGTACTCTATGAACAACTATGGCGTGTTAACAGTTGATCCATTGCGCCAATGTGCTGAGCTTTACGTGCGGCATCCAGCTGACAACGGGGCTTTTATCGCCGTATCTAAATGCAAATTGAGTAGATGCCCCGCATAAAGCGCGGTACGTAAAGAGAGGGCGTTGAATTGTCAACAGACTCAAAGCTGACCCGTCGAAACTGACCGATTAAAATCAGTTATGATGGAACACCTCTGATACTGTCCACACAATAACTTGCTCATTTTTAAAACTTGTTTTAGAATGGTCGCGCAGTTTTCCCAGTTTTTGACTGAAATATAGCGATACCCTTACATCATGAGTAAACAAAACAGCTCTATCCCTCTTCCCCATCTTCTGCTCGCTCTGCTGGTGGCGGTCATCTGGGGTGTAAACTTTATTTTTGTAAGCCTGAGCCTGCAGGAAGTCGCGCCGCTGCTGCTCTGTGCTTTGCGCTTTCTTCTGGCCAGTGTCCCCGCCCTTTTCTTTGTTAAGTTCCCCAGCGCGCCATTTCGCATCGTGGCGGCTTATGGGCTTTTGATGTTTGCCCTGCAGTTTAGTCTGCTGTTCGTTGGACTGCAGGCGGGGATGACGGCGGGGATGGCGTCCATGATCATGCAGGTTCAGGTTTTTTTCAGTATGTTTTTTGCGGCTGTGTTTTTAAAAGAAAGACCAACAGGCTGGCAGATAATGGGAGCGCTGGTGTCTTTCAGTGGCATAGGCATGGTGGCCGGACATTTTGACAGCAACCTCTCTTTTACCGGTTTTTCTCTGATTCTCGCAGCCGCCGCAACCTGGGGACTGGGGAACCTGATTATCAAAAAAACCAATAACGTTAATATGATGGCGCTGACCATCTGGGGTAGCTTTATCGCCTGTATTCCCATGTTTGTCCTCTCTTTACTCCTGGAGGGCCCGGCACGTATCGTCGGCAGCTTCGAACACCTGGGACTAATGGGCGCGGCATCCATCGCCTACATTGTGTATGTCTCAACGCTGGTGGGTTATGGTCTCTGGAACTGGCTTGTCAGCCGTTATCCAGTCGGTGTGGTTGTGCCCTTTACCCTGCTGGTTCCCATCATCGGCATCACCTGCTCTATCCTCATTCTGGGCGAACCATTTCACCTGTGGAAGCTTGAAGCCGGCGCCCTTGTGATTGGCGGTCTCGGCATCAGTCTTTTTGGCGCGCGCTTTCTGGAATGGCTTAAACCGGGTAATGAAACGCCTTTACCACAGAAATAAAGGTCTTTGCGAAAACTTAACACAAATCGTCTGGCATAAATTGAATTCAGACGCTAAGTTTTAATCATGGATGATGTTTCTACCCGGCTAACAAGATTAATGCGGGAGGTCAGACTGGTGGCGTTGTGAGCAAGCTTAACTTCGATTAAGAAGCCTGATACGTCCCACGTGACATCCACTTAGACATGTAGAACTGTCGTAGAAACATCATCTCTCCCCTTTACTGACCCGGTCTGGGTGACCGCGGATCTATCCTCTCACTCAAAACAGGCAGATGAAAAAACTGCAGCGACGGCATGGACGAACTGTGTTGTGTGCGGATTAATAATTTAAGATGGTTATCAAAGCTTAGAAAAACAGTAATCCGCCGTTGATAATCTGGCTCTGTGTGGCAGGCGTTTTCATGATAAAAGTCGTTTGCCCTCTCACTCAGCTTGCTCAGAGCTCTTCTGTAATCCGCGCGTGCCAATGTTTTACTGACGCCGTTGGCTTCATTCGTCAACTCTGCAAACCAGTCTTCGTATTCCTGCAATGTGTTCATGTTATGTCGTCCTTGAATTTGAAAAATGAACAGCGATCATCCTGACCTGAAATTCCCTTTTAAACTTATCTTATCTGGAACTGATTAGCCATAATTTCTCATAAAAACAGCGATATAATTGGTCTCAATGGGCAGTTTAATTAAAATCAGACCATAAACAAAGCAAAATCTCAATCAACTACTATAGTTATCAATAGAGTGGACAACTATACACATGGGCTAAGGGCATGGAATCAGCGCAGGAAACTGGATCACAACTGGCGGCTCTTTCTGGTAACGATTACTATAATCGGGTTGTTGTGTTGCCACAGGATACGCCGGATCAACATCAATTACGGCAGCTCATCGAGCAGTCGCGCGCGAAACTGGCCCCGGTCATTCGAACGTTTTTAGGCATTCTACCCCCCTTCGATCCAGGCAGTCAGCAGGATGTGGGGAGAATTATCAAACAGCTGGAGTATCAGATTCAGCATTTTGACCGACACAGCCCTCGTTACGCCATAGTAAAACAACAACTGGCGCTGATGCATGATCTGAATAAAATTAACGGATTGCGCCTGGTCAATATCCCTGGTGAAAACGGAGCCCCAGACAGACTATACTGTCAGTTGACCGAATCAACCAGTGGTGTGACAGAAAAGATTGCCCTTATCTCGTTTGATACGGTCAGGCAGCGACTGCAACATCTGGCAGACAGCGAATTTCATGCACCGCAGGACTATGTGGATCAGCGCGGACAATATGCCTTACGTACCGATGCCATTCTGAAACTGCCCAAACACAAAGACATCAGAGAAATACAACGCGAGTCCATGGCATTAAATGCATCACGCCTGCTGAATCTCGATACCACCGACTCTACTACCGTCTGCTGGAACGGAAAGCCTGCGCTGTTCGTACCTTTTGACTCCATTCGACTGCTGCAGGAGTACGCGCAAGGGGAAACCCTCCATACGTTTGGGCTCGGTCATCAGACTTATCAGCACTATGCCACCATTAATCCCGTTGGCGCGGGTCTTGAAGCCAACCGCTACGTTGAGGATTTTGGAAAGTCGCTGGCCTTGTTTGCCTTGTGTCAGGACACCGACGCTGTGGGCGGCTACCTCCAGAACAAGGCATTGAAACAGTCGGACACGGGTCAGGACACCCTGTATATTTTCGATCAGGTTATGATGGACCGGGAGAAAATGACGCTCGATTCACGCTTAAGCCTGCAACCCTCTGAATTTCTCATGAAGCATACGCGCCACGGCCAGGGACGCAATCGAACCCTGATTGAAGACTCGTCAATCACTGAAAAATTCGCCAGTCTGATGACTCTGAAATCGCAGGCCGTACTATTGGATCAGTATGCACAGCGAAGCATTGATCAACACAATGAAGAGATGCGCAATCTGCAGCGGGAACGCCCCACAAACTACCAGAGCATGCTGGAAGATATACTTATCCTGCGCAACGACGCCCTTAACATGAAAAAAACGATGGCAAGACGTGTCGCACAGATTGACAAGGCCCTGCCCGCCCGCGACGCAGGAATCGGCGATCAGGATCTCAGGCAAAGCCTGATTCTCGAAAAATTACTGCATAATCCGCAGCTTTTTACAGACTCCGGCCGCCCATACCGTAATCCATGGACGCAACGACACACGAATCCAGTCAAACACGTTTCCCAGGCCCTGGAATCGGAAACCGTTAATCTGATGTTTACGACAAGCGTCGATCCAGCCATGATAGCGTTCATCAAAAGTCACGATTGTCGGTCCCTGACGCAGATTAACAGCAATACGCTGCAAATCAGCCGACAGGATCTGGCCAGACTGACAGAAACAAAGCTCTATCCCGAACAGAACGAACAGATTGATCCCAAAGCCAGGTATCTGAATCTTCAGGATTTACAACGTATTCAACTGGCATATAAATCCGGAAATCGCAGTGCGATCCTCAAGCTTGTGCAGGGATATGAACAGACAATAAACAAAGCAGGCGCCAGTCTGACAGAGCGACTCAACGAATTGAACAAAATGGAACGCTCGCTCAACCACCACATCGCCAGCGCTAAACACCCTGGTTTTGCCAGACATGTGATGAAAAAATTTCAATGTGATGCACAGCAACGTTTACGGCAGCTGGTTCCCACTGACCGGCGAGCGTTGATTGAACAGGCCTTCACGGCGGCACGCCGACTGGATCGCATGGCAGAATTCAACCAGGTTCTGGCAGCGGCTATCCGTGGCGGCCATCTCTATTCCGAATCCTACAGTGCATTTCTGGATACCTGTATTCAACGCGAAAACATGTCAGGTAATCATCACGATGCGCTGGCAAACAGCGAGCACTTACGTCTTCGCAGCAGCGAATTACTGGCCCGGCTGAATCCGGAATCCGTTATCAAGAACAGCGCTCCCGTCAATCAGCCGGCACAACGCTTTGCAGAATTCAAAAGCAATCTGGGAAGGATACTGTCGTCCATGTTTGGAACTGAAAGCCTGCAGGCGGACGAACCCAGCAATAACAAGCCATCACGATAGATAAATGGAATTAATGGAGAAGGTATCATGACGACACATGAACGCAGACAACACTTTCGAATCAAAGATCAGATTTATTTTGAATTTAAAATTATCGAACCAGGCAGTTGTTACTCAGACCAATCGCTGAACGACGAGCTGATGGGTCAGGCAGGTCAGCGTTACCTTGAAACCAGTCGCTATTTCCAGAGTCTGGACTACGAACTGGCAGAATTAACCCAGAGTATTGGCCTCAAGGAACCGGCTCTTGCTCATTATCTGAATCTGCTCAATGCGAAAATTGATCATTTGACCCGCTATCTGACCATGAGCGAAAAGACAGAGCTGCGTAAGGTCAACATCAGTCTGGGGGGCATGGCCTTTAAGACCAAGGAATACATTGCCCCAAAAACCAGTATAAAACTGATCATTTACACCAAGCCCAAAATGATTCCCATAATTTTGAATGCGGTGGTGGTTTACAGCGAGCGAAGTACTGCAAACAGCTTTCGTACGGCTGTTCAGTTTATGAGTCTGAACAGTGAGCAGGAACAAATGCTGTCGCAGCACATTATGTTCGCCCAAATGCAAAACCATCCAATAGACTCATAAGAGTTCTGTGCAAAAGAGATGGAATGTTAGATAATCGGGCTTTCAAAAACCTCAGGATTTTCATTATGACGAAGACTATTTTTTGTGCGCGATTAAAACAGGAAGCCGAGGCCATGGACAAGGCACCTTTTCCTGGCCCACAGGGCGAACGCCTGTTGCAGAATATTTCCAGACAGGCCTGGAACATGTGGCTCAGCCACCAGACCATGCTGATTAACGAGTATCGTTTAAGCCTGACAGACCCCAAGGCCCGCGAATTTCTCGCCACCGAGCGTGAAAACTATCTGTTTGGTGACGGCTCCACTGCGCCAGCCGGCTTTACGCCAGTGGCCAAAGATCAGGGATAAGCATCATGCCGCATGAGTTATTGAATTTCAGTCAGGAAGTCGCTTTGGCCATGGCCAATAACCAACCGATTGTAGCGCTGGAATCAACCATTATTTCTCATGGCATGCCCTACCCGGACAATCTTATGACAGCCCAGCTGGTTGAAAACATCATCCGGGCCTCGGGCGCTGTGCCTGCAACCATTGCCCTGTATCAGGGCAAAATTCATATTGGTATCGATGAGCACATCATGGCCGTTCTGGCTGGCAGCAAAAACATCATCAAAGCCTCACGCCGCGATATAGCCTTTGCTCTGTCGCAGAAAGCAAGCGCCAGCACCACCGTAGCCGCCAGCATGTTTTGTGCGCATCTGGCCGGCATCCCCTTATTCGTTACCGGGGGAATCGGTGGCGTACATCCGCACGTAGGTGAACACTTCGATATTTCAGCTGATTTAACGGAATTATCCTTAACACCAGTCACCGTCGTTTGCTCAGGCGCCAAATCCATACTCGATCTGCCCAAAACACTGGAGGTTCTGGAAACCCACGGTGTGCCCGTTATCGGATATGGAACCAATGAATTTCCGGCTTTTTACAGCCACTCGAGCGGGATCCCCATATCCCATCGGCTCGACAGCGCGGAAGAGATAGCAAAACTGATGCATTACCAGCGACGTCTGGCCATCAAAAACGGCATGATCATCGCCAACCCCATTCCCAGACACGCAGAAATCCCCGATTCACAGATTTTACCCGTCATTGAACAGGCGAGACGGGAAGCCAGAGAAATCAGCGGGAATGCCATTACACCCTTCCTGTTAAAACGAATCACCGAGCTGACCGCCGGACAAAGCCTGCAGGCCAACATAGAATTGATTAAAAACAACGCATTACTGGGTGCTCAAATCGCGATTGCGTATAAAAATCAGTTTTTTGAAAAAAAAATTAAAACTTCTCTTGACTCAAAAGCCGTCTCGGAGTTTAATAGCGACTTCTTGAGGCCAGATAGCTCAGTCGGTAGAGCAAAGGATTGAAAATCCTTGTGTCCCTGGTTCGATTCCAGGTCTGGCCACCAGAACAAATCACCTGCCTCACTAATCAAAAACATCCCCAGAAATTAAATAAGCATCAATAAAAAATAATCTCATTGTCAGCATCAGCAAGGCAACTCACTTATGAAGTGCTGAAAATGCTCGCAATAATAGAAAAAGATTAATATTTTTTTCTATAATCGATGACAAATGCGATGCACTTGCCAGTACAAAGCAAGAGCGAGGCAAACACGAAATCAGCGATATAATCGCCTATGACGTGCTCGCGCACAAATTTATATCTACCTGACCGCCTGCTCCGTCAGTAATACCACATGCGGTTTTCCGCATCAGGCATGTTTAGTCCCGTGCCACACCCACCACCCTCATCCCCAGCCCTTCTCCCTCAAGGGAGAAGGGAGCAGCATCGTGCTAACGGATTAACTTCAGTTCAAATTAAGTTGGGACAGCCCTGCCTCACTTGGACAAGCCCGGCTGCTTCTGTTATTATCCACTGTTTTTTTCAATAGAAGACCTAAACGATATGCCAGAAAATTCTGAACAGCTAAAACAACTTCTTGCGTTTCTTGAAGACAGTCAGGCCATAGACGTTGTCTGCATCGATGTGCGCGGACAAACCACGGTAACAGACTATATGATCATCGCCAGTGGACGCTCTTCACGCCACGTCAATGCCATTGCAGGCAACCTGATGGAGCAAATGAAAGCTGCCGGAACGGCCGCGATCGGCGAAAACGGCTCGGAAACGGGTGACTGGGTTCTGGTTGATTTTGGGGATTATGTTGTGCACATTATGCAGCCCGACGCCCGTTCCCATTATAATCTGGAAGAACTGTGGCGGGAACGCGAAAACCAGCGCTGATTCATCATGCTCAAACTGACCGTTATTGCCTGCGGGAACAAAATGCCCGCCTGGGTTAATGAAGCCGCAGGCGACTACTGCAAACGACTAAAAGAATTTGTCACCTTTAACCTGATTGAGATTCCTCTGCAAAAACGCAGTAAATCCAGCGATCTGGTGCGCATTATGGAAAAGGAGTCCGCGCTGATGAACGCGGCCATACCCAGTGGCGCTCACGTTATCGCTCTTGAAATTGAGGGTGAAACATTCTCAAGTGAAAAGCTCGCAGCAAGACTGGAAGCCCTGCAGCAGACCACCAGCCATCTTTGCCTGCTTATCGGTGGACCGGAGGGCCTGAGTCAGGCAAGCCTGGCCCGCTGTCAGGCACGCTGGTCTCTTTCGGCTCTGACACTCCCTCATCTGCTTGTTCGCATTATCCTGCTGGAAGCGCTGTATCGTGCCTGGTCGATTATTAATAATCACCCTTACCATAAATGAGATTTTTAGGCTAGAATGCGCTTTGTTTTCCTTATCCAGATCAGTCTTAACTCATGCGCATGAATCAATGTGTCAGAAATACCCGGGCAGAACACGAGCTTCATCGCTCGCGCTTAAACAGCCTGATCGCCATCATGATATGTCTGTCAGCTCTTTTGATTGCCCGCCTGGCCTGGCTGCAAATGGCTCAATTCAAGCGCTACGAAACCCTGTCCCTCAAAAACCAGATGAGTATCATTCCTATCGGCCCTCCCCGGGGTATCATCCTCGACAGGCAGGGTGTGATTCTGGCGGAAAACGTGCCGGTGTATGTGCTGGAAGTCATTCCTGAGCATGTCAGAAACATGAGTGATACCTTAACGCGGCTGCAGATTCTGCTGCCATCCATCACCGATGAGGATATTGAAAGCTTTAATCGCGCCAGGCGTCAGAACCGCTCGTTTGTTCCTGTTCCGCTGAAATTAAAGCTGAGTCAGGAAGACGTAGCCACCTTCGCATCGCATCAATACCAGTTCACCGGGGTGAGCATCAAGGCACGACTGATGCGCCATTATCCACTTGGCGAAGTAACAGCCCACCTGCTCGGCTACGTTGGGCGCATTAATGTTCAGGAACTGCAACAGGTAAACGCCACCAATTACCGGGCGACCAATTTTATTGGCAAGGCCGGTGTTGAAAAATATTACGAAGATCTGCTCCACGGTCAGGTTGGGTACCAACAGGTGGAAACCGATGTCAGTGGACGCACCCTGCGCGTGATAAACAAACAAAATCCCGTATCCGGTGAGCGTTTGTACCTCACCATCGACATGCGTCTGCAACAGGTTGCCTACGACGCCATGCAGGGCAAACGAGGTGCCGTGGTCGCAATTAATACCAAAAATGGCGACATCCTCGCGATGGTCAGTTCGCCGGCCTACGATCCTAATCCCTTTGTCAACGGCATTAATTCCAGGGATTACCAGGCTCTGGCCATGGCAAAAGATCGTCCGCTGTACAATCGTGCCGTTCGTGGACTATATCCCCCGGCGTCAACCATCAAACCCTTTATGGCTCTGATCGGACTGGAAAAAGGTGCTGTTGACACCAGTTACAGCATTTACGATCCGGGCTGGTTTAAACTGCCGGGCGTAAGTCATGCCTATCGCGACTGGAAAAAAACCGGGCACGGCATGATTAATCTGACACGCGCCATTACCGTTTCCTGCGATACCTATTTCTATAATCTTGGTCAGAAAATAGGTATTGCCACCATAGATGAGATGCTGCGTAAATTTGGTTTTGGGCAATTGACTCAGGTGGACCTCCAGGAAGAAGCGCCCGGTAACGTACCGAATGCCAAATGGAAACGCAGCGTCAAAGGAGTTTCGTGGTACCCTGGCGATACGGTCATCACCTCAATAGGTCAGGGATTCATGCTGGCGTCTCCGCTGCAGCTGGCCAACGCCACGGCGGCACTCAGTCAGAAAGGAAAACGATACCGGCCGCACCTGATTCTGAAATCGGTACAAAGCGATAAGGATGAAACGCATCAGTACCAGCCGATCCTTGAAACTTCCATTGAATTAAAAAACGACAAGCACTGGACCATCGTGGCAGAAGCCATGCATTCGGTCATTACGAGTAATGAAGGCACAGGTTATCGTTTTGGCCGGACGGCACCTTACAGCGTCGCCGCAAAAACCGGAACGGCACAGGTATTCAGCGGCCATCAATATGACAAGAAACGCTTCGAAGACATTCCTGAATTTTTACGCGATCATTCCTTGTTCATTGCATTCTCACCCGTGGAGGATTCTGAAATCGCCGTAGCCGTGATGGTTGAAAACGATTTTGTCGCCTCCAATGTAGCACGCAAACTACTTGATGCCTGGTATCAATACAAACAGGAAGACAGCAAATCATGATCTCTCAGCACAATCGCCCCATGTATCGCCTGACCGCAAAATCCATTCATCTGGACTGGCCCCTGCTGGGTTTGCTTCTGGCCCTGATTGCCTTCGGCATGCTGATTTTATACAGCGCGTCTAACGAAAACATGAGCATGGTTTTACGACAGGCCGGACGTCTGGTCTTTGCTATGGGCATCATGATCATGTTTGCCATGATACCGCCGCATAAATATAAAGTATGGACACCATGGATCTACGGTATTGGTCTTGCCTTATTACTGGCGGTCATGATCATGGGAAAAATTGGTAAAGGCGCGCAACGCTGGCTGGATTTGGGTGTTTTTCGTTTTCAGCCGTCGGAAATCATGAAACTGGCTGTACCCTTGATGACCGCCTGGTACCTGGATCGAAAACCGGTTCCCATTGATCTCAAAACGCTGGCTGTAGCCGTTTTACTGATTTTTATCCCGGCCATATTCATCGCCAGACAGCCTGATCTGGGCACTGCCATCATGGTGGTATTCGCCGGACTGAGTGCGGTGTTTCTGGCGGGTATCCGCCTGCGCCTTATCCTGATTGTCATGGTTATGGCAGGATTTGCCGCGCCTTTTCTCTGGCATGTCATGCACGATTACCAAAAACAGCGAATCATGACTCTGCTTAACCCAGAGCAGGATCCACTCGGCGCCGGTTACCATATTATTCAATCTAAAATTGCCATCGGTTCCGGTGGTACATTCGGCAAGGGCTGGCTGCAGGGAAGCCAGTCACACCTCAATTTTCTGCCTGAACACGCCACTGACTTTATTTTCGCTGTCAGTGGCGAAGAGTTCGGCTTTGTGGGCAGCAGCATTTTAATTGCCCTCTGCATCCTGATTTCACTGCGCAGCCTCTACATAGCCAAACAGGCACAGACCAGTTTCACGCGCCTGCTGGCTGCCAGCCTGTCCATGACCTTTTTTCTCTCGGTATTTGTCAATACAGGCATGGTCATGGGCATTCTGCCGGTCGTGGGAATTCCCCTGCCCCTGGTCAGTTACGGCGGCACAGCCATGGTTACGTTCCTCGCCAGTTTTGGCATATTGATGTCGATAAGCTCGCACCGTATTTTGTTTAATACCGTGTCGTGACGCCTCAAATGGAAAGAAGTATTATTTTTTCTTGCTACGCTATTGACATCAACGCGATTAAAAGACAAAATTGCGCGTCTTGTGGCTATGTAGCTCAGCTGGTTAGAGCGCGGCACTCATAATGCTGAGGTCGGTGGTTCGAGTCCACCCATAGCCACCATTAATTATCCAGATTATCTTCTTGTTGTCCTTATCTAAAATACTTATTAACTGAATGATTAAAAACGCTATTGTATCGCTGTAAATTTCGATATGATGTTGGCATTGGCTTTTTCCTGGTAGCTGAATGCGAACACTGGTTTTAAATATTTTAGGTTTTATTTGCCTTACCTGTGCCTATGCCTCGGACAGTAGCATTAAACCAATTAATCTTGAAGGGAAGACAGCGTACATGCTGGACGCTGGTGCATTTCCCCATGAAAGCAATGCCTTACAGCTGAAATTGAAACTGTCGTCTCAATATAAGCAGCCTATTACCCTGAGTTACCTCCCTGACAGGAAACTATACGTTGTTACCATTGGTCCGATAAGCGATATTCAGCAGGCTCAGGCCATTGAACGTCAGTTAAACTCGGGCGCAGCGCCAGCCGAACCCGTTAAGCAGACAGAAACAGCGAGCGATCAGACCGCCGCAGACCCCGGCACAAAACTGTGGAACCTTCGCAATGCCGACATACGCGCCGTCATTGGCGAAGTGTCACGTGTAACCGGTAAAAATTTTGTCATCGATCCACGCGTACAGGGTAAAATATCCATTGTTTCCAGCAACCCCCTGTCAAACAAAGAGCTTTATCAGGTATTTCTTTCCGTATTGCAGGTATCCGGCTTTGCTGCCGTTCCCAGCGGTGCGGTGATCAAAATCATCCCCAACATTGACGCCAAGACCGTCTCAGGCGACCTGCTCAACGAAATGCGTAATCCACCAGTCGGTGACGATATGCTGGTAGAGGTCATACCGGTAAGGTACGTTCCTGCCGAGCAGCTCATACCGGTATTACGACCTTTAATGCCACAGTGGAGCAGCGTTTCCGCCTATGCCCCTTCGAATATGCTGATTTTGTCGGGTCGTGCCAATAACATACGCAGCCTGTCCGAAATCATCCGTCAGGTAGACAGCTCCACCGCCAATGGAATTGACATTGTACCTCTCAAACATGCTCTGGCCATGGACGTAGCTGCTACGCTGAAAGATCTCATCAAGACACAGCCAGGCATGAGCGGACACAGTCAGACCATGCTGTCTGCTGATGATCGCAGCAACTCCATACTGCTCAGCGGCAGCCGTACCGACAGGCTCCGTCTGCGTGTACTGATAGAACAGCTCGATAACCAGAACTCCGAAGGCATGAACAGCAATACGCAGGTCGTTTACCTTAACTATCTTCGTGCCCAGGACCTTGTTCCCATCCTGGCCGGAATTGCCCAGGCGAACTTTAGCGGAAATGTCGGAACGACCATCGGTACCATTACACGTCCTGAACTCGACAGCACCAACCCGGCATCCAATATTGCCAACAACTCGTCTGGCACGATTTCAGCGGGTGCAGCCAGTCTGTCGTCTTCGTCGTCATCACAACAGCAATACAGTGGCAACCAGGCAGCGACACCCAACACCACCGGTGCGAGTACTCAAAACGAAGGCAGCACCAAGCCTACCGTTCAGATTATTGCAGAACCCAACACCAACTCGATTATCATTAACGCGCCACCAAGCCTGATTAGAACCCTGAGAACTGTCATCAGCCAGCTTGATATCAAGCCTGCTCAGCTGCTCATCGAAGCGATCGTGGCTGAAGTCGATGAAAGCGATGTCAACTCGCTCGGTATTGAATGGGGAAGCAACGCGCAGACCGGCAAAGTCGAATCGTTTCGCCCAGGCTTTGCCATTATCAACTCCAAAACCAATATCAAGGATTTTCAGGCGCAGATTTACGCTCTGGCAAAAATCAGAAAAGCCAATGTGTTATCCACGCCCTCGGTGGTTGTATTGGATAACCGTCAGGCGAAAATTCTGGTGGGTAAGCAGGTTTCTGTTCAGTCGACGTCGTTCCCGAATAATGCCGGCGGCACCACCACAGCCAGCCCCTATACAACCTTTGACAGGGTAAACGTCGCTCTGCATCTGTACGTACGCCCACAAATCACCCGTGGTCAGGGCATTCAGCTGCAAATCGACCAGGGCAATGACACGCTCGAACCCGTAACCGATCTCAGTTCAACCACGCCTACCTTCAAGATCAGCAGCATCGTTACCTCGGTGCATGTTGAAAGCGGCGATATTGTCGTGCTGGGTGGTTTAACACAGGATACGCTGGGTAATGATGACAACCGCCTGCCGATTCTGGGCGGCATCCCTGGTATAGGTCGTTTTTTCCAGCATAATATCCGCAACCGCGAAAAACGCGTGCTGATGGTCTTTATCAAACCGATTATTCTGACGGGCGAAAAAGAGTCCTATCAGGTTACCAGCGCGAAATACAACGACCTGCGTCAACATCAGCTGGAGTGGCTGCGTACACAGAATTATCATGCCGACAATGAAATCATTGCCATGCCACCTCTGGCCAGTGCCGAACTGCCCAAACCCTTTGGTCCTAAACTGGTACCGCCAGGCCCTGTGCCGCCGGCACCTCAGGTCACTCCGGTGCCACCGCCCCTGTTTTTCGGGGATAAGTAATCATGGAGAAGCCTAAGCGCTTGCCCTATGGATTTGCCAAAAGCCATGGACTGATTGCCATGCCGGGTGAACAGGATAAAATCATCGTTTATCATCTGGCCAATCCGTCCTTGCAGCATCTGGCTGAAATCAAGCGTTATCTGCAATGCCCTGTCGAGTTACAGGCTGTATCGGAAAGCGAGTTTCAACGTCATCTGGCTTTGTGTTATCAGTCTCAATCCTCCATACTGGACGCAGCCGAAGGCATGGAGGGCGAAATTAATCTGTCTCTTATTGCCGATCAGCTCTCCGCCAGCGAGGATTTGCTCGACAATCAGGATGATGCTCCGATCATTCGTCTGATCAACGCCCTGTTCACTCAGGCTATCAAACAGAAGGCCTCTGATATTCATATTGAAACCTATGAGAACAGAGTTCTGGTTCGCAGCCGGATCGACGGCGTTTTACACGAAATGCTGGAGGTGCAGCGTGGTATCGCCCCGCTGGTTATTTCCCGGGTTAAGGTCATGGCTAAACTGGATATCGCTGAAAAGCGGATCCCTCAGGATGGGCGGATCAGTATTCGCATTGGCGGGCACAATATTGACGTGCGGGTATCTACCCTGCCCTCCACCCATGGCGAGCGCATCGTGCTGCGTATTCTGGATAAGGAGTCCGCACAGCTGGACTTGAGCCTGCTGGGTATGCCCGAATCAACGCTTAAGGCCATGCGCAGCATGATTGCCCAGCCGCACGGCATCCTGCTGGTCACAGGTCCAACCGGGTCGGGAAAAACAACGTCTCTGTATGCGATGCTGACCGAACTGAACGAGGTCAGTCGTAATATCCTGACTATCGAAGATCCCATTGAATACGACTTGCCGGGCATAGGTCAGACCCAGGTCAACAACAAGGTGGAAATGACCTTTGCCAAGGGTCTGCGCGCGATTCTGCGTCAGGATCCAGACGTGGTGATGATAGGGGAAATCCGTGATCTGGAAACAGCGGAGATTGCCATCCAGGCCAGCCTCACCGGTCACCTGGTTTTATCCACTCTGCATACGAACAGCGCATTGGGTGCCCTGACCCGTTTACGCGATATGGGAGTTGAGTCGTTTCTTCTTTCTTCAAGCCTTGTCGGCCTGATAGCCCAGCGCCTTGTACGCAAACTGTGCCCACATTGCAAAACTGCTCATGTACTGAGGCCTGATGAGCTGGAGCTGATGGAGATAAAGCCCGACACAGACTTAAGTCAGGTGTTTGAACCGCACGGCTGCGAACAATGCAATCAATCAGGCTATCGTGGACGTACTGGTATTTATGAAATCATCAACATCGACGAGACGCTGCGCAGTATGATTCACCGCAATGAAAACCTGCAGAACATCGATCAGTATGTACGTCAGTTCAGCCCCAGCATCCGTCAGGATGGCTTTAAACGGGTGCTGGCTGGTGATACCTCTCTGGCAGAGATCCTGCGTGTGACCAGCCAGCATTAAGCGAATCGTCCTGACATTGGGATAAATGATATGAAACTGTCAACGCTGCTAAAACTGATGCGATTCTGGCCTCCATTTCTGGGGGCGGGCATTTCTGTCAGGGAGTTCAGTCCAGACTACAGCAGGCTGCTTGTGCAAATGAAAATACGTTTCTGGAACCGTAATTACGTAGGCACCCATTTTGGCGGATCGCTGTATGCCATGACGGATCCATTTTACATGCTGATGCTGATGAAACAACTTGGCACAGGCTACGTCGTCTGGGATAAATCGGCCGCCATCCGCTACCGCAAACCGGCCACAGGAACGGTTTACGCGCAGTTTGAGCTCCAGCCTGAGCTGATTGAAGCGATAAGGCAGCAATTACTCACTACCAGCAAAGCGGAACCTGAGTTTAAAATCATCGTTACCGACACAGACAACAACGTCATCGCCGAAATTTCAAAAATTCTTCACATCAGCAAAAAGACGTGATGGACCACCCACCCGCTACCCTGTCACATATTTCCGTAGCCCGGATTAGCGAAGCGTAATCCGGGAATGATGCAGTCGGATCTCACATTATGTCGACACCGGTAAAAAATTGCTCTCAAAAAAAAAGGGGTGATAAACACCCCGAGCCTGCAAAGCGGCTTACATAATCACACACCCGGCCTCTTCTGCGAATCCCTCTTTTTGATCAAAGCCTGCCTTGATAAAAATCCCCTTGACCGCATTCAGCATCTGTTCACCCTTTGCATGCTTGCCGGCAAGAGCCATCACATCCTCCATCAAGCCATCCTGTTTATCGCTGGGGATTTGAAAAAACATCTGCACATCGGTGCTTTGTTTTTCCACAAACCGGATAGCCATGTCTTTTGCCTGTGAGCTGTCATTTATCTGCACAAACGAATCAATTTCCGCTTCTCCACGACCGCTGTAGCCGGTTGTATTATAAAACTGGAAGCCGACATCCCCTTTCGCAAGGCATTTTTCCAAAATAACCACTACGCTGTCAGGATTCGTCAGTGACGAAGGATTCCATGATTTACGACTTTTTCTCAAGTAGACACCAACGACGGTCTGGTTGGGAACGTTGTCCAGATTAGGGTTCAGCAGACTCATGTTTTCAGATAACTTATCCACTGTCTTGTTAAAAAGGGTTCCCATAAATTTCATTGAAGCTGACATAACATTATTTCCTGTATAAGTTTAAGAAGGATAGTTGTGCTGACCTGTTAACTTTATGAGCAACATTTTCGGCACATGTGAGCAGTATAGTGAGTTACAATTAAGCGAAACTTAAATTATTTACCTGTTATTTAATAACCATTATTCAAATTTTGTAACTCCCCACGTCATCCCGAGCGCAGCGAGGGATTTCCAGCAAACGGCATTGACTACCAACATAACAAGTTTGATTTACAACATTTTCTGAGTCGCTGTTTACATAACGCTTGCGCGCAACGTTTGCAAATGGAGCGACTTGCTTTGCAGACAAGTTCCGCTCCTTATCAATATTATCGTCTGTATGGTGGTGGATTTGGACGAGGTGGCGGCGGTGGGGGGCGATGAACAGGGGCTGGCCGAGACACAGGGGCTGGTCGAGACACAGGCGTTGGACGAGGCGTAGGTGTCGGGCGGGAAACAGGAGCCGGGCGAGCGGCTCTTGCTGCGGAAGCTTGTTGGGCAGCCTTTGCTGCGGCAGCTTGTTGGGCCGCTCTTGCTGCGGCGGCTTGTTGGGCCGCTCTTGCTGCGGCAGCTTGTTGGGCCGCTCTTGCTGCGGCGGCTTGTTGGGCCGCTCTTGCTGCGGCAACTTGTTGGGCCGCTCTTGCTGCGGCAGCTTGTTGGGCCGCTCTTGCTGCGGCGGCTTGTTGGGCCGCTCTTGCTGCGGCAGCTTGTTGGGCCACTCTTGCTGCGGCGGCTTGTTGGGCCGCTCTTGCTGCGGCAGCTTGTTGGGCCGCTCTTGCTGCGGCGGCTTGTTGGGCCGCTCTTGCTGCGGCAGCTTGTTGGGCGGCTCTTGTCGCGGCAGCTTGTTGGGCCGCTCTTGTCGCGGCAGCTTGTTGAGCGGCTCTTGTCGCGGCAGCTTGTTGGGCGAATTTCGCTGTTGTCATGGCAGCTTGTCGTGCGACTCTTGTTGCGGTTACTTGTTGGATTGCACGCCGCGTTTCAGCCTGCCTTGCACGTTGTATGTCAGTCTGTCTCGCGCGTTGTACGTCAACCTGTCTTGCGCAGCGTTGCATGTCAGGCTGTCTTATGCGTTGTATGTCAGCCTGTCTTACGCGCAGTACGCCAGCTTGTCTTGTGCATTGCATGTCAGTCTGTCTTACGCGCAGCAGTACGTCAGCTTGTCTTGTGCGCTGTACCTCGAGCGCTCTTGCGCGTTGTGTTTCGAGTGGTCTTGTGTGTTGCGCTTCGACCGGTCTTGTGCGTAGTGATTCGATCGGTTTTGCACGCGGTGCCTCGATTGTTCTTGTATGTGGCACTTCGAGCAATCTTGTGCGCGGTGTTTCAGCCGATCTTGTTTGTTGTGTTCCGGTGCTTGTATGTTGTGCTCTGGTCTGTTTGGCACGTTGTATTTCAATGTGCCTGGCCTGTTGTATCTGGAATTGGTGATGCTTGATAATGCGTTCGTGAATTTGTTGTTCGGGCTTTTGTGCCTGTTTTTGAGTTACTTTCTCCTTAAAAAATTTTATGGGTGAATGAACATGCGTTGGGCGTGATATAGGCGCAGGTTTCTTTGCATGCGAATGCGTAGGAATAGTTGGCTCTGTTGGCCGTGGAGCCTCGCAAATAATTGATGATTGCGGTTTTGATTTTCTTGAGCCCAGGCTGCTTGCCGGTGCAGGTGAGGATGCTTTTTTGTATCTTATGAGCTCTTTAAACATTTTTGGATGGGTTGGAGGGCCAACAAACTCGGTGTGTTGGCCTGTGTTGGATGCGTCAGGGTGTGAGCGTTTGGATTGAACGAGCTCTTTAAATGTTTTAAAAGGACGTGCTGGCACAACGGGTTCGGTATTTTGTTCTGAATTTATTGTCGATGGTTCCCGATCTTTAAATTTTATAATTTCTTTAAATGTTTTAGGGGCTGAGACACGTGCGCTCGAAGATGTTGAGACCTGCGTTTTTTCTTGTCGTCTCACTCGATAAGGCGCTTCATAGGTAAACTGGGGATCTCGAGCCAGTTTAATTGCTTCGCGTTGTTGTTGAATGCTTGCCCGGCTTTCGGATTCCTCCTGGGGCTCTGTTGCTGGAGCGGGCAATAACGACGATGAAAGAGAAGAAGAACGTTGGATGGTTGTTGTAAAATTAGTTTTTCTGGCCTGTATAATATCAAGAACAGTTTGCTTCTTTTTATTTGAAATGTTTAAGTCAGCCCCTGCTGCGATAAACAGGTCCAGGGCTATTTGCCGTTTATTTTCGGCAGCCAGATGAGCAGGGGTGTTTCCTCTATGATTTGTTAATTTTAAATAATCAGGAATGTGTTGGAAATATTTGGTTAACTCTAAAATAAATGACAAATTTCCATTTTCTGCGGCAATGTGCATGAGTGTTTCATGTTTCTTCTTTTTCCCCAGGAAATACGGTTGTGTCAAAATGGTTTTGAGTTCGTCTTGAGGTATGCCAAGCTGGCTGGCTCTTTTTAATAACGCATTGAATTTATTAAAATGGTTGGTTTTTACAGTAACCAGGAAACCATCAGGTAACGCCTCTGGAGGACATGTCGGAATATGCTTTAACTTTATATTCCCGGGATAGCTTTTTGCTTTCTCGGCGGGAGCCCCGGATGGTATTGCCCACTCATGATAACCACCACGATTTTTATATTCCGGGTGAAGCACGCGCCAAAATTCAGATTTTGAATTATGCTGTTCAAGTGGAACCAGACGCATAACCCCCTTTTTACCATCTATTACGGTACTCGAATGACAATGCTCCCAAACCAGTGAGTCATGTGGTTTTTCTTCGGGGTTAAGTAAAATACGTTGTATTAACTCGTCATTGCCAATGTCAGCACAAAGTTGCATGCCTTCTTTGTTCATTTCTTCTAATTGCTGCAACAAGGCTTTATTACATATTTTATTATGATTATTACGGCTCATACCCCAATATACTCGACTTAACGTTACCTCAAAATAACAACTGTAGGCCGTTTTTTCGGTTGTAGTTGGGAGATTTAGCTCAGTTTTGTCCTTCATAAAGCCCTTCCAGAAATTCGTCCAATGAGCAGCAAACAAAGCGAAATTTATCGCCGTCATCGTCAATGTATCGATCGTCGCTCTGAAAAAACCAGACCTGCGACTTGCCCTCCAGCCATTTCAAGAAATAAATTCCATGAAAACTGTCGGCAGCAAATGGAAGGGTATTATCACCCAATAACGATGAGTAATTGTTTATCATCCACCATACGGTTCCAAATCGATTTCTATCCGTATCAAATTCATAAAAATTACTGATGCGTTCCTCACCTTCGTCTCCAAATAAATTAAGCATAGGGCGATATCCGTTGTAGTTTTTATATATTTCACATAATGCTTCGGGCAATGGATGACCATAATGACGTTCAATTTCAAGTAGTTGTTCTTTGTCAGGTATCGCTCGTGGTCTTTTATCCAGAGGATACATTTTGAGCATACTTAAAGAAAATGGTTTTCCTTGTCGTTCGGCCAATGTTTTCTGGCGCCATCGTTCAAAGCGCCCCCAATCCAGTTGTTCTGTTTGATATTGTTGATATTCTTTTTTTTCTTCTTCGCTAAATGGCATCCCGTTTTCCAACGTTAAACGAACCAAAGGATCTATTGCCAAAAAAAGGGCGCTAAACCCTTCGTTATTTTTGACAGATGTGTTGGCACCATGAACAAGAAAAAACTCTACCAGCCCCAGAAAATTATTTTTGGCGGAGATCAAAAAAGAGGTGTTACCATTTGCATCCCGTGCATCAATATTGGCCCCTTCGGATAATATGGCATTTACTTTTTCAATGTCGTTATTATGAGTGGCAAATAATAGCTCATGGTTTTTTAATAATTGATATATAGGGGAGGTTGTTAAAACCAGTTCACTCGCAACGTTACCTTGCTGGTTTTGGATTAATGGATCAGCGCCATTTTGCAATAGAAAAAAAACAAGTCTCTCATCCTGTCTGTCCGTAGCAAGCATTAATGCTGTATAGCCATTGTTACTCTGCTGGTAGTTGATATTCGCACCTTGCTCAAGGTACTGAGTTATTTTTTCAATTACTGGTTTTTCCTGGCAAACTTCATCAATAAACTGTTGTGACAAAAGGTCATTAAGCATATCCATCAAAATCTCATCCTTTATTTCATTTTTGTAATTCAAGTCGCTATCCATGCATTGATATTCTGCGTCGATACTCTGCGGGCAAACCGCAGAGTATCGACGCAGAGACAGTGGACCGACATCATTAACGTTCTATTTCACAATTTAAATAAATCAGTATGAATTTCTGGTTTGTAACTTGTCCCAGCTTCGTTGTTAATACCGGGATTAAAAAAAACGGAGCTTTTCGTGCTGCTTGCGGCCACTCCCTGACAATGTGAGCGGGCTTTTGTGAGTAGATATTTGATGTTTTCATCATGAGCAATATCCCAAACGCTACGACCGTCGTCACAAGTAAGCGTTAAGTCGGCATTCAATGACAATAAATATTCAACGGCATCTAACATATTTTGCTCAACTGCTATCAACAGAGCAGAGTATCCACCGGGACCTTGAAAGTCTATCAGAGAAGGAGCCTCGTTTAGTATTAACTTAATGCCGGATAAATCATTGGCACTTGTTGTAAATAGAAGTTCATATGCCCTGATGGTTTGAAGCAGGTCTTCATCATTCAATACAAATGTTCTGGCGGTATTTCCATGTATATCTTTCAATAACGGATTTGCTCCTGCGGCCAACAAGAGTTTTGCAATCTCAACGTTACCAGAATCAAGGGCATTCATCAGAACGCTATAACCATTTGAATCTTGATAATCAATATCGATTTCCATAGAAAGGTATTCGGAAATTTTTTGAATTTTTACATTGGGTTTACAAACATACTGATGCAGCAAAATACTGTTTCTATCGCGAGGTGTCTTGCTCAATAAATGATGCTTGTTTTCATTTTTTTTGAGCACATGAAATATATTAGAGTTGCTCGATACCATATCCCTGGCTGTATCGCCGTTTTTATTACATAAAACCGGATTGGCTCCTTTTTTTAAAAGATACTCTACCACTCGCTCATTTTCGGCATCGGCTGCAAACATCAAGGCACTATAGCCATTCAAGTCCTGATAGTTAATATTGGCACCCGAATTAAGAAGGTTAGCTATTTTTTCTATTTTAACACGAGGTTTCTTTACATATTCACATAATAGTATGCTGTTTTTTTCTATGGGCGAATGAGATGATAATTGAGCCATTTGTTCCGATTCACGCAAGATTTTCTTTATTGGCGAACCGGTTTCTGCTATGTTTATGGCCCGATCATGATACTTGTTTTCAAGCAACGGATTGGCACCATGAGTGAGTAGATATTCTGCTATACGTTCATTATGCGAATCTATCGCCGCCATCAGGATAGAAAAACCATTACTGTCCTGATAATTTATATCAGCACCCAGACTAAGATAATCAGCAACACCCATAC
This sequence comes from Legionella navarrensis, assembly GCF_052527415.1. Lineage (NCBI taxonomy): Bacteria > Pseudomonadati > Pseudomonadota > Gammaproteobacteria > Legionellales > Legionellaceae > Legionella > Legionella navarrensis. The sequence goes on along the minus strand of NZ_JBNVZR010000001.1, from coordinate 340,644 downwards.
ATTTTGCATCAGGTTTTTGAACGTACTGGAATAGATCAAAGCTGTTTTCTTCAACAGAAAACGAATGTTTTGGTTGCTTTTTGCCTTTCCTGCTTGTGGAAGAGGATGATTGACTGGTACTACTGTAATTTGAAGCTGTTGGAAGAGGTAATAGCTCTTCATGTGGTTGGGTATATGGCCATGATGTGTCGCTTGATGTTGCGGCACTGGACGACGCTTGATGTTGTGATGAGGGAACAGACGGAGTCGGTAGATTATTGATAAGACTGTCTTCTTTTCCATAAATAACATCATACAAAACGGATGTTCTCAGAACATAATCTTTTGCACTTTTTCCGTTCTTGTCTTTTAAACTCAGATTAACTTTGCCAGTATTATGCAGAAATTCGGCAACATTGTCCCGGCCCATAGCCAGGGCATACATAAAAGGGGTTTTTCCCTCGGTATCCTGGTAATTGATGTCGATTCCTTTCCGTAAAAAATCTTCGACTGTTAGCAAATCTATTGAGAAACAGTCTCTGTCTCGAATTTTTCTTATGAAATCACGATTATACTGTTCGAGCAGGACTTTTGCTCGTTCGGCGGCATTTTGTTCCTCCTGAATTTTATTTTCCTGTTTTTTACGCTCGGCTTCTTGTGCCCTTAGCTCTGCCTGTCTCCGTTCTTCAGCTTGTTTATTGAGTTCCTCTTGTCTTCTTCTTTCCAATATACTCGAATTTGTTTCATCGAACTGTTGAGCATTACCCTCCAGGTCAAACATATCGTCAGTTAAATATTGTTTGAACTCTCTTTCATACAATGAACTACGGGAAAATGTTGAAAACAAACCAATTTCTTTATCAGGGGAAAAAGAGCTACTAATTCTGATTGCATTCTTATCAAGTGTTTTCTTCATTTTTTTATCGTGTAGCACCATGATGGCTGTCCATAGGTACATTTGTTCAATTGCGGGTCCACTCCTCAAAGTCAGCGGCTTTTCTTTTGTGGGAAACCCACCCTTGGTTGTGATTACTTTACAAGCTAAAATCATGGAGTGTCGAACTCTGGCTTCTGGAGCTGTGGGAAACGGTAATGATTGTATAGTTTTGCCTAGAGATTTTTCGGTTGCAGACATGATTGTTTTTCCTTGAACTTTGGGTTGGATATGGTCGGAATATGTCCTGACCGATTCGATTAGAGGACAAGCCCGGGTAGAAAGTCGCGGATAGTAACGATTAATCCGGCAATATTCAAGTGGATATATTTAACAATGATCTGATTAAAAGAACGGATAGCCTGATTGTTGATGTATTATTTGATATTGAGCCAAGGGCAAGGACGTTCACCTCGCTCGTTTGCGGACGAGGTGAATCACGCCGGTGAAGCTAAAAAACTGGGGCAGAAAAAACGACTGCGGACATTGAAAGATCTGGATAAATCTGTGCTGGCACGGTATGAAGAGGATTTTCAAGATGAAATGGTAGTTCAGTATGGCCGGGTTAGACGTTTTTTGCCAAAATTACTATGTGACATCGAGTTTAAAGCAGCCCCGGCGGGCAAGGTAACTCTGGAGGCACATCAATATCTGGCCGGTCTGCTGGAATCGCGCAAGCAATTACTGGAAGATGCTCCAGAAGACATAATTTCCAATCCATGGAAGCGTCTGGTATTCGACAAGGAAAGACGAGCGATCAGGCAAGGCTATACGCTGTGCTTTCTCGACAAGCTGCAAGACAGCCTGCGTCGGCGGGATGTTTATGTCAAGAACAGTGACCGCTGGGGGGTGATTGAACAGCATGCCCGTAACAACCACTACACGGCTTTGCAACGATATGAACTTCGTTTACAACAAGCAAAACCCATCCTTGAGGAACTTAAAATATGGTTGGACAAAACCATCAAAACAACCTCTACCCAATCTGAACTGGGCAAAGCATTAGAATACATGCATCTTCGTTGGGGCGAGCTGACTACTTATCTTTTGGATGGCTGCCTTGAGATTGATAATAATCTCATAGAAAACCTCATTAGGCCCTTTGCTTTAGGGAGAAAAAATTGGTTGATGGCTGGTAGTCAGTCCCCGAGGCGCTCATGCCGGAGCATTGTTTTATAGCCTCATTGCAACAGCGAAAGCTAATAATCTTAATCCCTTTGATTATCTGAAAACTCTTTTTGAAAACATACGCTCTTGCAGAGCAGTAGAGGATTATAAGGCTCTATTGCCGTTTAACCTAAATGCAACCCGTATTTAGCCGAACGCATACCCCACGCCAGCGTAGCTGGGGAGTTACTTCAAAAGTTGAAATATGAACCTGCCTCTGCTATGCCTGTAGCAGGTATGATCGATAAGTAATAATAATGGATATCAAAAACCTGAACTTAAACCTGTTGCGCGCCCTGTATGCCCTGCTCTCCTGCAGGCATGTCACCAATGCAGGCAGACAGGCCGGTGTCAGTCAGTCTTCCATGAGTATTTCGCTGAAGCAGTTACGCGAGTTTTTCAGTGATGAGTTGATTGTTCCAGGACAAGGGAATCGCATGCAGCTTACACCGTTAGGTGCGAACCTCATTGGCCCCGTTCGTGAGGCGATGGCGACCATTGACAAAATTTTCTCATTCCATAACCCATTCAATCCCCTGACAGACAAACGGGTTTTTCAAATCGGGATGACCGATATGCTCTCCTTTTTATTGCTGCCAGCCCTGATTAAGAGTATTGAAACGATAGCACCCAATATTAAGCTGATTATTCGCTCCCCCAGGTATCTGACCAGCACAGAGGTATTTGAATCAGGAGAACTGGATTTGATGGTTGGTTTGTTTGAGGGGGTTCCTTCCAGCCTGAAACAGCAATCGCTGTTTTCGGATGAGGTAGTGATTGTTGGCAGACAAGGACACCCGGCTTTTGAAAACAACACGATAAGTATTGAAAGTATTTTGCAATATCCGCTCATCCAAATGGCCATTTGCGATACGCCGTTTCAAAACTATTTCGACCGTTTTTTAAGCAGCCAAGGCTATAACAAACGTGTGTCTGTCCTGGTAGGACAAGGCATTTCCCCTTTACAATCTTTACCCGGTACTAATTATTTGAGTATGAGCATTCGCCGCGTTGTGGAGAAATTAAACAGCCAGATCCCGTTGCAATTCGCCCCTGCTCCCTTCGATACAGGCCGATTCGTCTGTTATCAATACTGGCACCCCAAAAACGATGACGATGCCGCCCATCAATGGCTGCGTACGTTGATTAAAAAACTGTCCGACAGATGAACCAGCGGTGATCCCGGATTACGCTGACGCTAATCCGGGCTACATGCTCATGCCGCAGGTTGGGCCTTGGTCCAACCTACATACTTAAAGAAGTATCATTTTCTTCGTGCTGAGGCAGATTCGTTAGCATGGGAGCTGAGGGCTCAACACTGACTGAACTCGAAGAGGTGGAGGAATAAAAGGAGCTGTTTGCGCATTGCGAGGGCAAAACGGGCTCAACGGCACTTGCTTTTTCCTGGAGTGAAGCCGCCTGTTGCTTTAAGGATGCAATGCGGTCACTGAGATCCGTAATGCTCTGCTCTGTTGTCAGAATCTGGTCTCTTAACTCAGGAATCTCATGCTTTAGAGTACCCAGTTCCTCGTTCTGCTGGTCAATCTTGTCCCTGTTATTCGTTATCGCTGTTCTGAGGCCATTTATTTCTCTGACATTTCGTCGCTCTCGTAGATACAACACCAGGTCCCCAATCAACACGCCCACCAAAACTGCGGCAGCAACGGCAGTAGGAATAAACAAAACCGGGATGAGGCTGGCAGCCATCGTGATAAACAATAAAAGCACACCGGCCGTTATTGCCGTGGCTATAGAGAGAGCCAGGCTGGTAAACGCGCTGATGAACAGCCTTCTGCGCACAACCTTTCTCGAGTCAATCGCGTTATTCAGTTCGAAAATACGCTTGGAATGATCAGTGTTTTGTTGAGTCAATTCCGGATTGGATGCGGTCAGCGTGACACTCCGGATTACTTTTTGATGAAGACGCAGACGCTGTGCCGACAGGGTTGTGTTTGCAGAATCCCGTTCTCTACGCGCCTCATTTTCACGTTCTTTGAAAGCCAGGTACTCATTGATAAACCTTATGGTCTGGCGTAAGGCTTCGCTCTGACCAACACCCAGGTTTGAGCCGTTTTTGCTGTCCAGATAAGCCTCGAGTTCCGATTTAAACACCGAATAGCTTCTTGATGTTGCCTGTGTCAGCAGGTTTGACTTGTGTGCCTCAAGCCGGGCATGGGACTCTCTGATTTGGCGTGTTCTGACCGAGCGATTTGTCTGAGACAATCGCTCGTACCCAGGATCAAGGGTCAAAAGGGCCTGTGATCGTGCTCGTCGTTCCATGGCGCGCACATTTCTTTCACTTTGCCTTTGAGGCAGCCTCACTTGCAGCTCTTGCTGAATGCTTATGTTACGTGCGTTCAGCCTCGTTATTTCTCCAGTAAGACGGCTTAACATTATTCGATGGGTGGAGAGTTCTGATGCAAGGGAAGATTTTTGCTGCCTGAGCAGGATTAATTGTGGGTTTTCCTGCGGTGTCAGATGAACATGAATATGACCATGTCCATGACCGTGCCCATGGTGATGTCCGTGATGGTGACCATGACCATGATGAACGTACTCTTGATGCGGTACAATAGAGGAAGCCTGTATCAGGGTTATGCTGCTGTCAAGACGGCATATCTCCATTTCTAAACTACGTATACTGCGACGCTCTGCCTCCTCCGAAGGGACACAGGTGCTGATTTGACGTTGATTCGCTTCATACTCGCCAGCCAGCTGCTCTCGAATCCGTTCATCCTCACGTGTGCCCAGTTCATCCTGAGCAGCCTCTCGCTCGTCGCTGGCAATCTGCTCACGACAGATTCGTTCCGTTATCTCAGTCTTTACTGCTTTTTTTTCAGACTTTAACATGTCCAGTAAATCCTGATTCAGAGCAGCCAACACCGGTTCGACTGGTATTACACTGGCAGCCCAGTGTTTCAACACAGAAAAATCAGCTTCGTGAACAAATTTCTGTGTTTTTTCACTTAGCAATTGTTCAATATCAATTTTGGATAAACGCACGGGCCACCTCTTTAAGTAATCAGACAGGATATACGGCTTACTCTTGTGGCCGACAGCTTATCAAAGCAGGAAAATTTGTAAACAATAATTTGAGCATACCAAAGCAGGCCAGAAGACAGCATGGTAGATATCGAAGCAATCCACTAAGCTGTTTGCCATACATGGATTTTGACAAGCTATACACAGGCTTATCCACAGAAAATGTGGATAACAACAATGAGTATTTTAAATAGGCAGATCGCAGAAAAGCCTTTGATTATAAGGGGGTTAGAGTATGGAAAGAGAAATATGATCAAAAAAAACCGGTATGAGCGAAAAAAATATCCACAAGGGGATAAGCAGGTATAGGTACATTGCGGGGCGTGCATAATAACAAATAAATAATCAAAAAACAGTCTTGACTAGACATTATTTTTGTAAATTTTTTCAACTCAGGCATCACAGCCGGCACAAAAAGGCGGTATCGGGACAAGGCAGGTCGATATCGTTACCCACAAGACTGACAATCCTTTCTCGGCAAGGAAAGACGCGTTTTAAAAGGTTTTGAGCAGCCAGATAAAGTCGTTCCCGCCTGCGCGGGAACGACAAACAATCTTTTATAGTCTTTTGGGTAATGATGTGGTCAGGCTCGAGCCGCCTTTTTCGCACGACGCTTGTTCTGCCAGCTCTGCAAAACAACATAAAACGCGGGTACAAACACCACCGCCAGGCAGGTGGAAGCAAGCATACCGCTGCATACGGCAATACCAATTGAGCGGCGTGAGTTAGCGCCGGCACCTGTTGCAAATACCAAAGGCAGAACACCGAGAATAAACGCGAAAGACGTCATGATGATAGGACGAAAACGGGTTTTAGCTCCCAATACGGCCGCTTCCAACACCGATTTATTGTGGAACTCGTGCTCCTCGCGCGCTACCTCTACAATCAGAATCGCGTTTTTCGCCGCAAGCGCTATCAGCAGCAGAATACCTATCTGGGTATACATATTGTTGGCCATGCCCAGCAGGGTCAAAGCCAATACCGTACCAATCAACGCCAAAGGCACGCTGGATAAAACCGCCAGCGGTGTAACCCAGTTTTCGTACTGACCGGCCAGAATCAGGTACACCAGCACCAGAGACAGCAGGAAAATATAGTAACTCATGTTTCCGGCAATTTTCTCCTGGTAGGCGGTACTGGTCCATTCAAAGGACATGCCCGCTGGCAGTACCTGCTTCGCCAGTGCTTCCATGGCCTGAATGGCCTGACCAGAACTGTAACCCGGTGCGGCCATACCGTAGATATTGGCTGATGGGTACAGGTTATACAAAGAGATGATTGCCGGGCCTACTGCCGGATAAATATCGGTCAGCGTCCCAATGGGAACCATGGAACCTGAATTATTCTTGACGTAAAAATTACGTACGTCTTCTATGGTCATTCGTGAGGGCGCATCGGCCTGAACATAGACCTGGAAAACCTGACCAAATTTAGAAAACAGGTTGACGTAGGAGGAACCAAGATATGTCTGCAGGGTGTCAGAGGCATCCCCTACGGCAACCCCCAGAGACTCCGCTTTTACCCGGTTAATGGGTGCCGATACCTGAGGCACAGACGAGCGGAAAGACGTCATCAGACGCTGCAGCTCCGGTTGCTGGCTGGCGTATTGCATTAACTGATCCGTCGCAGTCTGCAGTTTTCTGTAGTCGAATGAGCCGTCCTGCAGCTCAACCTGCATCTGAAATCCTCCCGAAGCACCCAGTCCCTGAATCGCAGGCGGCACCATGACCAGGATTTTGGCATCGAGCGTATTGGCAGCAATCACACTCAGTTTTTTATACAAAGACAGCAAGTCCTCCCCCTTGCCCCGCACGCTCCAGTCCTTGAAGGTGATGTACAGAACACCGCCGTTGGCCAGGCTGGAACTGTTATCGAGCAGGGAAATGCCATCGATGGTGATCACATCGGCAATACCGCCAATTTTGGACACCTGGGAACTCAGATCCTGCAAAAGGGCTTCTGTACGTCCGAGCGTTGCCCCATCGGGCAATTGCACGCTCATCATGACATAGCCCTGATCCTCTATAGGAATAAAACCCGTGGGAATCCGGCTCAGACCAAAAATGGCGACAGCCACCAGAAACAGTCCCAGCATACAGACGCTGGCACTTTTGTGAACCATGCCATCGATCATGCGGATATAGCGTTCTTCAATGGGGTTATAAATACGGTCGAATCCTTTGAAAAACCAGTTTTTTTCCTTGTGCTCATCAATGGGTCTGAGCCACAGAGCGCACTGTGTGGGTTTAAGTGTCATGGCATTGATGGCACTGATCAAAGCCGTCACAGCAATGACCAGAGCGAACTGCGCGTACATGGCGCCCGTCAGGCCAGGCATATATCCCGCAGGTACAAACACCGACATCAACACCAGCGTAATCCCGAGAATCGGTCCTGTTAATTCCTTCATCGCGCTGATGGCAGACTCTTTGGGAGAGGTGCCCATTTCAATATGTCGTGTTACGCCCTCCACAATAACGATCGCATCGTCCACCACAATACCAATGGCCAGAACCAGAGCAAACAGCGTCAGGAGATTGATGGAATACCCCAGCAGCAGCATACCAAAAAAAGCACCGATAATTGTTACGGGTACGGTGGTTGCCGGCACCAGAGTGGCGCGTGCATTCTGCAAAAACAGGAGAATCACCACCAATACGAGAATCCCGGCTTCGTACAGTGTTTTGTATACCTCATCAATAGAGGCCTTCACGAAAATGGTGGTGTCAAAGGGAATGGAGTACTGCAGGCCAGGTGGAAATTTTTTAGCCATTTTCGCTACTGTTTTACGAACTTCGCTGGCCACATCCAGGGCATTGGCACCGGGCAGCTGGTAGATACCAATGGCAGCGGTTGGTTTATTGTTGAGCTTGGCCAGCTGGCTGTAACTGGATGATCCGAGTTCCACACGGCCCACATCCCGTATGCGAACCACCTGAGCCGTTGTGCTGGAATTGGCTGACAGATTAGGTTGGGTTGCCACTGATTTAATAATGATATTGCCAAACTCCTCCGCATTCGCCAGTTGCCCAGGCACATTTACGGTAAGCTGGTATGCCTGCGGGCCTGCCGTTGGTGGTGAAGCAATCTGTCCGGCAGACACCGCCTGATTCTGGCGACTGATGGCGCTGAGGACGTCACTGGGATCAAGGGAATAGGCCAGCATTTTTTTCGGATCAAGCCATATGCGCATGGCGTACGTGCCCGAACCAAAAATCAACACGTTGCCCACGCCAGGCAGGCGGGACAGCTCATCCTGCATGTTAATGGCTGCGTAGTTGTTAAGAAACAGCCCATCATATTCGTTATTTTCTGAGGTCAGGTTAATAAACTGCAGAATAGCCGTGGATTTCTGCTGCACCACCACACCCTGCTTTTGTACCGACTCCGGTAATTGAGCCATAGCCGCCTGAACCCGGTTTTGCACGAGAACCTGAGCAAAGTTGAGATCGGTACCAATCGCAAAAGTCACAATCAGGTTATAGTTGCCGTTGTTCGTACTGGTGGACTGCATGTACAGCATGTTTTCCACGCCATTGACCTGCTGCTCAATCGGCAATGCAACCGTTTCAATCAGGGTCTTGGCATCCGCTCCAGGATAGTTGGTGGTGACCTGGATGGTCGGAGGAACAATGGATGGGTACTGGGTTACCGGCAGGATCCCCATGGCGACAAGACCAAGCAGCACCAGCAGTAAGGCAATAACATTGGCAAGAATAGGTCGCTCAATAAAAAATTTGGAAATCATGCGGCAGCCTTCCCGTCTTGTTGTTCACGGGCATCCACTTTATTGCCCGGTGTGGCGTTTTGCAGGCCGGCAACAATAACCCGGTCATTAATGGTTAATCCTTTGGTAACCGCTCGTATCCCCTGCTCCAGACCACCGAGCTCGATACGTTGTAACTGGACGATGTTCTGCTGATCAACCAACAGCAGATATGGCCCAATCTGGTCATACATGATAGCGGTATCTGGTACGGTCAGTTGTTTTGCCGGCATGGTGATGGCTATTTTTACCTGCACAAACAAACCGGGCACAAAATCATAATCCTTGTTTTCGAGTACGGCGCGTAACTCCATGGTACCGGTGGACGCGTTAAGGCCGGTATTTACAAAGTCGAGTGTCGCCTTGTATTTAAAGCCATTCTCATTCTGCATGCTGACGTAAACGGGTACTTTACTCAGGTCGTCGGGTTTGAATCCATGCGCACGGGCAGCCTTGCGCAGCCGGATCAAATCCAGTTCGTTCAGGTTAAAATAGACGTACATAGGGCTGATTTGATCGATGGTCGCCAGCTGAGTAGCCTCGCCATGGCCGACCAGGTTGCCTGGGTCTACCAGGTGACGGCCAATGCGCCCGTCAAATGGCGCCTTGACGTGCGTATAGCCGTAATTAATTTCTGATTGCACCGCATCGGCCACGGCTTTATCGACTTCCGCTTCCGCTTCATGCGTTTTGGCCAGCCAGATTTCCACGCTGTTGAGAGAAGTGGCGTTTTCCTTATACATTCGTTTCTGGCGGGCATACTCTGATTGCGCATAGGCACTGCCGGCTTTTTGTGCGGCGACCGTTGCGTTGGCAGCCTTAAGCTGTTCCAGATACGGCAGTGGCTGAATCACAAACAGCTCCTGCCCTTTTTTAACAAAGGAGCCGTCTTTAAAACTGAAGGAATCCAGATACCCTTCCACACGCGCTACCAGATTAACGGAATTGAAGGCCACCGTGTTACCGGTCTGGGTCACGTACTCGGCCATTTCGCGCCACTGCGGACTTTGTACAACTACCACCGGAACCGGTATAACCGGGCCACTGCTCTTGAAAAAGACATGCTTCACCACATAAGCCAGCAGGGCCAGCGCCAATACGACAATGATGATTTTTACAGGTTTAGACTGATTCTGAAAGTTCATAGCATTTACCATTTGGGTAGATATAGTTGTTTGGCTTTCTGCCGTGGCGTCACTGCTGGCTCGTGATTCTGCTGTTGGAGCAAGGTTCCCCAGTTAGTACGTGCCGCCATCTCGGCTTTCATGGCCAGGGGAATGATGTCGTTGCCACGACGAATTTCCCAGCCACCGCCCAGAGAGCGGTACAAGGCAACCAGAGACTGAGGAATGTCGCCCTGCGCATTAATCAGAGATCTCTGTACTCGCAACTGCTGCTGCTCGGCGTTTAATACCGGCGTAAAATCCGTTTCGCCTTCTTTGTAACGCACCAGAGCCAGGCGCAGCGCCTGAGTGGCGGACGCGTTGGCGCGGACCAAATAGCGTTCAGCCTGTTTGGCTTCAATATAAGCGGTGATATTGTCCTGTACTTCCTGCTGGGCTTTTAAAATAAGGTTCATGTACTTGAGCAGAGCCTGTTGAAATACCGCATCCTGCGCACGAACCGCATTGGTTATCTGTCCGTAGTTCAGTATTGGCCAGGTAAAGCCGGGTCCGGCACTGATGTTTCTGTTTGACCAGTCAAAAATGTCGCTGATGGATGAGCTGCCAATGTTGTTCGATGAAAAGGCGAAGGTTCCTGTCAGCGTCAGGGCCGGATAGAGACTGGCCTTGACAGCACCCGTGGTCGCAGACTGAGCAATGGCCTCTTCCCGCGCCTGGAAAATGTCCGGGCGACGCATCAGGGTTTCTTTGGGTATGCCAACTGCCACGGTGCGTGGCGCTTTTGGAATGCCATGTCCTTTACTCAACAGCGCATCGGCTCCGTTGGGCACCGTACCCAGTAACACGGCAAGGCTGTCTTTCTGACGCTGCAGCTCGGCAATCTGCGACGGTAGAGAAGACTGTGTTTCCGATAACTCGGTCTGCGCCTGCTCCACATCCACCTGGCTGGTCTGTCCGGCTTTAAAGCGTGAGGTGGCAATGCGCAGCCCTATTGCCTGCACATCAATATTGGCTTTCGTGGTACGGATTTGGGCTTCGATGGTTCGGATTTTAATGTACGTAGCCGCAATATCCGACACCAGAGTAATCAAGGCGTTATCATAGGCCGCAGTTGAGGCCAGAAAAGCAGCGTTGCTGGATTGGATGGCGCGGCGGTATTTACCCCAGAAATCCAGTTCCCAGCTGGCCGAAAATCCGAGCGTAGCTGTATCAAACTGCTGAGGCAGAATCCCCTGAAGAGAGCTCCCGCCCAATCGATTATAGGTGTAATTCCCTGTCAAAACCTGTTGCTGCGGATAAAGCTCACCCACGGACTGCGCCAGCTGCGCACGCGATTGCAGTACCCGTACACCCGCACTTTGCAGGGAAAGATTGTTTTGATACCCCTGATCTATGATGGCGGTCAGGGTCGGATCATGGAAAACACTCCACCAGATACCGTTACAGAAAGGATCCTCTTTTACCGAGCGGTCTTTTTTCGGCCAATGCGCCGCAACGGGCGTCTGCGGCTCCTTGTAGTCTGGTCCAACCATGCAAGATGAGATAGACAGACAGGCAATACAGGCAACAATCCTTGGTGCGAGCACTCATCATCCTTTATTCAGTTAGCGAAAATGTCATGTGATATCAGAATGCTATCATATCTGGATTGCGGAAATTTCACAACGAGTGATGAATTCCGCGCATCATGCGCGGAATGTGGGGAGAAGGGAGTCTGCTCAATACGGGACAATTTTTGTGACGACCCAGGTACGTAGGCAGTGCAAAAGTAAAGAAAAACTTAAGGCTAATTGGAAGGGCGGGGATCCATGGTCAAATCAGGCTCGGAACCAGCTCCATGATAGTTTCCCGCCTGCCGGGAATGACTGACGGGAGCTTTGTCCAGTACAAAGGGGAAGCTGTTTCGTGCCAGTGAGCTTAGGGCTCAACCGGATTAATCGCATTGCGTCAGAACCTTATCCTTTCTGTCTGCGGTGCAAAGACCGAAATATTTATCCGCGTCTGCGTTGGTGGGTTGCTTATCAAAGATACCAAAGTAATACGAGTCAAAGGTATCTACCCCGTCGCGCTCCAGCCACCACTCATAGTAGGCCTTGATAGATGCAAGGCTGGCATTGGGGTTTTGCTGTGATGAGCTTTTGCTCGCCCAGCCCTCTTCCGTCACAATCACTTTTTTATCCTGATATTTAGGATTGTTCTGGATAGCCCGGTATCGGTTTTTAAATTCGCTCTTTCCTGCCTCAACCGTCGGTTTTTCCGCACTCCAGAATGGATAGATATTAGCACCGACAAAATCAAGTTTCGGTATGATGCCGTAGGGATCTCTTCCTGCCAGCTGCAACAGAGCACCATCCTGCTGAGCGGTACCTACCGGGATTTTGTATTTGGCTACACCCTGCTTAATGGTCGAAATATCTTTGGAAATCCGGTTTTGAATAACATTGTTCGGTTGCGTAAAGTTCCAGTTATAAATGTCTTCGTTGCCCACCACAATCATGTTAATGCAACTGGGGTATTTGGCCGCGCTGGCTATGGCATTCTGCACCTGGATTCGGGTTGCTTCCTCGCACCAGTTGGCGCAGTTGTCATGTGCGGGATCAAATTCATACACGCCCAGCGCTACTTTCAGACCCGCAGGACAGGCCATATCCGCCAGCAGAGCGACCTGTTTGCCATCAATGGTAGACACACTCGAATAAAAGGTTTTGATGGTGTCAAAACCGCTTTGCTTGATAATCGTCATGTCTTTGTTGATTTCGGACTTCATCGCAGAAAGGTTGTTTGCTGCCTGAGCCTGAGTAAATCCAGCGCTGTGTGCCGGATCATAATTGATTCCACGTTCCTGGGCGAACCCCTGAACACTGACCAGAGAAAGTATCAGCATGGCTGTCTTTTTCATGATGGGGTAGCTCCTGAAAGAAATGGATGTGCTTACTTTTGAGTCTAGCTTATGGTTAATTTTTATTCAAACGGGCTTTTGTAAAGACACCGTAAGCAGCCAGGCATGCATAAGCACAGGATAACGGGTAATACTGGCAATTAATCCTTTTTCACGTTACCGTAGTCCATCCTTGTTATCGAGAGGTATTACATGGCTGTAAATATCAAATCCCCCGATGAGATAGAACGCATGCGTCGTGTTGGCCGCCTGGCCGCAGATGTACTAAACATGATCACACCCTGGGTAAAACCCGGCATCAGCACGGACGAATTAAACAGCCTGTGCCACGAGTATATCGTTAATCATCAGCAGGCGATTCCTGCTCCCCTGGATTATCACGGCTTCCCAAAATCGATCTGCACTTCCGTTAATCATGTGGTCTGTCATGGCATTCCTGGCGAGCAGCGCTTAAAGGATGGCGATATCATCAATATCGATGTGACGGTTATCAAAGACGAATTTCACGGCGATACCAGCCGCATGTTTCTGGTTGGCGAAGTGTCTGATGCCGCCAGACATCTTGTTGAGGTGGCGCGGGAATGTCTTTATCTCGGCATCGACTGCGTCGGACCTGGCGTCCACGCCGGTGACATTGGACACGCCATTCAAAGACACGCAGAGCAACAGGGCTATTCGGTGGTTCGTGATTATTGCGGTCATGGTATTGGCCGGGCGTTTCATGAGGAGCCACAGATTTTGCATTTTGGCGCCGCAGGGACGGGTGAAATTCTTCGCCCAGGGATGACATTTACCATCGAACCAATGATTAACATGGGTAAATATCATACGCGACTGCTATCGGATAAGTGGACGGTGGTTACCCGGGATCGCAGTCTGTCAGCGCAGTGGGAACACACGGTACTGGTGACAGAAAGCGGTGTAGAGATTTTAACGCAGGAATAGGTCTGGCCCGGAGTCTACCTACTCCGGGGCCTTCCCTTTTTCTTCTTCGCGAAGCGTGAGAATTTCAAAACCACTGGCGGTGACAAGAATGGTATGCTCCCATTGCGCGGACAGTTTGCGATCTTTGGTCAGAGCAATTCCCCAGCCATCCTTTTCAATGTGCTTCACATCAGCCTTACCCTGATTGATCATGGGTTCGATGGTAAAGGTCATCCCCTCTTTCAGCATCAGCCCTTCACCGGCCTTACCGTAATGCATTACCTGTGGATCTTCATGCATTTTCTGACCAATGCCATGCCCACAGTATTCACGAACCACAGAATAGTTATTTTTTTCAGCATGACTTTGAATCGCGTGACCGATATCCCCGAGGGTTGCTCCCGGCTTCACAACCGAAATCCCACGATACAGACATTCCTGCGTAATTTTCACCAGACGCGTGGCATGAGAAGGCGTGGCGCCGATGCAGAACATTTTGCTGCTGTCGCCATAGAAGCCTTCGTAAATAACTGTGATATCGACGTTAACGATATCGCCGTTTTTTAAAACCTGTTTTGCCGAGGGCATACCATGGCAGATCACATGGTTCAGGGATGTGTTAACCGAATAAGGATAGCCATACTGCCCCTTGCTGCCTGGTATGGCGTTCAGGGTGTCCACGATGTAGCGCTCGCAGAACTCATCGATCTGCATGGTGGTTATTCCGGGCTTGATAAATTCGCTAACGGCTTCCAGAACCCGTGCCGTTAAACGCCCTGCTTCACGCATTTTTTCAATCTGCTCAGGCGACTTGATAACCATCATAGTGTGTTAAACCTCTAAAAACGTATATATAAAAGCGCCCTATTGTCACTTATGGCGCAAGTTAAGGTCAATCCATTCCATCAATTGCAAATTCCGAATATTTGCCTTTGTAATCGATAATGTCCTGATCAGGCGCAAAATAGAGAACCCGGGTGGCTATTTTGTTAATAAAATAACGATTATGGCTCACAAACAGCACCGTCCCGGTAAACTGCGACAAGGCTTTGGCCAGCGATTGAATGGTTTCCAGATCCATGTGGTTGGTCGGCTCGTCGAGAATAATCACATTGGGTGACTCCAGCATCACCCTGGCCAGCAGCAGTCGCGCTGCCTCGCCCCCGCTCAGAGACAGAATATCCTTGTGCACGTCGTCTTTGACAAACAGCATCTGTCCTAATATTTTACGCACCTGTTGTTCGTTGACATCGGCAACGGCATCGTGCAGCCAGTCCATCACCGTGCAGGACGAATTGAGAAACTCGTGATGATCCTGCGAAAAATAACTGATACGAACTTCGTGCCCGTGGGTAATCGTTCCTGCGTCTGCTGCCAGCACACCGGCGATAATTTTGGTCAGGGTCGATTTACCGATGCCGTTAACCCCCATAATCGCCACTTTTTCACCGCGATTCACTTCAAAATTCAGGCCCTGAAACAGGGTTCTGGTTTTAAAGGACTTGCTGATGCCTTCAGCTTTAACGACCTGTTTGCCTGACACACGTTTGGGTACAAAATGAAAAGCCGGTGCCACCCGTGAGGAATTTTTAATATCAGGTATTTCGATTTTTTCAATCATTTTCATGCGCGAACGTGCCTGAGCCGCCTTCGAGGCTTTGGCACCAAACTTGTCCACGAATTTCTGCATGTCAGCAATTTTGGCTTCAGCGCTTTTTTTCTCTGTCAGCCGCTGCTCTTCAATCAGCTTTTTCTCTGCCAGAAACTGGTTGTAATTCCCTTTATATTGCCTTATTTCGCCATAATCCAGATCGAGGATGTAATCGGAAAGATTATCGATAAAATCCAAATCGTGAGAAATAAAAATAACCAGCCCCTGAAATTCATTTTTAAGGAATTTTTCCAGCCAGCGGATGGACAGAATATCGAGGTGGTTGGTCGGTTCGTCGAGGAGAAGAATAGACGGATTCTGAAACAGGGTCTGTGCCAGCAGAACGCGCAGTTTATAACCGCCAGACAGCGATTTCAGTGGTTTTTCAAAATAGGACGCAGCGATTCCAAGGCCTGTCAGAATGCTTTCAGCCGTAGCCACGGCAGTATAGCCATCGTAGTGGTTTATCACCTCTTCCAGCTCGGCAAAACGAAATCCTTTTTCATCGTCCCAGTCATCGCCGGTCAGGAGACTTTCCCGTTCCTGCATGGCCGCCCACAAAATGGGCTTGCCTTCCAGAACGATGTCGCGAATGGGTGTATCTTCGTAGCGGAACTGATCCTGCTTTAACCAGCCAATCGTCGCTTCTTTGGGGATAATGATGTCGCCTGAGGTCAGCTCTTCTTCACCGGTAATCAGGCGAAAAAAGGTTGATTTCCCGCAACCATTCGCCCCCACCAGCGCGTAGCAGTTTCCCGGATTGAGATTCAGGTTTACATCATAAAAAAGCAATTTTTGACCATAGGCCATGTTTAACT
This sequence comes from Legionella navarrensis, assembly GCF_052527415.1. NCBI lineage: Bacteria > Pseudomonadati > Pseudomonadota > Gammaproteobacteria > Legionellales > Legionellaceae > Legionella > Legionella navarrensis. Next base: position 324,340 of record NZ_JBNVZR010000001.1, on the reverse strand, counting down.
GGTTTAACGCGATCATATCGTGCACTCTTGGCTTTAATTTCAGAGTATTTTACAGGATTTTTCACTTAAAATGCGGGATTATGAAGAAAAATTCGATTTATTCACTACCTCGAAGCTGACTCCCTCCGCCCTGGTTAAGGAAGAAGGGAGCTATCAGGTTGTTATGCACTGCCTCAAAACAGACTCCCTTCTCCCTGGTTAAGGGAGCAGCACGGTATGAAAATGGAACATCAGGACTACGGTCTGGCACAAACAGACTCCCTTCTCCCTGGTTAAGGGAGAAGGGTTGGGGATGAGGGTCATTTCATCAGATAAACCAGAGCTTCAACGGAGCATCACCACTTTATTTTAGAGGTTTAGCATTATGGGGCACGATTATGGCTCCCGGTTATCAATCAGGATCACCCTCATCCCCGGCCCTTCTCCCTTAACCAGGGAGAAGGGAGCTGCCAGATTGTTGCTCACTGCCGCGAAACCGACTCCCTTCTCCCTGGTTAAGGGAGCAGCACGGTATGAAAATGGAACATCAGGACTACGGTCTGGCACAAACAGACTCCCTTCTCCCTGGTTAAGGAAGAAGGGAGCTGTCAGCTGGACGGGATGTTGATTGAGAAGCAACGTCAGTGCTGCCTGATGCCACTGAGAACATGGATACAGAAGCAGACACCAATGCCTGAGCGGAAACATCGTTCTGTAATAATCCTCTTTCCCTGATAATCCACTCATCTTCAGGCGCAATCCTTTCAGCTTCCGCCAGCGCTTTTGCCGCGTCAGCGAATCGCCTGCCCTGGCGATAGGTCGATGCGAGATTCAACCAGGCATCCGCTATTTCCTGAGCTTTCTCTTCGCAGTCATCCGGGAGATTTGTTGCGCAATCAACAGCCCGAAGATAATATTCGGCCGCTGTTTCAAACGCCTGCAGTTTACAATACGTCATGCCGGTCTGGCTTAATACCTGCAGGTGCTGGCTGTCGCCTGCCAAAGCCTTGCCATAGCGTTCCAGTGCCAGAGCATAATCTTTATTCTGATAGGCAAAATGGCCAGACTGCGCGTAGCATTCTGTCATATTTTCCAGATAAACTGTCTTTAAAGGGGACGGACTGTCACCCAGCCGGGTTATAGCCGACTCGTAATATTGCAGGGCTGTATTGAATTCATTATAAATAACTTCTGTATCGGCATCGACCGCCTTAAGAAACAAATCAATATGCTCCTCAAACCAACTCGCCATGCTATGAAGAAACTCAGGGCAATCAGAGGCAAGAGTCAATGCCTTGAACAGAAAATCCTTTGCCATATCAAATTGCTGCGATGCAGTTGCCAGACAATGCTCTGACATGCGTCTGGCACGGGCCATATGCAGCAGACCCAGATTATGCCAGGCTGATTCACACTGCGGGTAGATCTCTATGGCCTTTAGATGAGTGCTCAAGGCAGCCTCTTCCTCGCCGTGGGCCTGATGGCATATCCCGATCAGATCGTATGCGCAGGCCTGTTCGGCTGCATTTTGTGTCAACGTCAGATAATTTTCGAGAGACACAATACAGGCGCTGAAGTTTTCTACATCGTAACTCGCTTTAGCCTGTAGAAACTGAAGCCTGGCCTCTTCGTTCTGTTGCTCATTAAACAATTTGACGCTGGCAGTGTGAAAAGGATTAGACATGGCAACTACCTCTGAGCTGTGACTGATTTTCGCTGTGTTGTAAGGCTTCCAGGGCCTGTGATAAAGGCGCCAGGCTGCGGCTTTGCTGTGCGGCAAGCAGGCATTCTTTCCAGTATTTGGAGCCTGGCAGGCCATGAGCGAAATTCATAATGGGTTTTAACAGTAGACTGAGCGCCGTGCCCTGCTCGAATACCTCACTGAGATAATCGACGTAAACGCGCATCACTTCACTGCGAGAGGGGATTTTACCTGCGGGGTACAGTTCCTTATGGATAGCGACTAAAGCGTAAGGATTGTTGCAGGCCAGGCGGCCAATCATCACCCCGTCGACATGCGCCATGTGTTCACGTACGTCATCGATGCTTTGAATATTGCCGTTGATGACGATGGGTAGAGACGGGAATTCCTGCTTTATACGCCATACAAAATCATAATGCAGAGGCGGAATGGTACGGTTTTGTTTTGGATTCAAGCCATGCAGCCAGGCCTTGCGGGCATGAACAATGACTTTATCACACCCAGCATTCACCAATTTATGAACAAAGGCACTGAAGAATTCATAACTGTCCTGCGTGTCAATTCCGATGCGGGTTTTAGCGGTCACGGGGATAGAAACCGCCTCTTTCATCGCCGCGATACAATCAGCTACCTGCTCGGGTTCAGCCATCAGACAGGCACCGAAACGACCCGCCTGCACTTTGTCGCTGGGGCAGCCGAGATTAAGATTCACTTCCGAAAAGCCCTGTTCTTCGGCTAGTCTTGCGCAGTGAACAAGGCCGTCTCTGTCGGCGCCCCCGAGCTGCAGAGCCAGAGGCAGTTCCCTTGCTGAGTACAAAAGAGCCCGGCCAGGGTTGTTTTTTATCGCACCCACAGTCTGCATTTCGGTATACAACAGGGCGTGAGGCGCCAGCAGGCGCATCAACACACGGAAATGGGTATAAGTCCAGTCGATCATAGGCGCAATCGACAGCGTGGAAATCAGGGGATCAGAAACCGTCAATTTTATAGACTCTTAACAATTTGACCAAAAAAGATGCTTATTATACGCAGGCTTTTACTGTGAAGCAATCCATTCTCAGCTCGATACATCCCCCAGCATGTCCACCATCAATTGCAGTCGAGTTCGTCCCTGATAGACATTGATATCCAGTTTATAAACCACATGCACCTGCCTCGCACGATGATTAGGCCAGCGGGCCAGATCAACAAAAAAGGCGATGGCGTCAATGGGATCGCCACCGGCAGGATGAGCCAGGGTTAATTTCAGATGTTGCTGCCCAACCAGTCGCTGATCCAGAATTTCAAAGGTGTTATCAAAACAGGGCTGCGGGAACGACTGCCCCCATGGGCCTGCTTCCTGCAACAGTCTGGCTGTTTCCAGCGTGATGTCCTGACGCTCCAGCGGACCATCGGTCAGCAACACACCTTCGCACTGTGACGCATCCAAATGTCTGGCAGCTTCCTTGACGAAGGCCTGTTGAAACGCAGCGAAGTTTTCTGGACGAACGCTCAGACCTGCCGCCATGGCATGACCGCCGAATTTGCTGATAAGGCCTGGGTGATCCTTATCGACCGCCGCCAGGGCGTCACGGATATTCAAGGCCGGGATAGAACGCGCTGAGCCTTTCAATTCGGTGTCACTGACTGCGGCAAATGCAATCACCGGACGGTGGTAACGCTCTTTCAAACGACCGGCGAGAATACCAATTACACCCTGATGCCAGGTTTTGTCCATCAGACACAGCGCCATGGGCAGATGCTCCATGTGCGACATTTTACTCAGCAGGGAATCAATCGCCTGCAGAGCCTGTTCCTTCATTTCCGTCTCAATCAGGCGGCGTTCCTGATTCAATTCATTCAATTCAGCCGCCAGCTCGCGCGCCTGATTCAAATCATTGCTTAACAGGCATTCGATGCCCAGCGACATATCATCCAGACGCCCTGCCGCATTCAATCTGGGGGCAACGGAAAAACCCAAATCGCTTTCCAGCAAACGCGAACACTCACGCCCGGCAACTTCAATCAAGGCTTTGATTCCTGGCCGGCACAGGCCCTGACGAATACGCGCCAGCCCCTGATTCACGAGTATGCGGTTGTTTTGATCAAGTGCGACTACGTCTGCCACGGTTCCCAGCGCCACCAGATCCAGAAACTGCGCCATGTTGGGCTCAGGCAGAGACTGGGCCGCAAACCAGCCGCGGTTCACCAGATGCCGGCGTAAAGCCAGCATAACGTAGAAAATCACTCCCACGCCAGCAATGGATTTACTGGCAAACTGGTCGCCGCGCTGATTCGGGTTGACGATAGCGCAGGCATTGGGCAATACCTCGGCAGGCAGATGATGATCGGTAATCAGCACATCAATGCCCGCCTGATTGGCCGCATCAACCCCCTCGACGCTGGCGATGCCGTTGTCTACTGTGATGATTAAATCCGGTTGCCATTTTTGCGCAACACCGACAATACCCGGCGTTAGGCCATAACCGAATTCAAATCGATTGGGAACAAGGTACTCGACGTTTTTGGCCCCCATGGCCCGCAGCGCGGCCACGGCCACAGCCGTTGAGGTTGCGCCATCTGCATCAAAGTCGCCGATGATCAGCATGCGCTGCTGTTCAAGCAGTGCCGTTTCCAGCCGCAGACAGGCTTTATTGATGTCGTTTAATTCAGCAAATGGCAACAGACACTGCATGCGCTTGTCCAGCTGCTCTTCATCGGTGATGCCACGGGCAGCGTAAATACGCTGCAACAGCGGGGGTACACCCTTCAATTGAGGCGCTTGACTGGGTATGGCTCGATGTTTGATTTTCATGTGATGACCTTGTTCAGAATAGTTTCCACCATGCGCGGGCGCGCGTGGAATATGCGGCGTTATTCCAATACCAGCGTGTATTATATCGGCATGTGACTGCATCAGACTTATGGTTCAGGAACACCAGAGATTGTCGAGTCAGCGGCGCGCCGATCGGTTCGGCCTGCCTGGGAAAGGCCTTGATGAGCTGCTGATCATCAGTCTGGATTCGGGCGCGAGTCAGCAGACTGGCATCGAACTCAGCGGCTCCGTAGAACCATAGTCCGTTAAATGGGCAGGCATGGGCGCTCAAATACATTTGCATCTCGGTCATCATGCTTGACCAGTACAGGCTGCTGTCCATGGCCTGCAGTGCATCCATCATGGGCCTGTTACGCATGGCCCAGACGCTCTCGCTGTTTATGGCAGGTTTGTTATCGATATTCATTAGCCAGATTTGCCGGTCGTGGTAATGCAGGCGCACGTCCTGTTCCTGCATAAAGGCGGCTACATCAGTAAACAGGGCACGGCAGGATTCATCGTCAGCATCCAGCTCGTCGCCAATGGCGCAGATGGCGGCGTTGTTGTGGCTGGCTTCCCAGTGTACTGGGGTCACGGCCAGCCAGTGCCCGTCCAGCTGGTGATAACGCGCGAGAAACCCGCCCAGAGGCAGGTTTTCAGGTGCGTAGCCGAGGCAGGCCAGCAGATTGAGCCAGGCATTACCGTGGCTGGGCAGCCTTTTGCTGCTTTCTGGAACCACCTGGAGCACATCGTTGATAATGATGCTGGTCATGAGCTTATCCTGTGTATGAGTAAATGGTCGAGCCTTGACCCAATCCGGCTAAACCTGGATTGGGTCACAGAACAGCTCCCTTCTCCCCTCTGGGGAGAAGGGCTGGGGATGAGGGTGATCCTGGCTGATAACAGGAGTCACCAGTCTGCCTCAACGCTCCTAAACCCGGTAAATACAGAGTTCGTACTCCGTTCAATATCCCGGTTTATTGATGAAATGACCCTCATCCCCAACCCTTCTCCCTTAACCAGGGAGAAGGGAGCTGTTCTGTGACCCAATCCAGGTTTAGCCGGTAGGGGTAAAATCCAGCCTATGCGTTATCCAGCGCGACACTTGTTTTTAACATACCGTCACGCTTGAACACCATCTTAATGTTACGAATGGCCTGGCGCGTTCGCTGGTTGTTTTCAATCAGACCAAAACGAACGTATTCATCACCCTGAGCGCCAAAACCAATTCCGGGCGAGACGGCAACAAAGGCTTCTTTCAGCAGGTACTTTGAAAACTCCAGCGATCCCATATGTCGGTAAAATTCGGGAATTTTTGCCCAGACAAACATTGTGGCCCTGGGTTTGGTAACCGGCCAGCCAATTTCCTGAAGACCTTCACACAGCACATTACGACGTTTTTCATACAGCGCACGGATTTCATGTACGCAATCATCCGGCCCTTCCAGTGCAGCAATCGCCGCGACCTGAATCGGTGTGAAGGTACCGTAATCGAGGTAGGACTTGATTCGTGTCAGAGCGGCCACCAGTTCCTCGTTACCACAGGCAAAGCCTACGCGCCAGCCAGGCATATTGTAGGATTTGGATAAAGAGTAGGTTTCTATCGCGATATCAATAGCCCCCGGAACCTGCAGAATCGACGGCGCCTTGTAGCCGTCAAACACGATATCCGCATAGGCCAGATCGTGAATAATCCAGATGTTGTTTCGTTTGGCCAGAGCAACTACGTCTTCGAAGAAGGAATAGTCCACACAATGAGTACTGGGATTGGCAGGGAAACTTATGACCAGCGCTTTGGGTTTTGGCCAGCTTTGTTCAATGGCTTCTTCAATGGCCTGCAAGAACTGTTTTTCATCAATCAGAGGAATCTGCTTCACGTTGGCCCCGGCAATGATGAAGCCATAGGTATGAATCGGGTAGGCCGGATCAGGAACCAGAACCGTGTCGCCTGGGCCGCTGATGGCCAGAGCCAGATGCGCCAGCCCTTCTTTTGAGCCAATGGTGGTCAATACCTGCGTTTCGCTGTTCAGCTCGACGTTATAATGACGCTTGTACCAGCCAGCCATGGCGCGTCGCAGGCGGGGGATGCCTTTGGACATCGAATAGCGATGCGTATCAGGCCGTTTGGCGGTTTCTATCAGCTTATCGACAATATGTGGCGGGGTCGGCTGATCGGGATTGCCCATTCCAAAGTCAATGATATCCTCACCCCGGGCACGTGCTTCCGATTTCAGTTGCGTCAGAGTGTTAAACACATAGGGTGGCAATCGATTTATGCGTGGGAATTGATTCATTGTTTTACCTCTGTGATATAATACGCGCAAGTATAAATTATTGCGTGAACCAACACCATGCACATCAGTCAGGAATCTGCCAATAAAAATACGATTCAGGCCTACAGCGAATCTGAGATAAAAATTCAATCGCAGTGTTATTCGCACAGCGTGATTGTTAACACGCAGGATGCGCCCATCGCCTGGTCAATCGAATCACTGGCGCAACTGGATGACGAGCGCCTGCAGCCACTGCTGGCCAGTTCGCCGGAAATCATCATTATTGGTCATAATCAAAGCGGACAGTTTGCGCCGGCTCCGGTTCGGCAGCTGTTGTCACAGCAGCGTATTGGTCTTGAGAGCATGTCCATCGGCGCAGCCTGCCGCACCTTCAATGTGTTGTTGAATGAAGGGAGAAAGGTGGTTTTAGGGATTATCATATAAGGATGGCAGCCCGGATCAGGCGATAGCCGTAATCCGGGGGGTCACAGCAGCGGAACTAAAACCCTGCCTACACCTGCCGTCTTGCCTCAAGAACATTGGGAATCTGCCCGAGCTTTCCGAGCAGGCGCGACAGAGTATTCAAACCGTCTATTTCAACCGTTAAGGATATGTACGACATGTTGTCATCTTTATTGCTTTGCGTCTGTAAGGCATAAACATGCGCTCTTTCATTGGCCAGCAATGAGGTTACATCCTTGAGCAGATCCCGGCGGTTAAAGGCTTTAATCAATACATCAACCACGTAATGATCCCGTGTTGAACTGCCCCAGCTGACCTGAATAAAACGCTGACGCTGCTTTTCGCTGGCGTGAATAATATTAGAACAATCCTGGCGATGAACCGACACGCCGCGTCCGATGGTGATGTAGCCCACCACGTCATCTCCTGGTACCGGCTGACAGCAGCGCGCCATGCTGGTCAACAGATTCCCTACCCCTTCAATGCTTAAGTCATCACCACTGATTTCAGGTATATGATGCGGCTTAACGAGCGATTGCAGGCTGGGCGCCGTATCCTCAGCCGGAGCCAGGCGATGCAGAATCTGTCCGAGCTTTAAATCGCCTCGTGCCAGAGCGGCACAGAGATCATCGGTTTTTTTAAAGTTAAAAGCCTGAACCGCCTCCTGTAGACGCTCTGCCTTGATGCCCAGATTCTTTAACTCTTTGTCCAGAATTTCATGACCTTCGGCCACGTTTTTATCGTAATCCTGCATTTTGAACCAATGCAGAACCTTGGCTTTGGCACGGGAGGTTTTGAGATAATTCAAATGTGGATTGATCCAGTCGCGGGATGGCCGGATTTCCTTGCCCGTCAGGACTTCTATCTTGTCACCGGTCTTGAGTTCGTAGGTCAGGGGAACGATAGAACCATTCACCTTGGCGCCGCGGCATCGATGCCCTACCTGGCTGTGAACGTGGTAGGCAAAATCAAGCGGCGTTACCCCATGGGGAAGATCCAGCACATCGCCATCCGGCGTGAATACGTAAACACGGTCTTCAAGAAACTCCGTTTCCATTTCTTCTGATACGCCACTGGACGTCGCCACATCGCGATGCCAGGCCAATACGTCGCGCAGCCATTCGATTTTACGTTCGTGACTTTCCTTACGGGTTGTCGCGCCTTCCTTGTATTTCCAGTGAGCGGCAACGCCCATTTCAGCCTGCTCGTGCATGGCAAAGGTTCGAATCTGCACTTCAAAAACCCGACCCTCGGGGCCTTCTACCGCGGTATGCAGCGATTGATAACCGTTGGCTTTAGTGTTGATAATATAATCATCAAACTCGGCTGGGACCTGTTTCCAAAGAGAATGAACCATGCTCAGAACGTCGTAGCACTGCTCAACGGTTTCGACCAGAACCCGCACCGCCGTTGCATCATATATCTCGTCAAGCGATACGTTTTTACGCTTCATTTTCTTATAGATACTGTGGATGTGCTTGGAGCGGCCATACACGGAAAACCTCTGCGCGCCCATGGCACGAATATGTTCATTCAGTACCTCGACGACCTGCTCAACGTATCGATCCCGTTCCAGACGCTTCGCCTTCAGGCCTTTAGCGATAGATTTGTAGTCATCAGGATGCAGATAGCGGAAGGCCAGATCCTCCATCTCCCATTTGATCGCCCCGATTCCAAGACGATTGGCCAGAGGGGCGTAAATTTCCATGGCCTCCGAGGCGATGTTTCTGCGCATGGTTTCCGGCAGTTGTCCTGCCGCCCGCAGCACGCACAGGCGCTCGGCCAGTTTGATTAAAACCACACGAACGTCATCGACCATGGCCAGCAGCATTTTACGGACATTATCGAGCTGGTGTCTGGACTGCTGGTTTTTATTGAGCGACTGGAGGTTGTGCATGGCACTCATTTTTTCAATACCACGCACCAGTCTGCTGATTCCGCTGCCGAGCTGCTCTTCCACATCATCCAGCGAGAGATCAGCATAATGAACACTGACAAAAATAATGGCTGAGGCGAGAGTGTCCTGATCCACGCCCAGATCAGCCAGAAGATCCGCCATGGCCAGCCCCTGCTGCAGACAGGAGATACCGGTCTCGGTAGCATGTTCCACGCAGGCGATCTGGCTTAAGGTGCAAGCGTTGCGTATCAGGGCCAGGTCCTTAACATAGCCCTTTTCTCCCAATTGGCGCAGCCATTGCTCAACATCTATTGAACCATCGGCTGCCGACCAGGGCGCGTCTTCTTTCACCTTAACCATAACGAATCATCCTTTTTCAAATAGAGCGATGGACTCCACATGGGCTGTATGTGGAAACATATCCATAACACCGGCCGATATTAATCGATAACCATGCTGATTAACCAGAATGTCACTGTCACGTGCCAGAGTAGCCGGATTACAGGATACGTAAACAATCCGTTCTACCTTTAGTTTATCGATTTGTCGGACAATTTCCAGTGCGCCTGAGCGTGGCGGGTCTATTAACAGCTTGTTGACACCTTGAATGGCAAAGGCGGCAAGCGCATCTGGCCTGTCCAGATCAGCACAATAGAACTGGGTGTTGCTGATTCCATTGAGTGAGGCATTCATGCTGGCGCGCTCGACCATGGTATCGCTGCCTTCGATGCCAATCACCCTGGCGCAGCGTCTGGCCAGGGGTAGAGAGAAATTACCCAGCCCGCAAAACAGATCCAGTACCACGTCATCGGGCTGAAGATCCATCAGGTTCATCGCACGTGCGACCATGGCACGATTCAGACCAGCATTGACCTGAGTAAAGTCAGTGGGATGGAAACGGAAGCGCACGCCTTCGTCGGGCAGTTCGTAGTGCAGCCAGGGTTCGGCATCTTCTGGATAAAACAGGGTCACACTGTCGGTTCCGCCCGGCTGCAGATACAGAGTAAAACCGGTAGCCTGCCCAAAGCGACGCAAGGCCGCTTCATCTTTCTCCGTCAGCGGATTCATATTACGAAACATGAGCGCCACGTCGTCATCGCCGGCCGCTACTTCTATCTGGGCGATATCGGCGGGCGTTTCGAGGGAGTCAATCAGCGCGCGCAATGTCATGATCTGCGCATCGATTTTCGCATTTAATACTGGACACTGAGTGATTTCGGTAATGTAGCGAGGATTGTTTTTTTCCCGAAAGCCTACCAGCGTGGATTGTTTTTTCTCAACGTAACGCACGCTCAAACGGGCTTTATTTCGATAATGCCAGACGTCGCTTATCAGAGGCTCCAGAATCTGTTCCGGCTCAACACGGCCGATGCGGCTGAGCAGGTCGAGCAGCAGCGATTGCTTGACGTGGATCTGTGTATTTTCGTCCAGATGCTGCAGTGAGCAGCCGCCGCACATGTGATAATGGGGGCAACGCGGTTCCACGCGATTGCTGGCGGGTGTTTCCACAGACAGGGTCACGCCCTCGTCATAATCCTTTTTCACTCGAATGTATTTAAACGTCACCGTTTCACCCGGTAACGCCCCCTGAATAAAGGTTGCCTTGCCATCAATGCGGGCAATGCCCCGACCATCGTGGCTGATGGTGTCAATCACGGTTGTATGTGGTTCCTGCGAGGGGCGTTTCATTCTTCGTTTCATTCGTTACACCTTTTAAATTTGTTCCAACATCTGCAGTTCCAGCCACTGCAGTTTCCATAATTCGTATAAGAAAGCCAGATTAGCGGCTTTTTTACCGTCTTTACTCACAAATGGCAGCAGCTCATCAAGCGACATACTGCGTTGGTTGGCCAGACGCCTGACCAGTTCGGGACTTACCTGCTCAACACACCACGCACAGCCATTCACATATAAAGTCAGCTCAGGCTCACTCAGGTAGGCAAAACGGCAGAGTGGATTGCGGGCTATACCCGCAGAGGCAAACAATTCATCGCAAAACACGGTGAGGGTGTCTGCGTCATCCGCTTCCATGGGCAACAGGGTTTCTGCCTGCTGATCCAGTGAGGTTGCGAAAGCGGCAAACCAGTGTTTCAGAAGCTGCTCGTCGTCCAGAATCCTTTGCAGACTCTTTTTAGCCTGCTGCCAGGCCTGCTCGGGAATTTCGGCACTGCTGTTCAGGCAGTTCCAGTCAGGATCACGGTACAAAACCGGGGGCATTTGCTGCATGGCCATGTGTTCGCCCAGACTATCCCACAGCTCCTGTGTCTGGTAGCTGCGATAGCCGAAGGAATACGTCATGCAATCCTTGCTCAAAGAAGTTCCATGGTGCCCCACATGCGGTGGCAGATACAGCATATCGCCTTCTTCGAGAATGATTTCCTCTTCTACCTGAAAGCGTTTCATAATGCGCAGATCAACATCGGTATGATAGTTTTCCGGCACACATTCCTGCGTGGTCAACAGCCATTTACGCCGTCCCTGAGCCTGATAAAGAAAGACGTCGTAGTTATCATAATGCGGGCCAACTCCGCCCTGATTGACGGCGTAGCTTATCATCACGTCATCCACACGCCAGGCCGGCAGGAAGTTAAAATTATCCAGCAAGGCGGCTACCTCAGGAACAAAGCGATCCACGCCCTGAACCAGCAGGGTCCAGTGTGTGTCCGGCAGGCTGGCGAAATCCTCCTCAGTAAAAGGCCCGCGCTGCAAACGCCAGTATGGGGCATGCGCCGGCGTTTCAAAGACCATCCGGCTTTCAATCTCATCCTCCATGGCAAGCCCTGCCAGCTCGTCGCCGCTGATTGCAGCCACGAAGCCAGGCAGAGCATTGCGAATGACCAACGGTTTTTTTTGCCAGTAAGCGCTTAAAAATTCTTTAACATCAGTTTCCTGAAAATTGAGCATGGCTCGTTACCTTTTTGTCATGTCTTACGAAATTACGGCGTATGGTAAAGCTTTTGAACTCAAAGCAAAACATTTTAATTTTCACACAGTGATTTATTTTTGATTTTTTTGTCTATAATTTATATACCAACAATGATTAACAAGGACAACAAAATGGACAGTCCAATTGCAAAGACTGTGAAATTCCTGCCAGCCATGATGATGTTTTTGTTCCTGGTAACGGCAGCTTTTACAGCCAACAGAGTGGAAGCCCAGAATCTGCCTCTGCAGGCGACGGCGAACAGCAGTAATGTTCAGTTAGCCTGGTGGCACGGTCCGAATTACCGTGGATGGGGATACCGCGGTTGGGGACATCGTGGCTGGGGTTACCGGGGAGGCTGGGGATATCGCGGCGGGTTTTACCGTGGTGGATACCCTGCCTACTGGGGTCCCCGTTGTGCCCGTTACTGCTGGGTAGACCGATGGAATGTCCGTCGCTGCAATACACGCTGTAATTGAGAATAAGAGCTGTCAGACACACGAGCTGGGTGGGCGCATCGTTATCAATCCTTTGCCACCCAGCTCCTTATACAGTCTGCTTCAACGAATAAATCCGCCCTCTGTACTGGACAAAATCCCCGCGTAGGCAGGAAACTATCCTGGAGCTGACCCTGAGCCTGACTTGACCATGGATCCCCGCCTGCGCGGGGAGGACAAATGATGCACCGAGAGGACGAATAATACAAAGATTAAAAAATTGTCCAGTACAGAGAAATCCGCCTTGATCACACTGCAATTTTCATAATTTTGAGCTATGATTAGTTCTTTTAACTCAGGAGTGGGTGAATGAACGTTGGTCAAGACAGTCTCTCAACGCAAAGTCAATTAAACGTAGATGGGAAAACCTACCATTATTACAGCCTGAAGGAAGCCGAGAAGCAGCATTTTAAAGGAATTAACCGCCTGCCCTACTCCATTAAGGTTCTGCTGGAAAATCTGCTGCGCTTTGAAGACGGTACAACCGTCACCACGAACGACGTCAAAGCCATTGCCGACTGGTTGAACACACGCACCTCGCAGCACGAAATTGCTTACCGACCGGCACGGGTTCTGATGCAGGATTTTACCGGTGTGCCTGCCGTGGTTGATCTGGCTGCCATGAGAACAGCTCTGGAGAAAATGGGTGGTGATGCAAAAAGAATAGCGCCTCTGTCTCCCGTTGATCTGGTTATTGATCACTCGGTCATGGTGGATAAATTCGGTACTAAGGATTCACTGACCGTTAACACCGAGATCGAAATTGAGCGAAATAAAGAGCGTTATGAATTCCTGCGCTGGGGACAGCAGTCTTTCGCCAATTTTCAGGTCGTTCCACCGGGCACGGGTATTTGTCATCAGGTCAATCTTGAGTACCTGGGCAAAACAGTCTGGAGCAGTGAACACCAGGGCAGACACTATGCGTACCCTGATACGCTGGTAGGTACCGATTCGCACACCACCATGATTAATGGCCTTGGTATTCTGGGCTGGGGCGTGGGCGGTATCGAAGCGGAAGCAGCGATGCTGGGGCAGCCTGTCTCCATGCTGATTCCCGAAGTGGTTGGTTTTAAACTGACGGGGCATCTGCGCGAAGGCATCACCGCAACCGACCTGGTGTTAACCGTAACCCAGATGCTGCGTAAAAAAGGCGTGGTGGGTAAATTCGTTGAATTCTATGGCCCGGGCCTCGCTGGTCTGCCTCTGGCGGATCGCGCCACCATTTCCAATATGGCCCCGGAATACGGCGCTACCTGCGGCTTTTTCCCGGTTGACCAGGAAACCCTGCGCTACCTGAGCCTGAGTGGCCGTGACCCGCATACCATCGCACTGGTTGAAGCCTACAGCAAGGCCCAGGGCATGTGGTACGACGAGCAGTCTGAAGATCCTGTCTTTACTGATACACTCGAATTAAATCTCGATGAAGTAGAACCCTCTCTTGCCGGCCCCAAGCGCCCTCAGGATAAAGTCACTCTGAGCAGCCTGCCTGTAGAATTTGATCGATTCCTGCAGGAAAGCGGCAAGGAACTTGAAAAACACCAGGATTACCCGGTAAAAAACCACGATTACACCATGCGCCATGGCCATGTGGTGATCGCTGCCATTACCAGCTGCACCAACACGTCTAACCCGAGCGTGATGATGGCTGCCGGACTGCTGGCCCGCAAAGCCGTTGCCAGGGGCCTGAACCGCAAACCCTGGGTTAAATCCTCTCTGGCACCAGGTTCCAAAGTCGTAACCGACTACCTGAAACACGCCGGCCTGCAGGATGATCTGGATAAGATTGGCTTCAATCTGGTAGGTTATGGCTGCACCACCTGTATTGGTAACTCAGGCCCCCTGCCGGATGCCATCTCTGAATCGGTCGCGAAGAACGATCTGGTGGTCAGCGCCGTTCTGTCTGGTAACCGCAATTTTGAAGGACGCGTGCATCCTCAGGTTCGCGCGAACTGGCTGGCCTCTCCGCCGCTGGTGGTTGCCTACGCCCTGTGTGGTACAACGACCATTGATTTGAGCAAGGATCCTATTGGTCAGGACCAGGCTGGAAATAATGTATATCTGAAAGATATCTGGCCAAGCAATGCCGAAGTCGCGGCCGAAGTGGCCAAGGTAACAGGCGGCATGTTCCGCAAAGAGTACGCAGATGTCTTTAAAGGTGACGAGCACTGGCAGGCCATCAAGGTCAGCAGCGGAACCACGTATAAGTGGAATCCGGACTCTACCTACATTCAGCATCCGCCGTTTTTTGATAACCTGTCGGCCAGACCCGGTGCGATTCAAACCATCAAGGATGCTTACGTACTGGCGGTTCTGGGTGATTCCATCACAACAGACCATATTTCACCGGCCGGCTCTATCAAAGCCAATTCACCGGCGGGACTTTATCTGCTGTCGAAAGGTGTGAAGGAGGCAGATTTCAACTCCTACGGCTCACGACGCGGTAATCACGAGGTGATGATGCGTGGCACCTTTGCCAACATTCGCATCCGTAACGAAATGACTCCGGGCGTTGAAGGCGGTGTAACCCGTTACATCCCCAACGGCGAAATCATGCCTATTTATGATGCGTCGATGCTGTATCAGCAGGATCATCAGCAACTGGTGATTTTTGCTGGTAAAGAGTACGGTACCGGTTCATCACGTGACTGGGCTGCCAAAGGAACCAATCTGCTGGGTGTGAAGGCCGTGATTGCTGAAAGCTTTGAACGAATTCATCGTTCCAACCTGATTGGCATGGGCATTTTACCGCTGCAGTTTGCCGAAGGCACCACACGTAAAACATTGAAGCTGGATGGCAGTGAGCGCATCAGTATTGCGGTCGATGAGTCACTGAAACCAGGTTCGGTGCTGAACATGACCATTAAGCGTCAGGACGGCACGCAGGATTCTGCGCCACTTACCTGTCGCATTGATACAGCCAATGAGCTGGAATATTACCGTAATGGCGGTATCCTGCAGTACGTACTCAGAAATATGGCGGGTTGATCACATGTACGCTGGGTCTTGGACCAACAATTAAGGCGCAGCGAGATTCCTTGTTGGGCCAAGGCCCAACCTACACTGCTACACTGCCGGCGGATTGATTACGTGTACGCTGGGTCTTGGCCCAACCTACACTGCTACACTGCCGGCGGATTGGTTACGCGTAGGTTGGGCCTTGGCCCAACAATGATTCCTGCTGTTAAAATGCCAAAGATGTAATCTGTAATCACAAAAGGATGATAATTGAATCGCTTTAATTATCTTTCAATCAGATATTTTCTTGTGCCAACAAACAATACCGATTAATCTATCCAGATTGTAACAGAGGAGCCAAAATGCCCCCCTCAAAAAAAGTTCTCTCAGTATTTTCATTAGTCATGATCAACGTCATCGCAGTGGACAGTCTGCGTACCCTGCCGATCAGTGCCAAGCTTGGTTTACCGCTGATATCCTATTATCTGGTTGCTGGTTTTGCCTTTTTTATACCCATCGCTCTGGTCGCCGCGGAACTGGCTACGGCTTTTCCAAATACCGGCGGTCTTTACGTCTGGGTTCGTGAGGCCTTTGGTCGCCGTGCCGGATTCATTACTATCTGGCTGCAATGGATTTATAATGTGGTCTGGTACCCGACCATTCTGGCCTTTATTTCTGCGACATTTACCTACCTTTTTGCACCAGAACTGGCCAACAATAAAGTATACCTGTTGAGCTCATCGCTCGGGCTTTTCTGGTTTTTTACCCTGATGAACTGTTTTGGTATGCGTCTATCCAGCCTGGTCAGCATTATTGGCGCGGTCTTTGGTACGATATTACCGATGCTGGGTATTATTGCTCTGGGTGCTTTCTGGCTGATTCAGGGTAGACCAGTTGCTATTGACAGCAGTGGTTCCTGGCTGCCTGATTTCAGTTCGCTCGGTAATCTCTCTTTGTTTGCTGCCGTTCTCTTTGGCTTGATCGGGATGGAAATGTCTGCCGTGCACGCCGAAGATGTTAAAAACCCGCAGCGTGATTATCCTCGTGCCATTTTGTACTCGCTGCTCATTATCTTCATCACCCTGGTCTTAAGCTCGCTGGCTATTGTTATCGTCGTGCCCAATGCCCGGTTAAGCGTGGTCTCGGGCCTGATTGAGGCATTCGCCGTCTTTTTTGCTGCCTGGAACATGCCATGGCTGACAGGCCTGATTGCCAGTCTGATTATTCTTGGAGGTCTGAGCAGTGTGTCTGCGTGGATCATTGGCCCTACCAAGGGGCTGCTGGTGTCGGCGCGCGATGGCTCTTTGCCAGCGGCTTTTGGCCGCGTCAATCGCTTTGGTGCGCCGGTTGGAATACTGATAACTCAGGGCTTGATTTTTACCCTGTTGAGCAGCGTATTCATTTTGTTTGATTCCGTCAATGCGGCATACTGGCTGCTCAGTGATCTGTGTGCCCAAATGGCTCTGCTGGCCTATGTGTTCATGTTTGCTGCCGCCATCAAACTGCGCTACAGCCAGCCTGAAACCGCACGTGCCTACAAAATTCCCGGTGGTAATGCGGCCATGTGGCTGGTTGCCGGTGTGGGCATTGTTTGTTGTCTCGCCGCCATGGCCATCGGATTTATTCCGCCAACGCAGATCCCGGTTGGTAATGTTGCTGTGTTCGAATCCTTCCTGATCGGCGGTCTGGTACTGTTTGTCGCCTTGCCCTGGTTTATGGCTCGACGAAACGCCTGATGCCTTGTCAACCTGAAATCCAGGGGGCAATGATAATTTCCCTGGATCGCCATGTTGGGCCAAGGCCCAACCTACTGTTTTAATTTTGATTTATACAGTTTCCCTCACAAAAGCCTTTATTTTTTTTGTCATGGCTTGTACATTCCCTGCCAGGCAAACCACAAACCCCATGTGAGCTATGAAAATTACGATTCCTTCAATTTGCTTCAACAAACTTCCGGTTTTATGGGAGCTCGATGAAACCACGGGGCGTGCTGAATGCCTCTATCGCATGCATCAGTCCGACAGGGTGCCTGACACCAGGGCGCTGCGTGAAAAATTAAGATCCATTCCTCACGTTACCGTTAGTGGGGAAAAGATTTATATTGAAGATATTAAGAACTTTGTATGGGTACCTCAAATCGATAAGTCGGTCAGGTTTGCCCGCCCACGCTCCAACAGCAGCCCCCCGGCATCTCCGTGCAGTGACAGTTCGAGCGTAAGCTCCAGCGCCGGTACTACCACTACAAAAGCTCCGACCCCGTTTTCTTTGTCTCTTCCTGAGCATACTGGCTCCCCAAGAAAAGCACCAATGACTCTGTTTCGATCGAGCGACGATCTGTCCAGAACGCAGCTTTCAGCCAGAGCCCGTCGCTCGCTTGCGATTGAAGATTTAGGACGGATCATGAATCCTACCGTCATGGGCGATACGCTCAAATACATGGAGTATTTTACTAAGAAAGTAGAGGCGGACAAAAAATCAAGGCCACCTGCCAGCCTCATACAGTCAGAGTCGGCTTTGTCCGTTAGGCTGCAATACGAGATCTGTTCACTCATCAACCCCATAAAAGATGCGATGTGTAAAGAACTGACCTATTTGTTTGACGAACTCCTGAATCCACCATTCCGCCGCTGTTTGCAGGAAAACGAGAAGATCACGTCCCCTATGCTTAAATATTTTGAACAGGCCATATTAAGCATAATGAAACCGGCGCCCCTTCCTCCCATATCAGAAGATAACATACAGGACCTTAACGCCTTCGCAAGAGGAACAGGCGCAGCAGACTACCCAAATGAATTCATCACCGCTCATATCAAAGAGCTGTTTCAACTTCTTGCCATCAAGACAGGTATGTGGCGACTTTATTTTTTCATCAGCGATTCCTTGACTCCGCCAGCAACCGGGCCTCAGGCATCATCATCAAACGCAACCGATGACATGAAAACCACACCTACCGCTGACAAACAAACCGACCTCATTCTCCACCGCTTGAAAAGCCTGCTTCAAAGCCAGAAAAAGCCTATTGAAGCCAGCCTGTCCTGTCTGGCCCGACTGAGCCTCGAGTTAATTCACACAATTGAAAAATGTCATCAAATGGAAGCGCAGCTGAAAAGGCGCATCGAACAACATACTCCCGCCATCGAGGGTATGCTATCTTTCCATTGCATGATGAGCAACGTATTACAGAGCGTTGAGGGGAAGAGCTCAAAATCCTCATTGAAAGACATACAATTGAGGGATCTCGTTAAAGATATCACGACAAAAGCCATGAACCTGATATCCGAAAAATACTATCATGCCCCGGCACGCTTACGTCAAGAGCCAACGGTTCAACATCTAATCGATATTCTCAGAGAAGGGCAGATTGATTTCTATATTTCACCCGGGCTGTTTACTTTCTGGGATTCCACGTTGAGAGCCGAATTAGCCGCCCACTATCAGCTCGAGAGTTTTTCTTTACGATCCGTGGTAAGAAACAAAGCAGACAGAAATCAATTCATCGACTTTATCGGTGAGAAGTTAATTACAAATCTTGACTATCATTTATCCGCACAACGCCAGCGGCAGGAAAGGCCAGTCTGTTCCTCGTCCTCATCGCATCGTAGTTCCAGCACCGACAGCCTCGCAGACAGCAGCAGCTCAATGAGCACATCATTCACACCGCGTTAGAGACTTCCGGCCAGGGATGGTTTTTCACCAGGATTATGAGTATTCTATAGCCTCTCGAAAACGAGAGGTAAAGACCCTGCGTTGCAGACAAGGAGATTATTCGTGACAACTGTGGCTCGTTTTGAAGTAAATTTTCACCAGATTATTAATGAACAGGGTGAGCCTTGCCAGGCCCTGCCACCCTGTGTCGATGACCGGGATGTTCTAAAAGACCTGTACCGCATCATGGTACGCGCCAGAACTTTTGATAAAAAGGCCATTGCCCTGCAACGCACCGGAAAAATGGGAACCTACGCCCCCATCAATGGCCAGGAAGCCATTGCTACGGCTATCGGCCATGCCATGCGCAAGGAAGACGTGTTCGTTCCCTATTATCGTGATTATGCCGCCCAGTTTCAGCGCGGTGTCAAAATGTCTGAAATTCTGGCTTACTGGGGTGGCGACGAACGCGGCAGTGAGTTTGCCTGCGGCTCGGAAGATCTGCCCATTTGCGTACCTATTGCCTCGCAATGCCTGCATGCCGCAGGCGTTGCCTTTGCGTTCAAATATCGTAATGAGGCGCGCGTTGCCGTCGTCTGCATTGGTGAAGGCGGTACGTCGGAAGGTGATTTTTATGAAGCCTTGAACGTAGCCGGTGCCTGGAATTTACCGGTTGTGTTCGTGGTCAATAACAACCAGTGGGCAATTTCCGTTCCTCTGTCCAAACAGACAGCTGCCGAAACCGTTGCGCAGAAAGCGATTGCCGCTGGTTTTGAAGGTATCCAGATTGATGGCAATGACGTCATTGCCTGCCGCCAGTATATCGGCGACGCCATCGAAAAGGCACGAAATGGCGGAGGCCCCACGCTGATTGAAGCCAAGACCTATCGACTCTGTGACCACACCACGGCCGATGATGCAACACGTTATCAGCCCGAGAGCGAGGTAAACGAAGCCAGATTAAAGGAACCCGTCGGACGCCTGAAGCATTATCTGGAACAAAACAAACTGTGGGACGCCGCTCAGGAAGAGCAGCTGCTCGAAGCCTGCACACGTGAAGTTCAGGCCGAAGTGGATGCCTATCTCGAACGCCCCCCTCAGAAAGTCGAAACCATGTTTGACTACCATTATGCCGAATTGCCCGATTATCTGATAGAACAACGAGCTATTGCCATGGAGGAAGCTGCCAATGCCTGATATCACCCTGATTGAAGCGGTCACGCAAGCGCTGGCCTGGGAACTGGAACACGACGACCAGGTTGTTATTTTTGGTGAAGACGTGGGCTTAAATGGCGGCGTATTCCGTGCAACGGATGGCCTGCAGGCACGTTTTGGCGAACGTCGCGTATTTGACTCACCTCTGGCTGAATCGATGATCGCCGGCCTGTCGGTAGGCATGTCGGTGCAGGGACTCAAACCCGTTGCCGAATTTCAGTTCATGGGCTTTATTTACCCGGCCATGAACCAGATTATCTGCCACGCTGCCCGCATGCGTAACCGCACACGTGGGCGCCTGCACTGCCCCATCGTTTTTCGCGCCCCTTTTGGCGGTGGTATCCGCGCACCGGAACATCATTCAGAAAGCACCGAGGCCCTGTTTGCCCATATTCCGGGTCTGCAGGTTGTTATCCCTTCCTCGCCTAAACGCGCTTACGGTCTGCTGCTGGCAGCGATTCGTAATCCCGATCCCGTTATTTTCCTTGAGCCAAAGCGTATCTATCGCCTGGTGAAACAACCGGTTGAAGACAATGGCGAGGCCTTACCCCTGGGCAAATGCTTCACGCTGCAGCAGGGTGACGACGTGACCCTGGTCAGCTGGGGTGCCAGCATGCACGAAACGCAGCAGGCCGCCAGACAGCTGGGTGAAGAAGGCATCAGCTGCGAGGTGATTGACGTGGCCACCATCAAGCCACTGGACATTGAAACCATTCTGGCGTCAGTAGAGCGCACCGGACGCTGCGTCATTGTGCACGAAGGAGCCAAAACCTGTGGCGTTGGCGCTGAAATTTCGTCTCAGCTGATGGAAAACTGTATGAGCGATTTGCTGGCCCCTGTTCAGCGGGTAACCGGCTACGATACCACCATGCCCTATTTTCAACTGGAAAAACACTACATACCCAGTGTTAAACGAATCAAAGACTGTGTCATGAACATAATGGAGTGATGATGAATATTTTTAATTTGCCTGATCTGGGCGAGGGCTTGCCCGATGCGGAAATTCATGAGTGGTTTGTCAAGGAAGGCGACGTAGTCAAACTGGATCAGCCCCTGGTTTCCATGGAAACAGCCAAAGCTGTGGTCGACGTACCCTGTCCGCAGGATGGCGTGATTGCCAGATTGTTCGGTAAACCAGGCGATGTGATTAAAACCGGTGTGCCGCTGGTAGGCTTTGTCGCCGACGAAGTGAAAAAAGCGGATAAAGGCACCGTAGTAGGTAATCTGGAAGAAAGCCATGACGTCAGTGAAGACAATTTCACCGTCGGCTCGGCTCATCAGGGTCAGCGCAGCAAGGCTACGCCTGCGGTTCGTCTGCTGGCTAAAAAGCTTGGCGTCAACGTAGCCAGTCTGACAGGGACAGGCGAGCATGGCGTGATTACACGTGCTGATGTCGAACAGGCAGCTGCGCTGCAAAATCAACTGCCTGAGGGCTTTGAGGCCCTGCGTGGCGTGCGCCGTGCCATGCTCAGCAGCATGGTGCAATCGCATCAGGTGGTGGTTCCGGTCAGTATTTTTGACGAAGCTGACATCCATAGCTGGACACCTGGCAACGACATTACGGTTCGCCTGATTCAGGCCATTGCGCACGCCTGTAAGGTAGAGCCGGCACTTAACGCCTGGTTTGATACCGCGCACAGCGCACGCAAATGCTTTGAAGATTTACACCTTGGACTGGCCATGGATACAGAAGACGGCCTCTTTGTGCCCGTCATTCATAATGCCAACCGTTGCTCTGCAACGGAGTTACGCCAGACAATTGATGCTTTCAAACGTGATGTGCGTGAGCGCTCCGTGCCTGCAGACAAACTGAAAGGGGCGACGATTACGCTGTCTAACTTTGGCAAGTTTTCCGGTCGTTTTGCCAGCCCTGTTATTGTGCCACCCATGGTTGCGATTCTGGCTGTTGGTCGCCTGTATGATGCTCCTGTCGTGAAGGATGGCAAGGTGGAATCTCATCGCCTGCTGCCTTTGTCGCTCAGTTTTGATCACCGCGCTGCCACAGGCGGCGAAGCTACACGCTTTTTGGGTGCAGTGATGGAATCATTGCAAAAAGCACAATAAAACGAGGACAGTATGACAGACCCTTTGTACAGTTTGACCTGTGACTCTCTTGAGCGTCTCGACGCTCAGGAGAAACAGGCCGCTTTGACTGCTCTGGAATCCGGCCAGGTAGTGTTCTTCCCGGCCCTCAGTTTCGCCTTACCAGAAACGGATACCGATAAGTTTCTGTCAGAAAGTATTTTGGATGGCCGGCATAAAAACATCAGTTACGACTCACGCCGGCAGAAACTGGGCGGTTTGAATCAGACGCTGGTCAAAACGGATTTTGCCGTCCATCTGCAGTCGTTTATGCAGGCTTACGCGCAGTACGCCAGACAGATGGTAGACGAGTTGTTTCCGCAGTATCAGCCAGAGCTGATATGGGGCCGAACCAGCTACCGCCCTGCCGAAATACGTGGCCGCCCCAGTTCAAAGCGTAAAGATGATACCCGCGTACACGTCGACTCCTTTGCTGCCTCACCGGTGCAGGGTCTGCGTATCCTGCGCGTGTTTTGCAACGTCAACCCATATGGCGAGCCGCGTGTGTGGGATCTGGGCGAGCCATTCCAGGACGTTGCCCGACGATTCGCAGGCGATATCCCCAGATACAGCCCGGTGATGGCCCGACTGCTGCATAAAATCCGAGTCACAAAGTCCTTACGCTCAGCCTATGATCACTATCAGCTGCACCTGCATGATGGTATGAAACTCGACGAGCAGTATCAGGCAACGGTGGATAAAAAGCGAGTGGA
This sequence comes from Legionella navarrensis, assembly GCF_052527415.1. Classification (NCBI taxonomy): domain Bacteria; kingdom Pseudomonadati; phylum Pseudomonadota; class Gammaproteobacteria; order Legionellales; family Legionellaceae; genus Legionella; species Legionella navarrensis. The sequence goes on along the minus strand of NZ_JBNVZR010000001.1, from coordinate 301,203 downwards.
TTTCCCTGCGCAAAGCACCTGGCTGGTGTTCACCGACCACGTATCCCATGCGGCACTTGGCGGCCAGTATTTGCTGGAACAGACCTTCTACCTGCCCGTCAACGCAATGCAGGAACCGGATTTATCGCCCCTGCGATTCTGGGAGCGTGAAAAAGGAATACAGCCTCCTTCTCCCTGGTTAAGGTAGAAGGGCTGGGGATGAGGGTCATTTCATCAGAACCACCTCGCCCCGATCCCGGATTACGCTGGCGCTAATCCGGGCTACAGCCCGCCTGCTGTATCAGCCGCCAGTTCTGCTCAGCGCAAACTCCCCATTCAGAACGCCTTTTTTAATAAGCGCAATATCTGGAGAAAAATAGCGATCTTCATCGTAGGGGGCGGCCAGCTCTCTGACCCGGCAATAGCTGCCCATCAAAGCCGGCGATGTGGTCAACGGCCGGTGAAACTCGAGTCCCTGGCAGGCTGCCAGCAATTCGATAGCCAGAATAGACGCCGTATTATCCACCATCGACAGCAGTCGTCGCGCGGCGTTGGTTGCCATGGAAACGTGATCTTCCTGATTCGCCGAGGTCGGCAGGCTGTCAACCGAATGCGGATGAGCCAGAGCCTTGTTATCGCTGGCACAGGCTGCCGCGGTGACGTGCGCAATCATAAAGCCTGAGTTTACGCCTCCATTCCGCACCAGATAGGCTGGCAGACCGCTGAAATGATGATCAATCAGCAACGCAATCCGCCGCTCGGCGTTGGCTCCCATTTCAGCGATAGCCAGCGCGAGATTATCCGCTGCCATGGCAATGATTTCTCCATGAAAATTTCCCCCGGATAAAATATCGCCCTCCTCTGAAAAAACCAGGGGGTTATCCGTTACCGCGTTCGCTTCAGCCACCAGTGTGGACGCGACAAAGTCCATTTGATGCCTGACCGCACCCATAATTTGAGGCTGGCAGCGCAGAGAATAGGGATCCTGAACGCGTGAACAATCCCGGTGCGACTCGCGAATCGGGCTGTCCTTCAATAAGGTACGAAACAAGGTTGCAACCGCACGCTGAGCAGGCTGACCTCTGGCCGCATGAATGCGATCATCAAAGGGCACATCACTGCCTTTGGCGGCATCGACCGACAGCGAACCGGCAATCATAGCGGTATCGAACAAACGCTCGCTCAGTAGACAGGCTTTAATGGCCAGAGCAGCCGATGCCTGCAATCCGTTCAAAAGCGCCAGCCCTTCTTTGGGTGCCAGGTCCATTACCTGCAGTCCAGCCAGAGCCAGACCCTCTTCAGCTGAAATGATGCGCCCGTGATAACGCATGTCGCCTACGCCAAGAAGAGGCAGCGACAGGTGTGCCAGCGGCACCAGATCACCCGATGCCCCTACCGAGCCCTTGCCGGGAATGCAGGGATAAATACGCTTGTTATATAAGGTAATCAAGGCCTCAATAACCGACAGACGAATACCCGAAAACCCTTGAGCCAGACTGTTAATTTTAAGTAATAAAATCAGCGCGACCACGTCGTCATCGAGCAGCTCACCGGTTCCGCAGGCATGAGACAGCACGATATTGCGTTGCAGCTGCTGTAATTTGTCAGCCGATATGATCTGATTAGCCAGCGAACCAAAACCTGTGTTGATACCATAAACCGTTTTTTTACTGCGAATTACCTCATCAACCGTCTCGGTAGCCGCAGCAATGCCGGCCAGACTGGAGGCATCAAGCATGAGATTAGCTGGAGAATGGTATAAATGCTCCAGATCAGACCAGCTTAACTGGCCAGGTTTGAGTGTGAACAGCTCGGACATAATATTAAATACTCCCTTAATTAATCACTATTGAAGTTACTTTGATTCGTGTTGGAAGCGCAACTGATTTTCATCTTTTTCCATGCACTCGGTTAAATCTGTGCTCACGACAAGGCGTCCCTGTACGGGGCTGCGTTTGTGGCCTTTTTCCCGGATTACGCTGGCTGTGCTCAGGACATGTAGCCCGGATTAGGCGAAGCCGTAATCCGGGACGCCGTGGTCATCCCGGCACGGCTCCATGTTTGTGGCCCTCTTCCCGGATTACGCTTGCGCTAATCCGGGCTACAACAGGATTATGGGATTCGGGCGTAAAGGCAGGAACAATGATATAAAAATCATACGATTATGATTTTTTTAACCGCACGCAATGCTCATTTATAAATCATTGTGTTAAACTAATAATACATGCAACTAACCAGTAGGATTTCATGTCTCTGACCGACAATAAGCAGCCCCCATCCTTACGTGTTTTTTTCCTGACAGAGATGTGGGAACGTTATGGCTTTTATGTTGTGCAGTCTCTACTGGCACTGTACATGGTGCTGCACTTTAAATGGAATGATCAGCGGGTATATGCGCTGGTTGGCTCATTTACTGCTCTGACCTATCTGTCTCCAATCATTGGCGGCTGGGTCGCTGATAATCTTCTGGGACAAAAAAACACGATTATAGTAGGCACTATAACCCTCTTTCTAAGCTATTTAAGCCTTGCTTTCGTCAGCAGCGATCACGGTCTGATGCTGGTGCTCGCGTCCATTCCCGTAGGTACGGGCCTGCTGAAACCCAATATATCGTCTCTGCTCGGTAATGCCTACCCTCCTAACGCCCCACAGCGGGAGAGTGGGTTTACCATTTTTTATATGGGGATCACCACGGGTATCATTCTGGGAACCACACTGCCCAGTCAGATTAATGTCTGGTTTGGCTGGTCCGTATCCTTTGCCAGTGCCGCCTTTGGTATGGTGATAGCGTTTTCAGTTTTCGTGCTGGGGGTCAAACGGTATCAGATTACCGACTACCATCCTTTTGAGTACACGCATAGAAAACTGCTTAAGGCCACGGCCTTGATTCTGGCTCTGTGGGGAGCCTGCTTTTCCGTGCTGTATTTTCCATGGCTTGCCAATCTGGCTTTTTCGGTGATTATTATTCTGTCACTGACTTATCTGCTCAACACCGCATGGCGTGAAAATCCGAAACAGGCGAGGCAGACACTGGTGATCGGATTGTTGTGTATTATTTCGGTAATGTTCTGGGCCTTTTACTTCCAGATGTTTATGTCGCTCACACTGTTTATATCCCGCGTGGTGGAGCCAACCCTCTTTGGCATCTCGTTTCCACCGCCGTATTACATTGGTGTACAAAGTGTGGGGATGCTGATTTTTGGCTTCTTTCTCTCACGGAAACACAATCAGATCAGTTGCGAGCGAAGTGGAATTAATACGGGTAACAAGTTTATGCTGGCCATGTTGTTTATGGTGATGGCTTATACACTGATTACCCTGGTATGCCGTCAGAATTTCGGTAGCGGGCTGTTGTCTCCCCTGTTGTTTATTCCGGCGTATTTGATGATTTCCATAGCCGAACTGCTGCTATCCCCCGTTGGTCTGTCAGCCATTACCATTTTGGCCAGTCGCCGCAAAGTCAGCACCATGATGGGGATATTTTTTGTATCGCTTGGTATCGGCGGCTTTTTATCCGGCAAACTGGCGTCTTTGACCGCGATTAATCCAGAGAACATGAACATGATTGAACTCAAGCTTCACTATGCTCAGACATTCACCGACTTATTATACGTACTGCTTGCTGCCACCTTGTTGTCCTGGCTTTTGAATGTATTGATTAAGAGGATGCTGGGAAAGACGTTTTCCTGACAGCGCACCAGGGCGCCGAATGATTTAACGCGGACACGTAGCCCGGATTAGGCGAAGCCGTAATCCGGGGCGCCATGGCCAATCCAGCACGCCTCCACGTTTGTAGCCTGCCTCCCGGATTACGCTGGCGCTAATCCGGGCTACAACGGCTGATGGTGTTATTTACTCCACATCCACCTTGGCCCGGCTTTTTTCCGATACGACTTTTTTATTATCCAGATTCAAACGCGACAGCTCATCATTACTGAAATCGTCCACAGCAATAACTGCCTGCCGGGCCTTTTCAGCTTCCAGAAGCCTGGCTGTCTGCTGCTCGTCAAGAACACCGGCCTTGCGGGCCTCTTCAATTTGATCCATAAAAGTCAGAGAATGCAGCTTGCCTTTTTTAACCGCTTTCAACACAAGTTTTTCCAGCGGCTCAACCGCATAGAGTTTGTTAAAGGCTGACTCCAGACGACCCACCGGGCAGTTAGCAATTGGCTCTTTAAATGCCAATCGGGCAATGCGCGATCGGGTGTCATTCGGTGTAATCATCAACTCCGCCACTTTTTTACACAGGCTGTCTGATGGAGGCTGCTGCAGGTTGCCGAAAGGCTGAATAACCAGCTTCAGTAAAATACCCGTCCAGCGACTGGGCAGATTATGGATTACCCCGTGCAATGCCTGACCACACTCATAAAACAGCTGCTGGCAGCACCAGTCAACAACAGGCAGATCATTCAGGGGTTCACCATCAGCATGGTAACGTTTCAGAACTGCGGAAATCAGATACAGATTGCTGAGCACATCGCCCAGACGCGCTGACAGCATTTCCCGGCGTTTTAGCTCACCGCCCAGCAGCATCATGCAGTAGTCAGACGCAAACGCCATGTTGCTGCTGTATCGATGCACCATTTGATAATAGTGTTTAACCCGGCTGGCCGGTGCTTTGGTAAAACGTGCTCCGGTAAAGTTAAATACCAGAGATTTGACCAGATTCGCCAGCACAAAGCCGCCATGCCCCCAGAACGCCGCATCAAAATCCTTCAGGCTGTTAGCACGAACGCTTTCGAGCTCACGGTACACATAAGGATGGCAACGCACCGCACCCTGACCGAAAATAATCAGATTACGGGTAAGAATATTGGCCCCCTCAACCGTGATGCTGATTGGGGCAGTCTGGTAGCCGCGGCCAAGATAATTATTCGGCCCAAGACAAATGCCTTTACCGCCATGGATATCCATTGCGTCTATAACAACCTGCCTGACCCGCTCGGTAGTGTGGTACTTCAGGATGGCGCCTACGACAGACGGTTTTTCACCCTGATCGATAGCGGAAGAAGCCAGCATCAGACCCGCGTCCATAAGGTACGTGTTCCCGGCAATCCGTGCCAGCGGCGTTTCAATACCTTCAAAATGACCAATCGCCTGATTAAACTGCTTACGGACACGCGCATAGGCCCCCGTGGCCAGCGCAGCTGCCTGTGAACCACCGACCGCGCTCGAGGGCAGAGAAATCGAACGACCCACGCTTAAACATTCCATCAGCATCCGCCAGCCCATACCGGCCATGGGCGCTCCGCCAATGAGGTTATCGATGGGAACGAACACGTCTTTCCCTTGTGTTGGACCATTGAGAAACCCGGTGTTCAATGGAAAGTGACGACGCCCGGTGACCACACCTTTGGTTTTAGCCGGTATCAGGGCGCAGCTGATGCCCACGTCTTCGCCCTTACCCAGAATGTTTTCAGGATCGAATAATCGGAAGGCCAGACCAATTACCGTAGCAACGGGACACAGTGTAATGTAACGCTTACTCCAGTTCAGACGAATACCAACCACCTCTTTACCGTCAATGGTTTTACGACAGACAATGCCTGTGTCGGGAATGGAGGCCGCATCGGAGCCGGCATTGGGACCTGTCAGGGCAAAACAGGGGATTTCACGCCCATCGGCCAGTCGTGGCAGATAGTATTCCTTTTGCTGCTCGGTACCGTATTTCAGCAGGAGTTCGGCAGGTCCCAGTGAGTTGGGTACGGATATGGTGGACGCGGCAGTAATTGAGCGACCACAGACTCGCGCGAGAACCATTGTCTGTGCCGTGGCTGACAGGTCAAGGCCGCCGTATTCTTTGGGTATGATCATGCCAAGGAAGCCCTTTTCCTTGATGAAAGCCCATACATCGGGAGGTAAATCCGAACGCACATGCGTAATATCCCACTCATCCAGCATGCGACATAATTCGTCGACCGGGCCATCCATAAACGCCTGCTCTTCCGCGCTTAAGCTGACCACAGGAGCCTTGAGCAGTTTGTCAAAGTCCGGCGCACCGCTGAAAATATCGCCTTCCCAGCTGACGGTGCCGGCTTCAAGCGCTTCGCGCTCAGTGGAGGACATGGCCGGCATGGCCTTGCTCACCAGCTTGAATAAATGCTTTGAAACCAACTGGCTGCGCAGCGGACGGAAGGAGCAAATCAGCATGGGGATAAAAATCAACACCATGAGAATCTGCATGAAATGGCCGGGTGAGCCATATGTCCAGTACAGCAGCGCAACAAGGGCGTAGCAGATTGACCAGACAGCCATGGAAGCCTGGCGGCTCAGTAAAAACAAGGCGACAGCCAGGGTCGCGAGTGGGTATAGACTGGATAACACGGTACTCTCCTTTTTGTGTTTTTAAACTGATATACACCTTATCATTTAAGTATAGACACAGCATGGCGCAAACGCTGCCCGTTCTGCCTTTACCGGACCATGGAACAGGCGTCCAGTGCCTGATAAATCTTCTCGGCCAGGAGCTGGGGATTCTGCATGGGCAGCATGTGTCCACCAGGCATCTTATAACAACGCACCTGATACTTATCCTCCATGTAACGAACCGTTTTATGATCCACCACAGAACTCTTATCGCCATAAATCAACGATGTTGGCACCATCAGTCTGTTTTCAAGCGAGGGTAAGTGATGAGGAATGGTACGAAATATCCTGTATTCAATTTCCCGGTCAAATACCAGCTGATAAGCGCCATCCACGACCTCAACGCCATAGTCAATATAATCCTGCAGACAGGCATCGTTAAAAGTCTTAAACAAAGGTCTGCTTTTCAGGTAGGCCATTAATTCTTCTTTCGTCTCCCAGCGATGACGCCGCCCCCGGGTGCGCGCCGCAGGAGTCAGCTGATCAATAAACCCCAGTGATTTGGCAAAACGTACCATACGTGAACGGAAGCGGTTCAGCAGAGGAGAATCAATCATCACCACCGCCTTGAACAGCGATGGTTCTTTTATCGCAGCCAGGAAAGTCAGGACACCGCCAAGAGAATGACCAAGGCCAATAACCGGTGCGTTGAAATTCTGACGCACACTGGTAATGACCTCATCCACCAGATTCTCCCAGTTATCGCTCACAGGAAAACGGGGATCATGCCCTACCTTGCTGATGTAGTCGCATTCGTAGCGGTCTTCCAGAATCAGAAATAACTGCCGGTAACAGGCAGATGGAAACCCGTTGCCATGCGCAAAATGTATTTTATCCTTCATAAGCGCACCAGCCTGTTGCTGACGCGTTTTAGTGACAGCAGACCAAAGCTGCAATACAGTGCGATAACAACCAGAAGTACGGCACCCATTCCTGTGAAAACAGCGTTAAAGAGTATGAGCAGCGTCAGCAAGACCAACTGCGGTGTGGAAGCCACCATCAACAGACGAAACGCCTGAGCGTAGGTGACCGTAAACTTTAAGAATATATATGACACAAACTGCACCATCATGGCGAATGCAAGGAGCAGACTCAGATACAGACCAAAAAAGGCCATTGCAAGGCAGGGATAAAGAGAGAACAGCACCGTAAATTTAAGCGCCCGGACGCCGGACGAGTTCAGCCAGTCGGCTCCATTAAACACCTCCGTCATATCAGCTGGCAGCTTAAACTGCTCAGGCGTTCCGGTATTGACCGGATTTGCCACCGAAGAAAACACCGGCGGATCAGGTGGGATGCGATAAAACAGGCTGTCTCTGGTAATTAAAAACGTTAAGGCAGGATACTCACTGGTGATTGAGGTAATCTTACCGGTGGTGTCCACAATCGCCTTCACAGCCCCACTGCTGTCCTTGATTAAATACGGCATGGGCTTATCAAGTGAAACCTTGCCATTCTGCAGATACAGGGTCGGGATATTGCGAATGGGTTCGAACAGCTCACGCTCAAGGTTTTGATTCATGATGTACATGACTCGCAGGCTGAGCGGCAACAGAATCACAAACATGGCCAGCAGCAGATAGCCCAGCGACAAACGCTTCCATCGTTTTCCCACATCCACATACAGTTCTGGACTGAAAAACGAGGCGTACAGAGCCTGCCAATAGGAAAAGTGTGGCGTATCCAAATCGGTCAAAGCACCGCTGTTTTGTTTACTCATGCCCATCCTCCCAAACGCAGACCAGTTTCCGGGTGAAATATCGATACCTTATCCAGAACCGGTTTAACAGCCATACCGGACTCCGGTAACGGCGTATCCGCCGATATTCTGACGCAAAAACGATGACGGCCTGTCTGCGACAACAGGTGCAACAGTTTGTCGGCACCGAGATCATCAACAAACTCCAGGCTGACCGGAATACTGTTGGTCACCCTGTCTTCGGTCAGAATCCAATGCTCGGGACGTACCCCCAGCATCACAGCCGTATTCGAACTGTTCGACAACAGCCATTCTGGCGCAGGCAACACACAGCCGGCATCACTGACAATCTCTCTGTTATTCAGTGTAGCTGGTATAAAATTAATTGGATATATTCCAGTAAACGCGGCAACAAACATCGATGCCGGTTCCTGATACAGATGCTGCGGTGAACCAATCTGCTCGACCCGTCCCTGATTCAACACCAGCACGCGGGAAGCCATGGTCATCGCCTCGGTTTGATCATGAGTAACATACAGACAGGTTGTCTGCAACTGCTGATGCAGTTTCTTGATTTCGTGGCGCATCTCGGTACGCAGGCTGGTATCCAGATTCGACAACGGTTCATCAAACAAAAAGACAGATGGTGAGCGCACAATCGCCCGCCCCATGGCCACGCGCTGACGCTGACCGCCTGAAAGAGCCTGGGGCTTACGTTCCAGGTAGTCGCTCAGGCGTAACATGGCGGCGGCTTCGGTCACGCGCTTATGAATATCGGGAGCCGCCATGCCTCGCATTTTGAGCCCATAGGCCATGTTGTCGAATACGCTCATGTGTGGATACAGAGCATAGCTTTGAAACACCATCGCCATATCGCGCTTGTGCGCGGGTGTTTTGTTGACGCATTCGCCATTAATCAGAATTTTTCCAGCGCTGACATCATCAAGGCCAGACACAAGGCGCAGCAGGGTTGATTTACCGCAGCCAGAAGGCCCAACCACCGCAACAAACTCGCCGCGCTCGATGGACAGACTCACGGAGTCGAGAATGCGCTGTTGACCATAGTCTTTACTGACCTTATCAATCGTAACGGTTGCCATTAGTGAATTAACCCCTTTTCAAACCAGCGCTGCATACTCATCACCACAATACAGGGCGGCAGCATGGCCAGCAAGGCCACGCACATGATGTAATGCCATTGCGGAATCTGATCCGCCACGCCCGCCAGATAACGGATGCCCATGACGATGGTACCCATGCTGGCATCAGAAGTAATCACCAAAGGCCACAGGTACTGATTCCAGCCATACACAAACAGAATAATAAACAAAGCCGCGAGCTGCGTTTTCGTCAGGGGGAGAAGGATATCCCAAAAGAACCGCCAGGGTGTTGCGCCATCAAGTCTGGCCGCATCCACCAGCTCGGGCGGAATAGTCTTAAAAAACTGCCGAAACAGAAAAGTAGCCGTTGCCGATGCCATCAGCGGCAGGCTCAGGCCACCAAAGGTGTTCAGCCAGCCAAAAGACGCGATCACCTGAAAGGTGGGAACGATACGTACCTCAACCGGCAGAAGCATGGTAGAAAAGATGATGGCGAAACAGATTTTTTTGAATGGCAGCTCGAAATACACCAGTGAAAAAGCCGATAACAGTGCAAGAGCAATTTTACCCAGCGCAATCAGGGTCGCCATGAGCAGGCTGTTAAGCAGCAGGCGCCAGATGGGCTGACCGCCTGTCGCCGCGATACCGTCGACCAGCACCTCTTTGATATTCTGCAGCAGCGACGTGCCAGGCAGAGTCGGTAAAGGCGCATGCATCATCGCGGCTCCCTCGTGACTGGCTGCAACCAGAGCAAAATACAGCGGCATGAACATAAACAGCAAGGCAAGAATCAACAGCGCATGGGTGAGCAGCGCAGGCAGAGAAAACCTGGTGCGTCTGGACTGGTTCATGTGTAGTGCACCCGTTTTTCGAGATAGCGGAACTGGAATAAAATCAAGCCGGTCACCATAAACATCAGCACCAGAGACTGTGCCGCTGACCCGCCCGGATCCATTCCCACAAAGCCATCTTTATAAATTTTGTAAATCATGGTGCTCGTCTTGTTATCCGGACCGCCATTGGTTAACACGTCGATAATGCCAAAGGTATCAAAAAAACCATAAATAAGGTTCATTACCAGTAAAAAAAACGTAGTGGGCGCCAGAAGCGGCAGAATAATCTGCCTGAATCTCTGCCAGCTCGACGCCCCATCCAGCATGGCAGCTTCAAGCAAAGACGTCGGAATCGCCTGCAGTGCCGCAAGAAAAAAAAGAAAATTATAACTGAACTGCTGCCAGCTGGCCGTGACGATAATCACGCCCAGAGCCTGCCAGGGATGAACCAGATAGTTAAAATCCACCCCCATCGACTGCAAAACGCCAGCCAGCCAGCCCAGCGTGGGCTGGCAGAGAAAACGCCAGAGCATGGCAGCTACAGCGGGAGCCACAGCGTAAGGCCACAACAACAAAAGCTTGTAGCTACGCTGACTTTTACGGCATCGGTTTACCAGAACCGCCAGCAGCAAACCAAAAAAAAGAGTCAGTGCCGTCACCATGGTGGCTACCACCAGCGTGACAAGCAGCGCGCTGACAAAGCCCGGGTCATAAAATAAATCGATGAAATTAGTCAGGCCAGCAAAGCGATGATAAATACCAAAGGCATCACCGGCGTACAAAGACTGCATCAGCGCGCGGCAGGCGGGCCAGATAAAAAAGACAAGGGTCACAATTAACTGCGGAGCAATCAGCAACACTGCCGTTTTCTGATATTGCCTGAACGGTGCCATGAAGTAACCAAATGACGAATATAAGCAACAGTATATGCCGATAGCTACCTGAATTGAATACTGTTTTTTTAATTCGCAACAAAATCTTGACCTCCTCTCTGCAAGCAGCGATCATCCTGTTTTTGGGTTCGTAAGGAATGGGACATGGAAAACGAAGCAATGTCATTTGATGTAGTCATTGTGGGCGGAGGACCAGCTGGTTTGTCTGCGGCGATTAAAATAAAACAACTGGCGGCACGCAGTGGCAAAGAGATCAGCGTATGCATTCTGGAAAAAGGAGCACAAATCGGCGCACACAGCCTGTCAGGCGCGGTTCTCGAACCGCGCTCGCTGAAAGAGCTGCTGCCGAACAGCTGGAAAAATGCCCCACTCCCTACCCCCGTCATTGACGATTCGTTTTATTATCTGACGAAAAAGCGCGCCATTCACCTGCCTACCCCCAAACCAATGGACAACCACGGCAACTACATCATCAGCCTCGGAGAGTTATGTCAGTTCCTGGCAAAGGAAGCCGAAGCACTGGGCTGTGAAATCTACCCAGGCTTTGCCGCTTCATCCGTACTTTATAATGACAAGGATCAGGTGATTGGGGTCAGCACTGGTGCGGTAGGTATCGATAAAAGTGGTCAAAAAACGGCGAACTACCAGCCTGGCATGCATCTACTGGCCAGACAAACCCTGTTTGCCGAAGGATGCCGTGGGCAGTTAAGCGAGATGCTGATTAAACGCTACCGTCTGCGTAAAGACAGGCAGCCGCAAACCTATGGCCTGGGAATCAAGGAAATATGGCAGGTTCAGCCGGAAAATCATCGCGAAGGCCGGGTAATTCATACCGTTGGCTGGCCCATGGACAGAAAAACCTATGGCGGATCTTTTATCTATCACATGAGCAATCATTGCTTAGCCATTGGCTTTGTGGTCGGCCTTGATTATCAAAACCCCTGGTTAAGCCCCTTTGAGGAAATGCAGCGTTTCAAAACCCATCCGTTCGTAAGCAGCCTGCTCAAGGGTGGCGAGCGCATCAGCTATGGTGCACGCGCATTAAACGAGGGAGGCTGGCAGTCTATGCCCAAACTGACCTTCCCCGGCGGCGCCCTTATAGGTGATTCGGCCGGGTTTCTTAATGTAGCTAAAATCAAAGGCATTCACACGGCCATGCAATCCGGCATGCTGGCAGCCGAAACCTGCGTCCAGGCCTTGAGTCAGAAAAGCGAGACACCATTTGAACTGACCAGCTATCAGGACAAAGTCAATAAATCCTGGGTAGCCGACGAATTGTACAAAGTCAGAAACATACGGCCTGGATTCAAGATCGGCCTTTGGACTGGACTATTGAACGGCTTTATCGAAAGCTATCTGACCTTTGGCCACTCGCCATGGACATTGAAAATTCATAAGGATTACAATCGATTGAAGCTGGCCGACAAAGCAAAAAAAATCGACTACCCAAAGCCAGACGGTGTCCTTACCTTTGACCGCCTCTCCTCTGTTTATCTGACCAATACCTATCATGAGGAAAACCAGCCCGTTCATCTGGTGCTGCAAAATCCTGAGCTGGCCATCAGTGTCAATTATGACCTGTACAACTCACCAGAAACGCGCTATTGCCCCGCGGCCGTTTATGAAATTGTGGAACAGGATCACAAACCAAAACTGCAGATCAACGCTCAGAACTGCATTCACTGCAAAACCTGTGATATCAAGGACCCACGTCAGAACATCGTCTGGAAAGCGCCGGAAGGCGGTGGTGGCCCTAATTATGTGGGGATGTGACGAGTCATCAGTCTGTAGCCCGTATTAGCGATAGCGTAATACGGGATCGGAGCCATGTCATTCCCGTATTACGCTATCGCTAATACGGGCTACATATTACCAGCAGGAACCAGAATTAAAACTCACAGACCGGTATACCTACCGTATCAAATGCCTGCCGGACATCAGCCACATTATATTCCAGCGTGTCCGCAGCACGTGCAACGCCACAGGCCGCTTCGCTGAAGCTGGTGCTTGAGCGCCAGTGATTGATGTTGGCCTCAACCATCACGTCAAACGCTTTTTTGGCATCCCAGCCGGGTGTGTGAGCCAGAAGATAATAAACCCGGTTGAACAGTCCACTGCTGTAATGAACATTCAGCCCCTCATAATACTGACTGAAGGTATCAATGGAACAATAGTAACCCGGCTCACGCCCTTCACAGTCTTTGCTGGGTTGGTCCATGTAACGCAAGGCTTTATCTTTAGCCTTTACGTCACCAAGCCCCACCAGGAAATTTGTACTGCCATAGGCATAAAACTCCGCGGCAATGCCGGCTATATCCGAAAAGGCCTCATTCAAACCACCTGACTGCGAACGATAACGCAAGTTGGAATGCTGCTCGGTGAAGCCATGGTTGATTTCATGTGCCACCGTATCCAGCTGAGTAAACGGATTAAGATCCTCGCTGCCGAGGCTGTCGCCAAACATCACTTTATTATTAAACCAGTAGGCATTTTCATCTGGGCTGTGAACTTCCGCCTCCAGACGCATCGGCTTACCGTGCTGGGTTAACATGGGCATGTGATACCATTCATTGAACATCTGACGCGTTACCTCTGCACCAAACATCACGTCATTGGAAGGAGACCAGGTTGTTTCCACCTTGTCGTGCTGGCCATTCCAATAGATATGATTGTGTCTTGGATCAGTTTTTTCGCAGCGGAACTGCATAGGTTTTGGCGAGCTGGCAGATACGTTCGTTAAAAACACATGCTCATTTGCCATACGGCAGATATTGCTTTGTTCAAAACGTGTCATGGTCAGCCAGGGTAAATGCCCGGGCAAACCATCGAAGGCTTTTTTACCGGTTTTATGATTCCCGCCAAAACCACCAGCATTCACCAGCTCTCCGGGGGTTCCATACGATTTCAGATCGTCCCATGACTCATAAACGGTAAAATCCACCGCATCGATCAACATGGTCGGTGTCTGGCGTTTGATATTCGCCGAAGGCAATACATGATAACTGACTTTATAAGCCCAGTGAGCTTTGTCAGCATCATCCACAAAGACCATCAGCTCAATCTTTTCATGCCTGATTTGTGCACGATGCCCTTTCAACTCAGGCTTCAGGCTCAACACATGAGCCAACGCCAGCTCACGCTGCCCGTCGGTAAAAACCGTGTTCGGCGCACTGTCCAGATCCTTGTTCAGCCCCTGATAGACGATACCGTTCATAAATGTTTTCGCGTTAACAATAGAAGCAAAAGCCTGTGCCGAACGACCTGCGTCAGGAATATGCACAATGCTGTCGCCCCCCCAGACCGGATAACCGCGATACTCTTGCTGCACACGAACATGCAGCGTATTTTTCGCATCGCTGCGCCGACTGGTTTCCTTTAGCTGAACACCTGGGGAAGTCAACGACTGACTGGCGAGAAAGGTTGGGGACTGGGTCGCGAGATTAACAGGAGTAGCAGCAACGACAGGCAGTGCGAACGCCATCGTTCCGAAGATAGCAAGTTGTCTGGACATAATCATTCCTTGAAAGCAAAATTGAAAAAATTCAACACGCGGCATTATTTTGCGCATCGAAACGGCCTATCCTACTCCATATTATTTTTCAGATAAAGCAGAATCAACGCAGCCAGAAATCGAATTCCTGATTGTTATTTATGAGTGATGACGTTAGAATTGCGATGTCAGATAAAGTCCCGGTGGCGCAGCTGGATAGCGCGGCCCCCTCCTAAGGGGCAGGTCGCAGGTTCGAATCCTGCCCGGGACGCCATTTAAATCAATGGGTTAGGAATAGCCGGATTGTCTTCAAGAAAAGCATCCCGCTTACGTTTACATTTGGGCGTCAACCTGTCAGGACGAGCCCCCTCCGCAATGGAGTTTGCTAGGGAAATACAAATCACTCATTCGCTTTCTGATAAACATCATCTAACAAAGCAGCAATAATCAATTTTCGTAAATGCTCATTTTGCAAGAAATCACCAATGATTTTTTCATTTCGACCATGACGGTTAACAAAAGCAGTCATAGCCTCTGCTTCAAACACAGGCTTCACTTGCTCCTTGGTATTCGCTCGCATTTTTTCAGCAAGGGATTCATTGTTTACCATATCTCCAGCAATCTGATCAAATAGCAATCGATCGTCATCTGTCCAATCAGTTCCGTATTTATCGTTAATTACTTTAATAACACAATTACTAATTCATAATTTGGGAGACACTGTCTCCCAAATTGGTCAACAGCTTGTTGACCTTTTGATTAGAGGAAATTGTGCAACGCAGCGTTGCACTAATTGTGCAGATGGCGTCTGCACAATTAAATATTCGCTTTAACTCTTAGGATCCAATTCAGCAATAGCCTGCTGTAAGAAAGCTTCTATTTCTTCTCGCGGTGGTAATTGCAGCTGATAATGCGACACAAACAAACTATTGTTCATACCGGCTAATGCGAATTTAACCATTTCATGATTCTTTTGTGTGCACAGTAAGATGCCAATGGGTGGTTGATCCCCTTCTGACATTTCATATTCTTTGTAATAGCTGACGTATGTATTGAGTTGACTTATATTTGAATGCCGAAAAGCATTATTTTTAAGTTCAATAAGAACATGACACTTCAGGATGCGATGATAGAAAACTAAATCGACAAAACAATAATCTCCACCGATAACGATCTTTTTCTGACGTGCTTCAAAACAAAAACCATGCCCTAATTCAAGCAAAAAATCTTGCAGCTTATCGAGTAATGCATCTTCCAGCTTTCGTTCGGTCATAACATCTTGTTTTTTTAAACCAAGAAACTCGAATACATAAGGATCGCGAAT
This sequence comes from Legionella navarrensis, assembly GCF_052527415.1. Taxonomy (NCBI): domain Bacteria; kingdom Pseudomonadati; phylum Pseudomonadota; class Gammaproteobacteria; order Legionellales; family Legionellaceae; genus Legionella; species Legionella navarrensis. The sequence goes on along the minus strand of NZ_JBNVZR010000001.1, from coordinate 285,519 downwards.
TATATGCGTCACTTCTTGCTTTTCAGCACCCTGATGAGCCAATTTTGCTAAAGCCTCTTTATCCAAGGACAATCCACTTCTCTCAAAATATTGTGTAGCAATTTGGCGTCTAAGTTCATTCACTGACCAGTGACCACGTATTGACTCAATCTCGTAAAAAAGCCGTTTCAGTGGTGATTCTATCTGAAGCAATTTTACAAAATGTGAGAAAGATAAACGCTCAACCAATAAGCAGCCATCCAACTTAAGATCACTTTTTTTCAATTCGGGATTCACCGAATCCCGAATCTCAGGCAAGGCTATTTTAGACATAATAGGTAGCGCTTTAAATTCGGGATTCAGTGAATCCCGAATTTGTGGGTAATAATTATAAAACTGGCGAAAACGTCGAAGCTCACGCACATCCATGCGCTTTACACCCATTTGAGTGAGTTGAGCAGACAAATTTTCTAATAAAGAATCACCATAATTAGCACGGTCAGTACCTTGTAATTCATATTCATCAATATAATAACCAATGAGCCAATTACGGATGGTCAGGCAAATATTTACGGTTTTGACTGCTTGAGTTATAAAAGCGTCATGCGTATTTTGAATAGCAACAACCAAATTATCGAAATTGAGTTGCTTAGAAGCCATGCTGATGCTCCTTTCTTGCAGTTATTAAGAATTTCTTTATGGCTAACTTTTGCTCAACGTCTTGTATATCATCATGAGCAACTATTAAGAAATTCTTAATAGTTCGATTTTGAACAACATTATTTGCACTAGCTATACAATCCTCAGTTATTTGGAAATTCCGGATAACTGAAATTTGACCAGAGTGATCACGCTCTAGAGCGACTTGCATCATACTCATTCCTTAATTATTATTTTTCCTGAATTGGGCACCCAACTGGGTGCCCAAAAATGGCTGGACACAGGCGCACTCTATCGGACAACCTCGGACTATGCAATATATCAAGTCACTTGATATATAAGGAATTATTGGATTTAAAAAAACAAATACGGATTTATAGTTTCCTGCCTCCTAAGGGGCAGGTCGCAGGTTCGAATCCTGCCCGGGACACCATGAAAACACTGACTTTCCTGCCAATCCCACTACTCAAACCACATTCGCAGGGTGCGAACAGGGTGCAAACTGAACGTGTGACTGTGCTCATAAAATAAAATCTTTCATAGCGTATTTACATTTGCATGATTTGGCAGAATTTGTATCAGCTCTACTTTTAATGAGGCGTGAAGCTCGGCCAATTTTTCACCTTTTATTGACTTTAAAGGTTCTAATAACGATCCAGGCGTCCACTCTTTGCTTGTTGGAGGATCAGAAGCAATGCGAGCACGACCGCAAAAATAACTTGTAATAGCAAAATGCTCGCCCATACGACACGACAGATTAGTATCCAGAGGAAAATAGTTTATCGTTTCACGCGTTACAAGGTCAAAAAGTAATTCGAAGCATCTCGTTGGGGTTCTACGCTGCACCACCAATCGCTCAATTCCCTGACTTAATATTTGCGCATCAACTGCTGTGACTAATCGGCACAAATAACCAATGACATGACTCCAGTATAATGAACGTTGGTTAGTCGTCCATCTCGGCCAATAGTCTTCATACACATTACAAGCAGCAATTAGTTCATTTAAATTAAAATGGTGACCGCAACTAACGACATCAGGCATAAACTTTTTTCTGAATTCGAAGAGTATCGCATTTATTGCCGCACTTTGTTTTCCTGTTGCAACAAGCCCAGTATCTTCTGTGATTGCATTAGCTAACACACTAAAATCATAACTGCTTTTAGGATAATCAAAACCATGCGGAAATTGCTTCTCAAATTCATCAGATGCCAATCGCAAATAATCTTTATCGTTTTTTTGAATAAGAGCAGTGAGGGCATCTTCCAGCATCCAGATATCCCCTGCACCTAACATGGCTCTTAATGGGGACGCAGAAATAATTCTCTTTACCGCTTTACCGTTTTCGTTTATTCCTGCTGCATACTCCTCTGCAGTCGCCTCCGTCAATAGCAATCCAGGATTGCCTGAATATATCTTTTTAGCTGACTCAGCATTGCCTTGTAATACATATGCCAATAACTTTTTCGGCTGATATTCGCGGTCATCTGCTTGCTGAAACATACTAGTATAAAATTGACTTGCCGCCATTTTTTCTCCCAATTTCAGTGTGTAAGAACGCCAACGTAACGGCCTTTCACCGAGACAGCAAAATTAGCAAATAGGTAGCTCAATATCAAGCAGGGGTTCTGTCGCAATTGCTGAATGAAACGCGTTGAACCCCTTCTCAGGTTTGGCGATTTTTTTCACAAACTGATGGTCCTGCTCCACAATATTATTCAGGTATTTGATTTGGCGAACGGTGATTTGCGTAAACACACCGCCCAACATAAACAGAAACACCAGATGCAAGTTGACAGTATCGATACCAGCTTTGTTGGCGCCACTTTTACCCATAGTGACCTTGTCCGGAATGCCACTTGAGCCAATCGCTTTCTCATAATATGATTAAATTTGTGTGGATCTCTCAGGGCTTGTCCGCGGTATTCATGGGCAGCTGACTTCTCACGCTGAACCACTGGATACCGCGGACAAGTTAAGCAAATGGTGGGTGCGGATATCGGAAACACAGGAGTATCAGGAGTTGACTGAGTGGTTTTTAACATCCTGTTGAGAGCAAAATCCTGCGGCAGTTTATGCCACAGAATTACTCGCACGAATCAGATACAAGTCGGAGCTTCTGAAACATCATCCAGTTTATGAATCGGGTCCTGAAGTCGCTGCCGGAGCCTATTCAAGTCTGCAGTTCTCGCTGCGCATAAGGCGTTGATCGCCGCCAAATCGGCACGCACCCACCCAAGGCGTTCGACGCCTGGCCGCTCCCATCCGGTGCATTTCCAGGACCTGCCCAGGCCAGCATCCCAATCTTCCCATAAGGCATTAGTCGGATTATAAAAACCTAAAGCCCGAGGCCAGGTCCCCCTGGTACAACTGGGTACCTGAGAAAATGAGCTGTCCAGATGGCAATATACCTGGCGAACATGTGCCGGCAAATCCCGCTTCACCAAGCCCACGACTTCGCACCAGTGCGCCTCTCTCTGCGGTGCATCCCAGGCGTCAAAATTATCAACATAGGTTTGAAGCGCACTAATGAGTGGCTGAAAACTAAAGTGCTCTATTTGCGCTTCGGCTTGCTCTAACAATCTCTTTCTTATCTCCTCCCCCTGTTCGTTTTGAGGAAGACAATTCAGCATCATAGTGCACATATGAGTATCCATTGCCCACATGGCATATTGAAAAGCGGTGCCTGATATTATTTTTCCGGTTATATCGATAACAGGCTTTGATGCTTGAGATAACAAAAGATCTGGATATCGTTTTAAAATGGTCTCGGCTTCATATTGCCGACCATACCCTACATGGTCTAATAACGACAGAGGCAGACAAGCAAGGTAGGCTTGGTTATAGCAATCGAATTTATCGGGACCAGGTTGACTGGATGCTACGTTAGGAATAGAGCGAAATAAGGTAAGTTGAAGCAAAGGTTTGATTGATTTTTCTGTTGCAGCCATGATTTGATTCCGGAAATATTTTTGAGCACGCATTGTACACTTAATGTCGATCCTGAGCAATGGATTTGATCCTATTGGGCATAAATTAATCGATAAGAAAAAATAATATCAACAGCAACATGGGTCAGGGCTTCGCTCGACGCGTCTATGCTCTGTCTCTACACTGGAATTAAGCCTGACTCTCTCACATATGACATTAAAAGACCCCGTTGCGCAGCTGGATACTGTGCATAAAGCACGGCACGCAACCCTGATTTATCCAGTAGAAATTGATTAAATTTAATACACATTCTATGATTATCTATAGAATCACGGAATGGAGATTGTTATGAGTAAGCAATATAGAGATGCAGAAACCGGCAAGTTTGTGACCAAGGAATATGCGGATAAACATCCTCGCACTACGGTTAGAGAAACCTCTTCAAAGCCAGCAAGTAAGCCTAAAAAGAAATAACATCGGTTCAGCTGACGCAGAAAGATAAAGGCCTTGTGCCAGCTACGCCGGTTCATTTCGAGGATAAAACGCGGAGACTGCCTCTTGAGGCGATTCTGAAGCGAACATATAAACTTGTCCGTAACTACTTGAGATCCTTCGCTACGCTCTGGATGACGTACCTGGGTAGTTACACTCGTTTGCTGCTGCTGTTTTTCCGCCATCCAGCCCGGTTTTTAACTGGCTGCAAATTTTGGCAGGCATTCAAGTTGAAAGCGACCTGATGAACTGCAATACTACATGCGCTGCATCCTCAGGAATGCGTCTTCTGGATATCAGCATCCATCTGATTGGAGATATACGATGATAAAGGACATAAAATCACAGGTTCAACAAGATGCTGTCAGGGATATTTTTTCAGAAATAACAGCTGAAGGCTTTTTAAAGAAATACATGGGCGCCTACGGTTTTTTAACAATTTCCAGCATTTCCCCCGCTATCAGTCTTGATGAACTCGCTATACAGATCAGTCAAAATAATTTTGATTCAGTGGTGGAAGCAGAAGAAGCGCCTTCTGGTGCTATGTATGGTATATCTCGCTCACGCTGCTGCCTCGCTTTTTTTGCAGCACCTGAAAGCGGGTTAGCTCAAGTAGAATACAACAAGCAGATTTCGCTTAATATGCCGGGTTCAGGACAATACAGCTTTCAACTGCATTTCATTGGCATTTTCGGTTGTACAAAAGAGCGGGCATACGAACTTTATATTGACGATCCATTCCTGTTTGCTCCAGCTGCAAGGCTTAGTGAAAGATCTGACTGCGCAATCATGTAGTACTGTTTTCATTTAGTTTTGAGAAGTAAGTGTCATCCCCGCGCGGGCGGGGATTTATTCACCAGCGTAGCATTATGCGCAAATCATGGATGGTTCCCCGCCTGCGCGGTGACGACGCATGTCAAAACTAAATGGAATGCCGGTGCTGCTCCTGTTTGCGTTATGAGCGAAGAGGTAATGTCCTGGCGCCCAGGCATATGAACTCTACCCTGCTTGAGTGGATTAGGCTCGCTACCTAATAAACCAACACGTCAAAAATTATTAATACTTGCAAAATAATTTAACAACACTACAATGCGCATTATTTAAACGACTTGAAGTAGATAAGACTATGATGACAACAGACGAAATAGAAGCCGAGCTGAAACGCACCGGCTGGATTTTTATTGGTCAGGGAGCATTCAACCGGGTCTACCGCTCTCAAAAAGAATTGACCATTAATGGACAAACCTGTCACTGGGTAATAAAAAAACCCCTGAAACGCTGCTCTCTTTCTAAGCCGGATCGGGTAGTAAACAAATGGAATGAAATCAATCCAGAGTGCCCGGCCTATGTATCAAGGCATGGCTGGATTGCGCCCTTTTTGGGTAACGTTGAAGCTACAGATGAGCAAATAGCCACTGCATTAATCGAGATATACCAGCGAACCGGCCATATTATCGCAGATGCCTTTTCTCCAAATAACTTTCTGGAACATAACGGTACTGTTTATTGTGTGGATTTTGATAATGCATTTAAGAGAAACTCAATAGAGTCCGGGAAAATTTCGTTTTTTACGAATAATCGTTTTAAGGAATATTTCAAGTATCCGGGAAACCAGGGATATCCCAGAACCCTCGCAGTTATTCAAGGTTTAGGCTACCTTGAAATGCAATACTCATCAATTGAACAGGGTTTTTTAACCGTACGAATTCTCCAAATCATTGCCAACTATCGCATGTGTGGATCAACATCGACGGAGCTGCTCCAGCACCTCCCTGTTTTGGCACGTATTGAACAGCTTGATCCGGAGAATCGTATTCCAGATCGCTTGCTTGTTCCTTCTTTTATTACGGACATAGCTGACGGTATAACAGACGATACAACGCTCGATTTACTGGAGGAGTGGCTTATCACATACATGATTACTGCTCCCCAATTACAGAATCGGGCAAAATTACCTTCCGTACTTGATTTGTACGGCTGCCCGAACGAGGAGCGCCCCTTGTATCTTGTAACAAGCGAAGATGTGTATGCCATCCAGCTTCTGTTCAAATATGATCGAAACGGCATGCTTCAACCCATCAGTGGTTCAACTTTATTACACCATGCGGCGGCATATGGCAAATGTGCCAGTTTGCGGGCGTTAATTGACTCAGGATCAGATCTTCATGCCAGAACAGAGTTTCATTATCTGACCGAAGATGAGCAACACTCGGCCCTTGATTTTGCAATCCAGTCAGGGCGTGGGCAGGCTGCGAAAATGCTGATAGAGGCGGGATATCAATCTGAAGAGCGTATAAGCGAGTTGCTGGAGATGAGTAAAAGAAATCCACGGAATGGATTCAGACTTTTTATCGTGACGGCACAGGAAAATATGCCCGGCTTGTTGGAACGTCTGCTTCAAACAAACCCCGACTTCATTAATAAAACCGATTCGTCTGGATGTACAGCCTTAATCCATGCTTCAATGAAAGGGCACTTGAATATTGTACAATATCTGGTTGGACAAAATGCCTGCACTACCGTAAAGACCGCCTTTTCGTCATCCGAAAATGGGCATGACGTTCTGAATGAATTTACATTGGCTGACTGGGCGCTTTATTATGGCCATAAACATGTCTTTGAATATTTCTCGTCCATGGGCTCGATCCTCGTTGGAAATGATAATATTAAGCCATTGAGTCTGGATGATGCCTTCAGAAGTGGCGACCTGGCAAAAATTCAGTGGCTGATACCTCATGGCTCACCACTTTTGAAAAAAATAATTTATGTAACGGGTACCCCCCTGCATATGGCCATCATGTACAAACAGGATACCATTGCCTGTTATCTGGTTCAGGCCGGTTCCGATCTCGCAATCGAATCAACCCGCAACGCAACCCCTCCACACCTGAATGCCTGGCTGATGGCCTTGCACTATGACGCTAAAGATGTGATACGCGCCTGTCTGAAGCACGCTATAGAACAGCTGATAGAACTTTGCCCTGCTGCTGCTGCAGCAGCAATCTGGCAGGCATCAACGCTTGGCCTGCTGAAATCCGTCAAACGTCTTGCTGCCTCTGCTCCCTGGGTGATTAACTGGCCTGATCAGCAAAATCGCACCGCCCTGTCTCTTGCGATTATCAATGGGCATACTGATATTGTTCAATTTTTGATTGAAAGCGGAGCGCGACTGGATATCTGCCTTAACATTTCTGATAATGAGTACAGTCCCGAAACACCGTTTAATCACTGTTCGCCTCTGGATTTGGCACAAAGATTAGGCAATTCCGAGATGATTACGTTATTGGAGAACGCAAAAGCCCAAACGGCCAGAACCACGATTTACAGCTCCTCATCCCAGCATTTTTTTGCTGGTTCGTCGTCGGCATCCAGCTCAAACGAATGCCCTGCTTTGAGACAGGATTCATGGTTAGATTGGTAGCCGCATTCCTGTCTTTATTTGTCTGCAGTATTGCGTTTCTGCCTTAGCCAGTACCATTTCTATTTAATTTCGCTTTGTACTGGACAAAACTCCGGGCTGTCTTCCCGCCTGATTTAACCATGGATCCCCGCCTGCGCGGGGACGACATACTTTAGTCTGGGTTGCAATATTTTTACCTGTCAAAATTAATTCGTATTTTTACGTACATGACAATCTGTGTTTTTTATGTATAATTGCATTTTTTTTAACCATCTGATTTTCTAGTACAACCTGGAGTACTCATCACATGCCTGTAAAATTAAAATATTATCGAGAAGCTGCCAACAACAATCTGGCTTACGTTAGCAGGAAGTTACTAAAGCACCCAGATATTCTCGATGCGCCCAATCCCTTAGAGGATTCTCAAACGCTTTATCATTCATCTGCCAGTATTGGAAAAACACTGGGCTGGGCAGGCGCCTCGATGGTAGGGGTGATCCTTATGCCTCCGCTGGCTATTTTCACGACGATTGCCGGTGGATACAAGATGGTGACGACGTCGAGTGATGCTGATAAACGTATCCGCAGCAGAAAAAACTGGACGATGCTGGACTATGCGGCAGAATATGGTGCATCGGATGTCGCCGTGTACCTTATCATGCAGGGAGCCCAAACCGGGGACGGTTATTTTCGCAGAGTTGCACAATGTTATGGGCATGAAGCCTTCATCATCGCGTGCGACAAAGCAATAGCACGCAAGCAGGAAATGGATGGCAGGCTTACCCAGGCACAAAACGATGTGGCCTTGTTCAGGGAAGTGAATGAGCAACTCCTCTTGAAGCTCATCAGCTTCAAAAACAAATTTACCAGACTCAAGGTCGATTATCTTGTGCTCTACGAGAAAACCCTGGAGTTGCTCGGTGAACATGATGAAAGCAGCGTGTGCGATCTATATGAGAACCTGAAAAAACAACATGAAAAAATTCTGAAGCTGCATGACACGCTCGGCTTCGTATCCAGCATGCAAAAGTCAAATAACCCGGCTACAAAAGCCTTTGCTGTCAAACTGTATAAAACCCTGAGCGATGATTATAACCAGATCGTTGCGGATTATAAAAAAGCCACGGAAGATTACCAAAAAGCGTCTGAAAATCCTGCGGAAGCTGCTAAAGCTCAAACAGCTCAAACCCAAAGATTTTTTTCCAGAAAACCCGACCAGGCTGCGCTTTTTAAATATGCTTTCGGTTTGCAGGACAGAAAAGTACCTTTTACCGATGGAAACTGTTTTTTTGACGCGGTCATAGCTCAAGCTCCTGCGAAGGCATGGACTGTAGGGGACTTGCGCGATGCAATTGCGCTGGAGCTGATCAATAACGACGGCATCTACTCACCCGCTTTCTGTGGGGAATATCCTGAAGAAGGGACCATGAAAATAGGGGATGACTATTACTCTTACAAAGGATATGAGGAGTTCTGCGCTCTAATCACTATTGACCGTTGTTACGTGGATGACATTCACATCCAGGCATTCTGTGAAACACAAAAAATCTGTTGCGCTATCGTTCACGCCAACTTAAAGCAGGTCATCCTTCAGGGCGACAAATACCTGTCCGATACTAATCCGCCCGTTTTCATCGGTTATGAAGGCAATAATCATTATGTTGCGCTGAATTTACCCGCAGGAAAAACCTGGAAAGGGATGTTAAAAACCATGACGCAGGAAGGAACGGTGACGCTTTACGATTTGGAACCGGATGCCTTCCAGATGAAGCTGTAAACCTGAATACGGGAACGCTCCCGACAATCATAAAAACCAATTATTTTAAAAGGCAACCCTGCTATGCCCGATACAAACACAGCCCAGACCAGTTCAGCACGACCTGAAACAGATCCTCTTGCTCAGGATTTAGCCCAAAAATCCCAGGCCCAGCGTCGCTCTTTTCCATTGACCAGCAGACAGGTTTTTAATTTTTGCGACAAAACGCTCACATTTCTTAATAATACTGCTGACTGGCTTCATACGCGTCAGCGTCATGAGTACCTGAAAGAACATGGCTGGCTTTTTCATAACATTGCGGCCACAGCTATTACGGTTACAACGATCTCTGCGCAACAATATGCGTGGTCACGTCTTTATTCAATCAATCCGGCGGCAGCCACACTTTTGGCAGCAGCGTCCCTTTTTGCCTACACCCCCGATCAGGAAGCGGCGTTCAAAACTGCCTGGGACAAACTCAGACCAGAAGACTTTAATCATCCCACGCCAGGAGAAGCTGATGAAAATCTGATTCATTTTGGTAATCCCTGGGGACCCTGTCACGGGATCAAAACAGAAACATTGCAGCAACTGGGACCTCAGGCTTTATTGTTTCATCATGATTTTGCTGAATCGTGGCTGCTTGAAAAAGGATTAAGAGCGGTGGGTACTGGCGTGAATTTTATCATGGACACGATCACCGCCGGAATTGATGTGTCAGCAAAATGCCTGTTAAGCCAGGACAAAAGCCATGCAGAAACATGGGCTCTTTTAACACCGGATGATTTCGTCCCGATGACACCGTCCGAAGCCGATCATCATTTGGCTCATCATGGCAGCCCATGGAAACTCAAGCCTGAAAAACTGGCCGGGCTCGGAGCGAGTGCGATGCTGCTCAATCCGGAGTATCAGGAAGCCGCCTTCTGGATATCTGGAGCCAAGGCGTTAAGTGGTTTTGTACAGAGCGGTATTGATGCCATCGCCAGCGTTCCTGACAAATGTGAAGCCGCCAGAAGCGAACTGGAACCAGGCGATCTTAACCAACCGACCAAAGTACAGGCTGAATACAATCTGATTCACCATGACAACCCATGGGGGCCTTGTTCCGGGATAAAGGCAGATAAACTCAGAGACCTGGGCCCTGGCGCACTCTTGCTTGTCCATGAAGGCAATGAAGCCTGGTTCTGGATAAAAGGCGCTCAAGGAATAGTCGATTGGGTGCAGTCCTGGCAGGATACCCTGTATGGCGAAGCAAAGTTACCCGGGCAACCCTTGGGCACAGAAAGCCCGCGTGCAGCCTGGCAGGCGCTCAGCAACCTCAAAAAACTGAGTCAGGATTTACGCCTGTCCGGTACGGGCAGACAACCGAATCCAAAGCGGGATATTATCAGCGAAACACTGCGTCCCCCGGTATCGCAAACGTCCATACCAGCCTCATCTTCCTCCATGGACACAATGACCGCATCAGGCAGCCGAACATCCTCACAGCCGCAGTATGATTTGAACTATGTCAGCGAATTACGCGATAAAATTCGTAAAAGCTGCAATCCCAAAAGCACGCTGAAAGAACAACAGCGAGCCATCATGCCAACACCCAAAAATCCAGCCAGCGGCGCCCGCTTTCACTTTGATATCAGGGGAAATCAGGAAGGCTTCAGTGTTGTTGGAGGCGTGACGGTTACCGGATTTAAATTAAGCAGTCTCGCTCTGTTGGGCGGTGCGGCTGTTTTAGGCGGCCTGGTACTGGGCGTGAGCTGGTATTATCAGCGCAAGCGCTTTAAAAAACAAATGAAGCGCATTAAAAAGCAGTGCCGCTTTGTCGGCGAAGAAATGCAGGAAACCCAGCAGATTTTTAATGAAGCCTGCGACGCACTGCAGGCTTTGCTGAATGCCCCTGAAAATGCACCCAACATAGCTATCCTGCTTAAAAATGCGCAGCAGGCGCTCGCCCGGGCGGATCATCAGAGCGACATGATGCTAAAAAAATACATCAGTCTTGCCTATGACAGGCATGTCAAACTGGACGTAGCCAAAACCACAAGCATGTCGCTGGAGGATCTGGAAAAGCTATTAGCCAGCAATGCGCCACTGCCACCGCACATCAGGGAAAAACTGGCTGATTTTATTGAGAATAATCATGACAAATTTGTTGATCATGGTGACGGCAAAGGCCCCGTCATCCGTCAAACGTCACACAGTGAACACGCCCCGCGCAAGCAAACGAGGGAGTATATCAAAAAATTTCTTCCTGACTTACACAACATGGATGAAGGCGTTGACGTGATGCTCACCCAACTCGGTCTCTATGAAGCGTATCAGGAGCTGCAGGAGATTGCCGGGCAGTTAAACCAAAAGCATGACGATTATCTCAATAGTAAAATTCACAGCAAAGACCTGCGCCGTGTAACAAACCAGTATGTGGATAAGCTTCAGGAAATCATTGACAAGTACAAAGAGCTTTATAATGGATTACCCGACGATCATAAAGACAAAAAATATTATGAGAATCTGATAGCTGAGAACGAAAAAAAACAACATTCAGCAAATGACCTATACAAATATACCTGTAAACTGGTTGCAACCAATCGAAGCGTTGGAAACGTTAACAAAGCAACCGACGCCTTTGATGAGGCCTTGCAAAAATATCAGCTTAAGCAATTGCCGCTGGAAGATCTGATTTTATTAGCCAATGACTATAAAAAATCACTGGATGAGAGTATTCAGACCCACGAGAACCTGCTGGCCTGCATGGAGGAAGGTGATGAAAATCGCCCGCATGTAGAAGCTCAGATTGCAGCCGGGCAACAGGGGCGCGCCCAGGTGGATAACAAAGTCAGTATGGTCAGAGACATCAGCACGTACAATACGAAAAACGCCCTTTTTCATGAAGCATTTATCGAGCTGTCCATGCAGTTTAAGGAAAAGCTGGTCGATAGCGATGAATTTCAGCGACAATTTGAACAACTGGCCGGGGATTTTAATGGAGACATTCTGCCTGTAGCAACCGCCATCATGGGTAATCCACAGTGCGGTGAGGAATTACATAAGAAGATGCAGGGGGTTGGCAACAGCGTGCCCCATCGTGATGATATGCTGGCGCAGGTTATCGCTTATGTTCTGGAGGGCATCCATCCCAATACAACGAAGGATGAGCTCAGCACCATACATGGAAAAGCAGCGGATTTGGCCGAGTTGGTTCAGGACCCGGACAAATATGGCAAAATTATGATAGCGCTTGCGCAAACCGTTCTGGGTGAATCCTGCCCTGACCTTGCAGTTCAAAGCATGACGGCCCTGCTGGCACGCGATCCGCAGAATCAGGAAGCCAGCGTGCTGCTGAAAGACGCGCAGTGCATAGCTCGTTATTTTGAAGCCAGGTCAGGCAGTGATACAGCAGACCTGCAGGCTTCTTATGCCGATCTGCAATCACTGGCCAACCCCGAACAAAGAATTTACTATCTGCGCGATTGGCTCCTCCTGATGGAAGAACGTGCCAATCAGTATACTCAGGTTGCCATTCTCCTCGCACTGCCCGGCGGCAACGACCAGCTGCAAACCGATAAATGGCTGAATCTACATATAGAACGCAGCCTGCAGATAGCCGGCCTGCAGGAAGAGCAAGCGCTGTTGAAGGCCTTTCAACAGCAGCTGGATGAGGAAAGCGACCCGGAGAAAAAGAAAGCGCTTGCGGAGAAAGTGAACCCTCAGAGGCTGGATTTGATTGGTAAGCAATTAATTATGCATGATCTGCTGCAAAGCCATGATGCGAAGCGAATCGCCAGCCAGATTTACAACAAACAGACAGAAGGCACTCGACGCAACCTTGAGCTGCTTGGCTACGGTCATCTGGCAGCAGATTTCCTTCTTACCGCTCTGGATAAACAAATCAAAGCCCGCCTTGATTTAAGCAAAAAGCAGCGTAAACGGGTTTCCCAATGCCTTGCCCATATTACGTCCCTGGTTAACATGAAGATAAGCGAAAATCTGTTAAAAGATTACGATCCAGGCAAATATCTCCGGGAAACGGCTGGCTTTGGCAATGATGAGGCTAATGCATTCGTTAATCTGCTGCAGACAGGCAGCAATGACAATTTTGTGCAGGCAGCTCACAGCTATCTGAATCGATTTAACAACGTAGTCATAGGCGCAAAACTCCTGTCGACCCTGACCGATTTTTATCTGGAACACTGCTACAAAAAAGCAAAAACCAGGCTGTCGATGGAAGCCTGGCTGGAACAGTCATCTTTTGCCAAAGGGCTGCACCAGGTCAATAACGTAGTCCACCATGCAACCGACAGTTTTACCGGGGTGCAAATGCTGTTATCGCTTTATCTTTTTGCAGCAGAATCGACGGATCTGTTCAGCGTGGCCCGCAAGGTAACCACGGTTTTTTTCAACCTGCCCTATATCCATCAGTTCATAGACCATATGATGACCAACGATAGCAGACGGGCTGGAGAGGATCGCCTCTATATTTTTTATAAATTGCTGATGGAGCATTTTTATGGCGGTAAATGGCAGCAATTGTTCTATATGCATGAAGACACCATTTTGCACGGCGTGCTGGAAGTTTTACAACGGGGGAAATATTTTCAGGCCGCTCAAAGCGTGTATGAGAAATTACCTGTCATACAAAATATCTGGTTTGCGATTCGTACCTTGTATGCCGTTTACCAGGCGGCATCCGGTATTGAGCAAAAGCGGATAGAGATTATCCTTGGCAATCTCAAAAAACAGTTTGCAGAGATTGCCGCAATGCTGGAGAAGGCTTCTGACAAGGATGATAAATTGGCTGCCTACGCAAAAGCAGGCGCTATGTATGCTGATCTCAAATATCAGATACGCAATGTTTCCATTCAGCATCCTGATTTGAATTCGCTCCATGCCTGGGCTCTGTATTCTCAACGCCTCTATGATGACAGCGCGGAAATCATCCCTCACCAGGGTCCGGGTAACGGTTTGTTTGAGGCGGTTGCACATTATGTGGATCAGTCGGCAGAAAGCCTGGCCGGGCTGACAGAGGCTTTTATAACGGCCAATCCAATGGTAACCACCAAAGAAAATGCACCGGCTGACTACCTTAAAATACTTGCTCTGACCAGGATGCTGGGGCGCCCCATTTACATCATCTATCAAAAAACAGGGCTTGATCTGTCTGTTGAAGGCCTCGACAGCACAATTATTTCCGATCCTGTTTTTGTGCAATATGATGAAAACAATCAGCGCTATAATGCCGTCATGCTGCGCAACGAGTTGTATTTTACCAAGCAACAGGCACGCAAACTGGCCTTACACACGGCAGCCCTGCCCTCACAAAAGGCAGCAAAACCGGTGGTTCCAGCAGAACTGACTCTGCCCCCCGATGCCAAAACAAGGCTGGCAGCAGCAAGGGAACGGGTAGAAAAACTGCGCCAGGGGCCAGTCAAGGCATCAACGGTCAGCGAGGAAAGAAAAGCGGTTATCAGGGGAGAGCTTCGCCATCTCAGACCGTCTTTCTTTATCAGAAAACAGGAAAGCCATGCGCCGGAAGAGGATCAGCCGAAGCCAGCTGCGCGCTGATGGAATGGTGCTGACGGCAGGGAAAGATCTCATCGGCTTCCCCGCTCGTCAGCCTATGCTCCAGGGCTGTCCCATCTTAATTTGAACTGAAGTTAATCCGTTGGCACGATCGGCTCCCTTCTCCCTTGAGGGAGAAGGGCTGGGGATGAGGGTGGTGGGTGTGGCACGGCCTGAATAAATACATTGACATACGCTACTTGATTGGTTTATCCGTCTGTTTCCAGCTCATTTGAGTCTCATTTTGGCGTGTTAAATGATCCACGTATTGATCGGTCTAAATTATATCCACTGTCCGAAATTTTGTTTGTTGTGCTCTCTGGTTCAATTTGTGGAGCTGAAAGCGTTTTGCTGCGAACCAAATATTTGGAAACTGTGGATATCGAGTTTTGCGAATATGGAACCATGAGGTTTTTAAAAATATACAGGGTGTGATGGACGACATTCTTGATTTACTCGAGACTGTGCCACCCCCACCACCCTCATCCCCAGCCCTTCTCCCTCAAGGGAGAAGGGAGCAGATCGTCTCAACTGATTAACTTCAGTTCGAATTAAGATGGGACAGCCCTGGCCTATGCACATCACTCTAACGACTATCCGCCTGTGTTTATGATATAACACTCTGGACAGGACCTGTTTTGAATTTTTTTATTACTTTCTGATACGGAGGTCGTTTTATGAGCGCTGAAGATGAGCACGTTCAAGCCTTTCTGCGCAAAAGCCAGAGTACTCACGGCATTGTTCCGAGTAATGCGGCCGCACTGCTTGCCATACGCTTAACAGATGAATATTTTTTATCTGGAACATCCCTTTCCATTACTGAACCTCGCCCTGCCTCATCATCCTCCCCGGAAATAAATACCTGGCTCTTATCTGTAGAGGGAATAGGACAGCCCCTGGCTGAACACATGGTTACAAACATCATTGAAAAAACAAGGCTGCTCATTGAACCGGCAACCTGGGAATGGCTCAATCTGCGTATCGCGCCTGATCAGCAACTGAATGAATTCGATAAAGTTACGCTGCAGTTTAAACATGCTGATGCCAGTGTGACAGAACAAGTGTGGTACCTGCCTTTCAGACAAGTGTTTGCTACCGTATTGGTTGCATTATCTGATCTCAACCCTGAAAAATGGATAATCTCTGCAAACACTACCGCAGAACGCGAGTGTGAAGAGCGACTCAGCAATTTCTGTAACACGCTTAATATACTGGCCCGCAATTTAATTTGTAGAACAGGTAACAGACACGCCTTATTACAGTGCCTGGATGGCTACGAAGGTAAGCGCTTGCCCCTCGATTTTGAAGATGTGATTTCTCAGACGCTGCGTCAATATGTGATAAAAAAAATCGAAGAACACCTGCATGTGAACCTAAGCCTTGGCCCAGACAAAAGCCCCGCGAGGATTGAAAAAGGCAAAGCCTTTATAAAGGCGTTTAAAAGTCATTTTTTACCGTGGATATTGGATGCCGAAGTGCCGAAGGATATTATGCTGCTGTTAGATCCGGAAGCCATTGCGCAGTCGATTCATAACTGTTTCGAACTATATTATCGCATCACGCCTCATGTCGGCATTCAAAAACTGATTAGGGATACTGCCGATAATGTCCAGTATATTGCGTGCGATTTCACCCCATTTTTAGCAACACTGACCCACTGGCGCGCTACCCATGCCACCCATTATGGGTTGAAGGAAATGGCCGCACCCGTGCTGGAAACCATAGACTGGTTAACCCATACATTTGGCAGGAATCAAACATGTGCCTCCACCTCAGAAATACATCGTCCGGATGATATACAAATCTTTTATCTCATGGATAGATTGTTTGATGCAAAACGTAAAATAGAAGAAGAGCATTATACCTTTTTATTAGCCCTGTCCGATGTACCAGACCAGACAAGAGCGGATTTTTTATTCATCTGTGACTACTTAACCAGTCTGGTTTCCCTGGAGTTGCTTCTGTCAGCAGATAACCTGGCCATGCTCCCGCAACGACTGACGGACTTTGAACGAATATCTTCACGGCTGTTGGCTGAGTCCTATCACTCGTTTATCAGTAATTTTTTTGCGATTTGGTTTTCGGCAGACGACACGACAGACAGCCGTCCACGCGGGCCTTGCTTTACCACCCTGATGCAATTATTGATAAATGAAAGCGATTCGGCAAAGAAAGTTATTTATATCAATGACAGCGAGATGGATGTGTTAAAAAATAATCACGTTGAAGGCTCTGTGCATTGGTTAACGCCCTATTATATCAACCGTATCTTTCTGCATGCCTTGTCCTACTCTCCTGATGCATGGTCTGAAAAATTTGCCCTGTTTCTCAGGACGGTCATAGACATTGTAAAAAAACAATGTAACACGGGGGCAACAACGCAGCACTCACGCTTATTGAAACGCGATTCTTATCCGCAGGATTTATTATGGCAAATGGATTGGCTTTATAGCCGCTATCAAGCCTTTGTTGATGGCAAGCCTTTACCCGAATTACCCTTTTTCATGCCCTTGGCTGTGTTAACCCCCGCGCTTTTATCATTCAAACAAAGCAATCGTGCCATTATCTATTATCTTCAATCGCCTCGGGCGTCAATTGACATGGGGCAGTGGTTGATACAGCATAACGCCTTTGATGTTCATGAAAAATACTACCATCCAGTGCATCGAGAGTATACACCGCTGCATTGCGCTGCCCTGCTTGGAAATGCGGCCATGATTGAGGCTCTTATCCAGGGTGGAGCCAGTGTAGATACCTGTGACATGAACGATTATACGCCACTGCATCTGGCTGCCATGTATGGGCATGCTGCGGCTGCTATAGCGCTGCTTGAACGTGGTGCGAGAAGATGTGCTGTGACAAATGCCGGGGAAACCCCGCTACACATGGCCTCGTGGAACGGGCATGCTGATATCGTAAAAATCCTTTTAATGCGACCCGATTCTGGTCCTGCTTCATACCCTGATTCATTCATCAACGCGAGAATGGGAAGAGATCGTTCCGGAGACAGTGCCATACGATTAGCCGTTCGGCAACGCCATCTGCGCGTTGTTGAAATCCTTCTCGATAATAACGCCAAAATTGACCGATTGAGTTATGGAGATACGAATCTTTTGAGTGTGGCGATCGTGATTGCTTATGTTGAGGCGGTTGATTTAATAATAAAAAAATATCCGCGGACTATAAATAAACAGTTTGATGACAAATGCTCACCATTAGATTTGGCTATTGAACATGGTCATGTCGAGGTAGCGAAAAGATTATTGAGTCATGGCGCTGATTTTCCCTCAGACTATTCCTCACCGACATCGGTCCGCAGGAAAATCAAGGAAACACCTTTTTTAGAATTGTTCAATGACGAGATATCCAGGCGTCAGGCTCTGGCGGAGAAGATTCAAAGCGGACAACTGGATGAGGTAAACCAGTTATTAGACTCGGGCGTTTCGCCAAATGCTCGCTGTTTTCGTTTACACCAGCCTCCCCTTGTACCGGCAGTAAAGGCAGGCCACTTGTCGATAGTCCAGACTCTTCTTGAACACGGAGCAGACGTGGATTGTTGGGTAAGAAGGAGTCCTTTCCATTTGGCGGCCAGGTCTGGTCATCTTTTGATTGTCCAGATGCTGCTTAACTATGGACAAAACATCAATATGACTAATTATAATGATCGCACGGCGCTGCATTTGGCTGTTCGGTATAAGCAGCATGAAGTGATGGCTTTTTTATTAACACAGAAACATATCGAACTAAACAAATGTGATAAAAATGCGCATACGCCTCTTCATTTGGCACTGTTGGCTGGGGAGGAAGGCATGGCTTTGAGCCTGTTAAACGCTGGCGCTGATCCAGCCTTCTCCAAAGGATCGGCCAATATCCTGTGTTATGCAATTCGAGCAGATTTAACTACCGTCGTTAAAGAACTATTGGCACATCCGCGGGTGAATGTGCTGTCGGGAGGCGATGGCAAAGACCTGCCTCCACCCTCGGAAGTGGCGATATTAAATGGAAATATGGAAATAATGGCTATGCTACGCGCGAAGATTGCCGAAGTCAGAGGAATACCGCTGACAGGGACGGCGTCAAATGCCGTTTCGTCAAGCGCTTTTTTTCAACCTGCGCCAGCTCAGTCGGCTCTTCCTGTAGCTGGAAATTCATTTGTACAGAAGCAGAGCGCGGTCAGTTTGAGCTGATTGCGCTCAGTTTTAGATGCGTTCGTCCTGGCTAATCCTGGTATGCTACTGCTTTTTATTATTGTCACTTCGCTTTAAAAGCTTTTTGATTATCCGTTTACACCCTTCAAGGGCTGCCAGTATTAACCATTCAAATGGTGATATGAGCTGGAGCCAGGGGCTCTCTCCACTTGTAAACAGCTCATGACCGCAGGCGCTGCAGCAGAATATTCGTCTGCTGTCAGAAATATCATACCAGCTTGTCTTGACGACAGGCTCCATTTCGGCCTTGCATTTTATACAGACTATTTTCATCAGAGTTCATTTGAGCAGAACGATACATTAATTATATCATCCGCAACAATTATTTCCTGCCACTCGCATCTCCCTGATTCAGAACTACGGTATGGCAAGAAACAGGCTCCCTTCTCCCTGGTTAAGGGAGAAGGGTTGGGGATGAGGGTTATTTCATCAGATAAACCGGGGCTGCAAAGCGAGCCTGATTTTTTATAATAATATAGCTCCCAGCTATCACACAGCCTCACCCTCATCCCCAGCCCTTCTCCCTAAACACAGGGAGAAGGGAGCGGTACGGTGTGAAAATTGAACGTCAGCGCTACCGTCTGTTTCGTGCCAGCAATTAAGAGCCCCTTCAATACGGTACCGAACTGCAGGCGACTGCCGGCTTGTCTTCGTCATCCTGACACGATTCTTCAATCTCCGTACTGACGCTGCTGAAAAACCGGCCGGATGAATGGGCTGACGTCAATCGCTTCTGGTCAAACAATTCGCTCACACTGACATACTTCAGCGCCGTATCTGCCACGCGGCTATGCTTAAAAACATGCCTGAGTCGATTCTCATCAATCATGGCAAAATCGGTCAGTTTCATGCCTTTTTTGAGCAGGTATGATACAAAAAGAATATCCTCGCACATAATCGAGAGTTTTGTGGCGGTCATGCCAGACGTCTTGCGCAGCATTTCCAGCGAGCTCCCCCTGTTCTGCAGGAAGGCGGCAAACCTCTTTTCCTTATAATAAATATCATCAATGTCTTTAGGCGAGACCATCCTTTCGTCAGTCAGCAATGGATCTTTTTGTTCGATAACGACTAATTTGAGTTCACGACAATAGATTCTTCTTTCAACATAATCTGAAGCGTCAGAATGCTTCCCGGGTAAATGATACCAGTCATGAATTAATCGCTCTGCCTCCCTCCCTTCCACTTCGGCGTCCAACCGACTCACGTCACTTTCTTCCGGTGTGATAACACGGATGATTAATTTTTTATTATCATGATACGTTATATTACACTCATTATTGGATGATGAATAAGAAAACTCAGCCTGCGTTCCTCTCGACCAGTCAGAGAGGGGTCGAGCACGCTGAAACGCTTTTTCGGGCGCGGGAGGTGGCGTATGTTCTTTCCCTAAAATCTGCCCGATAGTTATCAGAGACAGCAGCGAATCCAAATCCCACATCTTCATCCATTTAGAAAAAGATCCCTTGATTTCCTGAATACTCAAGCCCTGTTTCAGCAAAACCTCAAAAGTATCCCATCTCTGGGCGAGCAGAAAAAGCTCCTTCCTACTGAATCGATGCTCTGTCCTGAGGGTTTCAATAGAAAGATTCAAAGAATTAAGCCTCCAGGCAAAACAGAGCTCCTGAAAATAATTGTTTTTTTCTTCTTTACAGTTTGTGCCAACTTTCAGAAGCCAGGCCGCCTTGCGAGCCAGTTTTTTAAGGTTTTCCTCAGAGGCCCCTTCAAATTCAAGAACAAGGGCCAACTCTTTGTCCGATGCGAATTTAATAATGACCCCGGGTGATATCCTGGTGAACCATTTGGATATCAGCCATTCTGGCTCCGCGTCAACCGCCTCCTTAAATACTGGCAATGACAGCAAATCGCGCCGCTCATACCAGGACAGATTACAATGGACGGCCTGATCACCATGCGAAAACCTGAGCACACACTTGCTTTTCCCAACAAATGGATCTACTTGAAAACCGATGTCATCCATATCACTGCGGAACAACTCATCAAACGTAACCATGCCAAACCTCCATGCTATGAACAAAGCGCTTTACCTGGATTGGGTCGCCTTTACCCTGAAACAACGGGCGAGCAAGTCAATCAATGGATAAGCCTCACCTCATGTGATAAAATAATAGTCAATATGACTCAAAATGGAATGTCTTTATGTCAGCAACCCCTGAAAATATGATTGCCGCCGTGGCAGCAGAGACACAAAGCACGCACAATATTGTGTCTACGAATGCCGGAGCTCTGTTTCTCATACAGCTGGCTGAGAGATACCTGGCCCTTAAGTCTGACCCTGCTGCCTCCTCATCATCTGCCGCATCCTCATCCAGTTCAGAACCAGCCACTATAAATTACCTCAGTGTAGCAGACGATTCCAGAGCAAAAAACAGGATGCTCAATAATAGACAACGATACTATAAACGTGTGCGTAAAGCTGACAATCCATTTAACGAAAGCACAAAAAACTGGCTTGAGAAGACGCTGGCGCCTCGCAAACTGAGCCCCGTTCTTGACCAAGTCACCCTGGTGCGGGAGGAAAATGGGCTTCCGGTTTCTACTGAATGGTACCTT
This sequence comes from Legionella navarrensis, assembly GCF_052527415.1. Lineage (NCBI taxonomy): Bacteria > Pseudomonadati > Pseudomonadota > Gammaproteobacteria > Legionellales > Legionellaceae > Legionella > Legionella navarrensis. Next base: position 263,966 of record NZ_JBNVZR010000001.1, on the reverse strand, counting down.
CCCTTACCAGAAGTATTTGCCGTGGTACTTTCAGCCCTCCTCGACAAGGATGAAAAGTGCTGGCCGGTGTCACCGGGGAGTACCGCAGAAGCTGACCGACTCATGCGACTGCGTGCATTTGACAGATTAAACCACGCTCTGGCAGGCAACGGTCCCATCTGCTCTACCGGCATTCGCCACGCATGGATTCAGGCGCTTGATGGCTACGAAGGCCGGCGCCTGTCGCTGAATGAGGATGACGTGCTCCATCAGGCACTGTTTGACTTTATGGTCAACGAGGTGCTCGGCAGGCAAATGGGGATCATCCTTACCGACGGGCGCGATCCCGTGGGAGAAGAGGCACATGTCTTCCTTCAACATTTTCAGTCCGTGTTTCTGCCATGGCTGCTAACAGGTATTCCGGATTCAGTCAAAACAGCGATCGCTGCCGCCGGTGGCTCAGATGCCGCTCAAACATGGGTACTGTCGCGCTTCCACAGTATTGGAGTGGTGCCAGGCGAGAAAATGATGGCCAAAATTCAAGGCTACTGCAGTCTCGAAGGACTGGAAGCGATACCCTGCAACTTCACGCCACTGCTGGCCACCCTGGCTGACAGTCTGGGGGCCCATCGCTGGTATCCGCCTGGCAACATAAAAAAACTGGCTGGCCAGGCCCATGACTGGCTGAACGGGCCAACCCTCGCTCCCGGCGCTGTAGATGAACAGGCGCGTTTTCAGCCCGTGTATCTACTTACGCGTTTTCTCGATGCACTTATCCATTACCATAATAACCAATACCTGTTGAACTTCGCTGATATGCCGGAAGAAAAGAAAACGGCCTGGGCTGCTTCGCTGCATTTTCTCTCCTCCTGTCTGCAAGACTCCGAACCCTCACTTGAAAGACTGCTTCAAACGCCCTCTCTACTGGCGGAGCATACCGGTGCCTTTGAGAGTGGATTTTCCCTCTGGCGCAAAAACAGTTATAAGGACTTTGTCAGTAATTATTTTGCCCAATGGTTTGAGGATAGCAGCAGCGAAGCGCGCGGCATGCTCCTGACAGGCCTCAGTGAGCTCTGTGCCCGTGAAAAAGCCCAGGGCCAGACGGGCGCGCCACTTATTTGTGTCAACGATGAGCTGCTGGCGTCATGGACCGGGCGGATTGAAGCGGATGGCCTGCTGCATGTCGAGCCCTATCAGATAAACCGTATCCTGCTGCATGCCCTGTCTTATCCGCCGGAAGAATGGACCATTGACTTTCGTAACAGTCTGAATGTTCTTCTGGAGTTCATCGAAAAAGGATTCAACGAGGGCATGACCCTCAGAGGGCAGGCCCTGACGCGAGACTCATGGCCGCCTGACCTGATAGCCGATATCAGGGCGATTGCCGATGGCCTGCGGGTATCAAATCCTGAGGTTCTGACACCGGCGCTGATAAAGAACGATGCATCGAGTATCAAGGCCGTAAGGCTGCTTGCTGCCGCGCCCCATGCGTCGCCCGCGGCAGTCAGGGCTATTCTTGATGCACCAGGATTTAATCCCCATGCACTTGATGATAAGGGCGCATCACCGATGGCCTATGCCGCAGTATATGGCAATATTGACCTGGCTCGTTGCCTGCAACAAAAAGGCGTGAGCTATTTGTCGGAACCTGGTCAATACCCACCGCTTTATACCGCTGTCTTTCATCAGCAACTGTCGTTTGTGCGGGCGATTTTTCAGGATTTGTCGCCTAAAGAAAGGGAGGCCGCCATCACGGCAAAAGCTCCGAATGACGAGACGGCACTGCACCTGGCAGCAGACAGGCCTGAATACCTGAAAGCCCTGCTCGAGATGATCCCGCCAGAGCAAAGACTCAAAGCAGTCTCCTTAACAGATAAAAATGGTGAAACGGTCCTTGAGCGGGCAGCTAAATACCCAGAGTCCCTTAAAGCCGCACTTGAGCTGATACCGGAGGAACAACGGTTTGAAGCCGTTCGCGGAACGAGCTGGTTTACGCACAGACTGCTGTACAAGGCGGCAGCCAATCCAGAATTGCTGAAAATCATACTCGGGCTTTACCCTAAAGAGCAACAGCCTGAGGCTGTCCAAAGATTTGCAACACTGCACGGGGCTGCAGCCAACCCCGAATCGCTGAAAACCATACTTGATATTTATCCGCCAGACGAACAGCTGCAAGCGGTCAGAAGCGTTGATTCTTCAGGCGAAACGGTGCTGCATAAGGCCGTAGTCAACCCCGAATCGCTGAAAACTGTTCTCGCGCTTTACCCACCAGACGAATGGCAACATGCTGCTAAAAGTGCCAATAAATTTGGCGAAACGGTTTTAGATCATTCAGTAAACAATCCCGAATCGCTGAAAATCATGCTCGGGCTTTATCCACCAGAGGAAAGGCTTGAGGCGTGCAAAAGTACTTATGGCGTTAAGGAAAGTCTGCTGCATCGGGCGGCAGACAAGCCAGAATCCCTGAAAGTCGCACTCGAGATGATACCGGAACAGCAAAGGCTGCAGGCAGTCAACCTGGTTAACGCCGTTGGCGCCTCCGTGCTAAACGCAGCGGTGCAACATCCTGAATCGCTGGAAACCGTACTCAATCTGTATCCAGAGTACCAAAGACTTGACGTAGTTAAGGCAGCGAGCAGGGCTGGCAATACGATGCTGCACCAGGCTGCCGCAACGCCTGGCTCACTGAACATTCTACTCAGGCTTTACCCAGCAAACGAAAGGCTTGAGGCACTTAATCAGGTTAACAGGTCCGGCCACACCGTGCTGCACATGGCTGCCAGGAAACCCGAATCATTGAGAACCATACTCGCGCTTTATCCGCCAGAGCAACGGCTTGCTGCGATCATGAAAACCAATAATTCCGGCCAATCGCTGCTGCACCTGGCGCAAACAAAGCCGGCATCGCTGCACGCCATATTGAGCATGATACCAGAAAACGAACGACTGACAGCCGTCGTTACAACTGAACCATCGAGATTCTCGGTGCTGTTCGAGGCCATAGCGCATCCCGAATCGCTGGAGACCATGCTCGAACTGATAGCAGAAGACAAACGGCTTGAGGCCGTTTCCGCACGTGATATGCATGGCCAATCGCTTCTGCATGTGGCGGTACTTTATCCCGAGTCGTTAAAAGCGGTTCTCAAACTGATACCACCAGACAAACGGCTTGAGGCTGTCTCCATGATTGATAGTAAAGGAAACACGGTGCTGCACAATGCGATTAACAATCTGGAGTCGCTGCGGGTAATACTCCGGCTTATACCAGTAAACCAACGATTCGACGCCATAAACGTGGCTGACAAATATGGCTTTACCCTGCTGAAACTGGCTGCCCAAAAACCCGAATTACAGGAAGTTCTGCACGAGCTGATACCGAAGACTCAACAGCTGCTCAAAGCAGCCGCGGCTTCATCTTCGGGGTATTCCTTTTTTTCGGGAAGCAACGGCTCACAATCGCCGCAGGCAGAACAACAGGACAGAGAGGACCCCGGAAACAATGCTTCCCCATCATGATTCAGGTCTATTGAATAGTGATAAAGTAGGTTGAGCCCTGGCCCAACAAGGGATCTGGTGGGATATTCATTGTTGGGCCAAGGCCCAACCTAATACGCTGTTTCCATTTAGTTTTGACATGTGTCGTCCCCGCGCAGGTGGGGACGACATGCATTGGTATCGCCTGCAATATTTTTACCTGTCAAAATTAAATTTAAACAGTAATAGTGTACAATTGCGCAAATTTAAAGCTCAAAACAACATGGCTCCAACCTGAGAGAATAAATATGCCAACCGCTCTGCCTTATTTAGAAAACAAATCGCTGCTTCTTATGACCGAAGTATCCTATGGTTTTGGCGATTTTTTTGCTGCGAAAAAGATGATAAGACAGCTTAATTCACTATGCCCAGGCCTCACGATTCACTGGCAGATTCGCACCTTTCATAATCGAATGAGTGATATAGCCCATAAAGTTGAAGAGCTGAAAAAAATCTTCAGCGACGCAGTCGCGATTGAGCTCATGGGGTTCGAAGATCAGATGTCGCCTGTGGCCCGTTCTGATATTGATTTAATACTGTTCTATCCAACCATAGGCCTGCTTTCTCCCGCTCATTTCCAGCAATTCAAAGCGTGGCACGTCCCAATGCTTCAGGTGAATGCGTATGACAGGATTGATGTGCTCAGCGTGCTGCCCAATATAGCCGAGTTAAGCACCGTGAACACAGGCTTCGATGGACTTGGGCTTTTTCTGGATGATGTAAGCCATGGGCCTCAGGTACCTGACCTGGAGTCGATTCTTCCTGAGCCCTTCCGTCTCGATCCTCGCAATACCCTCTTTTTCAGTTACACCGCGCAGGATACGCGACATGCCATCAATGCCGCGGATTTTAATCATTATGTCAAAATAGCCCTCGACATCGCAGCGCCTGACCAATGCGTTGATGTGGTAGCCAACTCACCAGGCAATAGCCTCGCGGCAGACTTTCATAAATATGTATGGGAACATGGCTTTTCCGAAATTCAATATCTGTCACGGGACAAAAACAGACAGATTAGAACACGGGTTTACTCCTCACCAAGTGCATATCTTTCACCCAAAGTACTGCGCATCATGGATCCTTTCCCATTAACGCCACAGCAAATGCAGGCTTTAATGATATATGCCCACCCGTTTCAGCAGGCAACCGGTGAGCAATCGCTCAGTGAAATGATGTCCTTATCCTCAATAGGCAAGGCTGTCTTTCCTTTCTACCAGACCTTGTCCTGGAATGTTGGTCTGCATGAAAACTGGTGCCTGATGGCTGAAGCCTGTTTAGGTAAGAACAGCGCTTATGTCAGGCTGCTTCAATCAACAGCAAGTGGCAAAGAGATCGATATCCAGGGCTTCTCCCAAACCTGGCGCGACAACCAGTCCGATATTTTAGCGGACGCCCGCAGCTTATCTCACAGCCTGTTCAAAGATAATAATCTCAACCATAACGTGGCGCAGTTTCTCGACCGGCTTTTCTTCGTCGCGGCCAGTTTTTCCCCTCAACGATTTTCAATCAATGCGGCCTTACTGGTTCAGTTGCAGATTAAACTGAAAGACGCCGCAGAGATTACCCAGATTGTATGCCGCTTAAATGAATCACACGAGGTCGAGCAGTCAGATACGGCGATACTGGCGCTCACCGAGTTTCTGAAACTGAATCCGGTTGCAATGGATATCGACATGATGCATACCCTTGTCTCACAGTTTCTGGCGAAACCCGGCAGGGAAAATATATTTTCTGCAAGGACCGCCCGTCAAATAATGGCATCCCTTCCCGCATCCCTTCGCCAGACATGGGCTCTGCGCCTGATTCCGGAACTTCAGTCCATTTCAACCGGGCTGCATCATCTGATATTGAAAGAAACAGCCACGATAGACAATCCTGAAACAAGCCAGCAATGTTCGGACTGGATTGAACGTGTATTTGATAAACACAGATGCTGGGAACAGTCAGATCTCACCAAAACGAGTCAAAATCCGATTTTACTTGCTGTCAATGTCTACAATGACGGTGTGGGGGATCTGGTTAAATACATTGGAGTTTACAGGCAAATCAAACAGGCTTTCCCCGGGGTAAACATTATCTCGTTGATTCAGTGTCTGGATGAAAGCAGACCGGTCCTGCTGGCGATGCTTCGAGAAAATCACATACCTCTGAAAGAGGTTCATCTGTGGTCTCTGTCGCACATTGAGCAATCCAGACTGAAAAATGGTCTTATCTCCAAATCTGAACGAGATCGGCTGCTAAACAGGTTCAGTTTCTCCAAAATGCGTAAATACGCATTAATCATCAGTGTTGCCACCCCCTTCAGGGAAATTAATACCGTCATTCGAGAATACTACCAGGCCAAAACACCCTACATTGAAATCGCGGAAATAAATTACAGCTCGTATGCCCGCCTCCCAAAGCTGCTGCTGCCTCAGGATGCCCAGCATCAGATTTTTGCGGCTGGCTTAAGTAAGGACGCGGCTGGACTTGAAATCAGCGATGCTTATCCGGAATCACCCGAACAGCTTATTCGTGAGCTAACGCCCTCCCTGGCGCGTCAATTACTTGATGCCGAACCAGATGCCGCGCGCATCGCGCACTTTCTCGAGCATGTATTTTTCATGCCGGCCTATTTGAAATACGATGAAGGCATCATGAGTCTGCATTTTGCTCTGGCCTTGATGGAACATCACGTTAAAGAAAAAGATACGGCGGTGATGTGGATAAACCAATTGCCCTTTGATATCAGGAAACCCTCTTTCACTCATGCCTTAAAAGCCCAGGGCATTGCGCTGGTGGTGATTCATTCTGAGGATGGTTCGCGCCAGGAATATCATACGGAAGCCTCAGGCACGAAAGTATTACGCCTTGTCTGTGGCCGTGTCAGCCAGACGGATTTTGATCGGATGTTTCAACTGGCGCAATTCACTGGTGGGTTTGGCGGCTGTGTCGGGCAAAATTCATTCGAAAAAGCCGTGTCTTTTAATCTCGTGCCGGCCTTTTACGCACCGCCATGGCTTATGTCGCTCATTTATCAGTGTCAAAGTCTTATAAGCAATCTTTTTCCGCTGCATTCACCCGAGTGGCGTGTTGTGAACGGCTATCTGCAGCTCCTGTCTTCTGTTTCTGACACGATACGCATCACAGACTGGCTGTTAAAAAATGAAGATTTTGCACCCTGGCTTGCGCATTTAAAATCCCTGGAACCAGGGATTTTTCAGCAAGAGCTCAACCGCATCGCAAACGAACTCATCCCATCAGTAGCGCGGGCTTTACCGTGGTATTTTCCTATACATCCGGTTGAACAGGTGCAGGCTTTTCTAGAGAAAGAGGATCTCGACCTGCTGCAATCGGCCTGGAAAGAGGTATGCTCTCACATCAGGCAAAACAAAAACCTGAACCTGTGGCTGGTGAAAGAAGTTCAGAATTATCTCCCAACCGGCTTTACAGAGGATCCAGAACCCGTGCAGCTTGATGAGCCTGAAAAAGCCCTGGCCATACTGCATTCGCATCATCTCGTAAGCCTTGCCCCTGAGCAACACCTAGAAACCATGTCATTGCTCCGCCAGTTGTTAGAGACAATATGGCCTGCCCATGAAAAACAGGGTCTGCAGTTATTTTTGACTGGCAATAATGATGATTTTGTCGAGATTATTCCCGGACTGGACTGCCCAACCATTGCCATCAGCATGGCGGCTTTTGAGCGGCTGACCATCGGTGAGTTAAGCTTTGGCTTAAAAACAGCAGCGGAGATATTTAAACAGTACCCCATAGAAACCCGGAGCTTTCAGGGCAGAAATATGTCTCAGGAGGAGTTGCTAAGGGGTGTTAAACAGGAGCTGCCCTTTGGAATGAGTTATTGCCGCAGGTTGATCGAGCTTTTAAAAACGAGCGAGGCCAGAGTTGAGCAAGAGCAAGGCAGGACAGGTTACTACTATGCACTGGGGCAAAAACGGGAATTTTACGTTGATCTGATCAAAAATGTTGAATTACTGCTGGCCAGGGAGCATCGGTATACCATAGGTCAGGACATACCGCAGCGCGATGCGGCATGGATGCAACAACATCCAGTTGCTCTGTGCCATGGGGAAATTGCGTCCATTAAGGCGGCCTGGTGCGAAAATGACGGCCTGAGTGAAGTTCTTAAGCCCCCTGTCGAGGCCCTTCATGATTTGATTGAAACAATTCCCTCTCTGCGCATCCGCAATCCGAACGAGTACAACTATCCGAGCCTGGCTGCTCAGAAATTTTTACGGGCACTCCAAAGCCTTACTCCCGATGCAGAAATACCTGAGGTTGCGATGCTGCTGGAACGTCTGGTTGAGGAGGCGTTCCAGCATCGCCTGGCCTGCTTTGATGCGATCTATCGCTGGGTGTCATCCATACTCGCACCGAACAGTGCTCCTATCCCACTTGGACCGTTTAGACTATTGCAAAACCTGATACAGGTGTTTGCTTCCACAACAGATTATTCTACAGCTCTCGATCATGCCAGGCAGATTGAGCATTTTCTCAAAGCTAAGGAAACGCGGTATTTATTCGTTAACTCTCCGAGGCTAAAGCCTTTGCATAATTATTATGATGGAGATAACGACTCCGTTGATGCCTTTATCTGCTCCACTATTGGTGCCTGTATTGATTGGACACGGGATTTTTATTTACCCTGTGAGGGTTCGGAATCCTTCGAGCGCTATCTTGACTGGTGCACACAGGACAGCAGTGCTGCTATTGCCCGGGTTTTATTCCGAGCAGGCATGATGGCAGAAAAGCCCCTGTGGCGTTTTCTTTCATCGGAATTTATCAATGATGTAATCGGGGAAAAGGAACCCATTTTAGGCCAGGTTCCCGCTCACTGGCAAAATCACATAGTTATGAGAAGCGTGATCAAAAAACAACTGTCCTTTGATTTTTTACATGCTCACCTTGCCTGCCTCTATGAAACAGCTCCTGTCTTGATGCCGGAAGTTCTCTCGCGCGAAACGATTGAACACTTCATCGAGCAGCATAAAACGCTGTTAAGCATTCCAGAAATACATACCACAGCCGCCACCCAGCTGATGCGCCTGCTGGAGTCCTTCATGATAAACGAGCCCGAACAGGGCAGGAACCTGATTCGTCAGTTTTATATTGACCCTCAATATATGTATGGGCTATATCAGCTGGCCGAGCGAAGAACAACCTTTCCCCACTTTCGTTCCGGGTTTAAATTACGCATGAACAATGCGGATAAGCACTACTCCACCGAGAACAGCGAAGACAATCCTTACGCCCATTTTTTGCTGAAATTCAGGCCGGATTTTATCCCCCTGGAGGACTTACTCGACAGCATGAATGCCACGTTCATCTGTATCTTCGCTTACTGGCCGCTTGACTTTTTTTTACAGATACTCAAGCTGCGCATCGACGAGCCCGGGTATGTTATCGAAGCCGTTAATACGCTGCAAAACCATCATGACAGAATTCGCAGCTACGGAGGAAAGTGTTATATCCGTGCAGCGATTAATAACCTGTATCAAAGTACGGCAACGAAGCTCCAGTCCATCCATTTATTTTCTGAAACCACCTTGCGCTTTATTCAGCAGGCTGGTGAACATGGCGCGGATCAAAGAAATCTGTGCCTTAATCTCTGGGCGAGACCTGGATTTGCAAACGAGGTTTTTGCTTATCAGGTACGTCCTCTGCCTGACCTGAGCACCTTGAGTCAGCTGTATAAAATCTTCGATTGCCTGGTTACCTGGCCGGACAATCGGATTCGTGATCAGTTTTCAGCTGTTATCCTGCAGGAACTCGCGAACGCCGATAGAGGGCAGCAGTCTGCCGCAATCAATATTCTCCTGTTCCATTCCTTACCTCTGACCGACATGTTCCTGGCCAATGAGCTTGTCAGTCTGTGGGGGGAGTGCCAGTTAAATCTTTACGGCAAAGACGACCGCAGTTATGGCTTTTATCTCAATCTGTCTCGTCTGACCCAGCGGATTGTGCGAGATGTTCCGGCGCTCTACCACAGGCAAATGCTGGAGTGTCTGGCGGTTAAGACCGAAGCTCAGGATGCCATTGCTGAGTTCATGAGCAGTCAGCTCAACGCGTCCAACGATGAATCGGCATTCTATGGCATTAATAAAGAAGACATACTGATAAAGACGGCCAGAAGAATGTCCATGGCCAGCATGTCAATGCCGTTTGTTGCGTTTTTAACCTACGAGCTCAGTCCTGCCAGTCTGGATCAGTTTATTTCCCAACTGACTGCGGCGCAGCGCAAAATTCTGGCTGGCAGTCACCGAGAGCATATCGATATAGATAAAAATCAGTCTTCGCTCCTGGCCATTATGCTGTACCATCAGTTCTGGAATCAGACGATTGAAGAGCGCGCAGCCGTTATTAATAATTTATTGATGCCAGGTTCCGCTGTTGATAGCGAGAAAGCCGCCAACGCCGCTTATCAGGACGCCTTTCAATATATCTGTCGTGTCCTTTTCCCTGAAAATAACCCGGAAAATGAGATGAGCATGGCCTTCCTGACCAGTTATCTGGACGTGAGCAATGAACATGTCAGACCCTATCTGCTCACGGCCGTTCTTTCTGCCAATAAGATGACACAGGGCAAACATAAAAACATGACGACAACATTACCCAGACTGGCGGAAGCCATGGGAGCCGCGGGGGTCAAGGCAGGCCAGGCCGCACACAGTTACCCCAAAACACCAAAGGATATTCGTGACGCTCTGGCTCATTTGAAAAGCCAGTCACGCCTTCCCTGTCGCTGGGAACTGTGGAAGCTGATTAAGGCCGCTATCCCAGAAGACCTGCTTCTGCGGATCAAACGGGTAAAGGGGCTTTTGGGTGGTGCTTCGTTCTACGTTGCGGTTGAAGTGGAAATGCATGATGGTAAGACAGCCGTACTGCGATTGATGCGCGAGAAGGCCGAAGCCGAGGCGAAATATGGCTTCACTCATCTGAGAACAACCATCGAACACTGCCGACATCCTGGTATCATGGAAATCAGCAGGGATTTGGCTCATATTATCAATGAGGCAGAAGCAGGCGCCGGCATCGAAATTGATCATCTGTCGGTAGCCAGGCAATATCAGATTGCAACCGCGATTTACCAAAACCCGGCGCAGTGCATTAAGATAAAAGACCAGATCTATCATGTTAAAATCCGACCAGTACAGCTTTTTTCACAGGGTCCGGGCTATCAGCTGATAAGTAAGGCGGAAGGCATCGAGTTTAATGACTTAAAACAGGATCCGCAAAAGCAGGCGCTTTGTCAGGCCGTCGCACTGGCGATCTGCTCAAGCGAACTTCGTCATATGCTCGGCAGCGGCCCCTGCGATAGTGACCGACACGGCGCCCAGTCCCGAATCAGCTGTCATGAAAGCGCTCCCGGGGTATTTGATGTTCTTGTCACCCATTATGATTTTGGTGAAATTTCACCCACGCCGGCGACACCCGCCCAGTTAAGGCATTGCCATGATTTCATGAATGATGTGGCCAGTCATTTATTCAGCAAATGGAACCTGTTCAGGCTCGCGGTCAAAGGGGATCCCGGCGCTTCGCTCATGGAGCAGCTGGCTGAGAGGATGCTGGGCTACATCCGCGAGCATACGCTTTCAGGCGCTGCTGACGACCTGAGCCGCCTGCGTGGCATTTTTAAGGGACTGCTTGCCCTGAATGATTTTTTTGAGGTGCTGGCAACAGATAAAGCACTGGCCCTGCAGATAAAGAGCGTGTTTGACGAACATCTGGAGTCCTCTTCACCCTCTTTCAGCCTGTCTGGTTTATTTTCCGGTATTGCCAGCCCTGCCTCATCCTCAACCAGCTGCAGCGCAGATAAAAACAAAGGCTTCGGCTGGTTTGGCGGAACATAAAGAGCAGCATGCTTCCCGGATTACGCTGGCGCTAATCCGGGCTACAAGGGATTTTCGATGGTCGTTCACAGCGAATACGTACCGGGAATCCATGGTCATTCCGGCACGGATCCCCGTTTATGGAGTCATGGAATGTTTAGATGCCTGATTTTGTATTAAAAATCAGGCTTTTCTGGTGATAAAGAAGTCCAGCAGCAGGAAAAAAGCGCCGATGCAGATGGCGCTGTCTGCCAGATTAAAAACGGGCCAGTGATGGTTTTTATAATAAACATCAATAAAATCGACAACGAAGCCATAACGCGCCCGGTCATATAAATTGCCAAGAGCACCACCTAAAATCAGGCTGACAGCAAGGCATTGCAGACGATCGCGGGAAGGTAAACGCCAGAGCCAGACGCTCAAAACCACACTCATGACCAGGCTGAAAACGGCAAAAAACCAGCGATGCCAGCCCCCCGCCCCGTTTAAAAAACTGAATGCGGCGCCGGTGTTAAATGCCAGCGTAAAATTCAGCATCGGCATCAGTGCTTTGGGATGATAAGGCTCAAGATTCGCCGAAGCCCAGTACTTACTTGCCTGATCCGCAAGCAGTACCAGCAGGCTGACAAGAAACCACAGGCATTTCTTCATGCAAATTGCCTCACTTCGTCATGCCCGGAGATGTTATCAGCGCAGCGACGGCACAAATCCTCATAAGCCGGATTAGAACCAATATCGTCGCAACGATGCCAGCAGCGGGCACATTTTTCATATTCGCTGGCCTCTACCGCAATCGCCAGCCCCAGTTCTTCATTAACCACCGCATGCTCAGGTTTTTCAGCAAAGGGCTTCAATGTGGCAGCGGAGGTGATCAGCACAAAGCGCAACTCATTCGCCAGTCGCCCGAGTTGATGATACAACTCGTCTTTCGCATACAGGCTGACTCTGGCAGCCAGAGGCGAGCCAATAACACCCTGTTGCCGCTGCGCTTCCAGTGCTTTGTTTACGTCATCCCGCACTGCCTGCACCTGCTGCCAGAATGCCATATCCACATCGGCGGTCACAGGCCAGCCTTCGTACCAGGTCTGCAGGAACACAGACTCTTCACTCTGCCCCGGAATGGCCTGCCAGATTTCTTCGGCGGTAAAGGAGAGAATCGGAGCCATCCAGCGGGTCAGCGCCTGGATAATATGGTACATGGCCGTTTGACAGGAGCGACGCGCCAGACTGTTTTTCGGCGTGGTGTATTGTCTGTCCTTGATCACATCCAGATAAAAACTACCCAGATCCACGGCGCAGAAATTATGTATTTTCTGATAAATGCTATGGAAATTAAAGGCTTCATATGCCGCTACAATCTCGTTTTGCAGGTCGCGGGCCCGTGTAACAGCCCAGCTGTCCAGCTCGACCATATGCTCTCGGTCTACGTCATGCTGCCCGGGGACAAAGTCGACAAGATTAGCCAGCAGAAAGCGGGCCGTGTTGCGGATGCGCCGGTAGGCATCCCCATTGCGCTTGATAATTTCCTCGGAAATACTCACTTCGTTGCGATAATCCGTGGAAGAAACCCACAGGCGCAATATATCCGCACCATGCTGCGCGACCAGCTTGTCCAGAGCCACGTAATTGCCCTTTGACTTGGAGAGCTTGCGTCCTTCGGCGTCTACCGTATACCCGTGCGTTAACACGGTTTTATAAGGAGCGTGGCCATATATGGCAACTGCCGTGGTCAAGGAAGAGTTGAACCATCCCCGATGCTGGTCAGAACCTTCAAAATACACATCAGCAGGCAGCCCCAGCTCCTTGTTTTTCATTAATACGCAATAATGCGACACGCCTGAGTCAAACCAAACATCCAGGGTATCCGTAATTTTGTCGTAATGTTCCGCATCCGCGCCCAGAATGTCTCTGGCATCCAGTTCAAACCAGGCATCAATGCCCTCCTGCTCGACCAGAGTGGCAACCCGTTCAATCAGATTCAGCGTATCGGGGTGTAGTTCTCGGGTGGATTTATGCACAAATAATGGCATCGGTGTCCCCCAGGCTCTCTGCCTTGAAATACACCAGTCGGGCCTTGTTTCAACCATATTTGTAATGCGTGGTCTGCCCCATTCCGGCACCCAGTTTACTCCATCAATAACCGACAGAATCTGTTGGCGCAGACCGTTTTTATCCATGGAAATAAACCACTGCGGAGTCGCCAGAAAAATCATCGGCGTTTTGTGTCTCCAGCAATGCGGATAGCTGTGACGGATGGCTTCACGGTGCAGTAATACGCCGCGCTCCTGCAGCAGCTCCATGATGGGCTCGTTAACCTTCAATACAGACTGATTGGCAAACAGCGGTACATCGCTGGCATAGCAGCCATTCATCATGACAGGATTAACCAAAGGCAGAGCAAAGGCCTTACCAACCTGGTAATCGTCCGGACCATGCGCCGGGGCCGTGTGAACGCAACCCGTACCGGAGTCGGTTGTCACGTGTTCGCCGAAAATCATCGGAACCTGACGGTCAAACAAAGGATGCTGCACGAGCAGTCCGGCAAAGGCTTCGCCCAGCGCGTGACCACATGAACGGTAGCTCTCAATCTGGTAACGGCTCATCACCGTTTCAACCAGCGCACTGGCGATAAGGAAATACTGTTCGCCGGCATCAATCAGCTCATACTCCAGCTCAGGATGCAGACATACGGCCTCGTTGCCTGGCAGAGACCAGGGTGTGGTTGTCCAGATAGGCACAATGAGAGGTTTCAGGGGCAGCGACGATGAAACGCGCGCCAGAAATTCCTCAGCCTTGACCGCGCGAAACGCCACATCAATGGAAGGAGAGGTTTTATCTTCGTATTCGACTTCCGCTTCAGCCAGTGCGGAACCGCAGTCTATGCACCAGTGAACCGGCTTGAACCCCTGCTGCAAATGACCATTTTCGATGATTTTTCCGAGTGCACGAATGATGTTGGCTTCGTAGCTGAAATCGAAGGTGGCATAGGGTTTTTCCCAGTCGCCAAATACACCGAGGCGCTTAAATTCGTCGCGCTGAATATCAATCTGGCTGGCTGCGTAGTCCCGGCATTTGGCACGAAACTCACGATGGCTGACCTTCATTCCGGCTTTACCGATTTTCTTTTCAACATTCAGCTCAATTGGCAGGCCATGGCAATCCCAGCCAGGAACAAAAGGCGCGTCAAATCCACTCATGGTTTTTGATTTGACAATGATATCCTTCAAAATTTTATTCAGCGCATGGCCGCAGTGTAAATGGCCGTTGGCGTAAGGAGGGCCATCGTGCAGGATAAATGGTTTTTTTCCATGTCGCAGGCTGCGGATTTTCTGGTATAGCTCCTCGGTATGCCAGGCATCAAGCTGCCGTGGTTCACGCTGCGCAAGGCCTGCTTTCATCGGGAAAGAAGTCTCGGGTAAATTAAGGGTGTCTTTGTACTCTGCCATCTGCTTCTACTCCGCGTTCTGTTTTTCTGTCTGATCAAACCAGGTTTTGGCCGTTGCCACGTCATCATGAATCTGGGCTATCAGAGCCTCCAGAGATGCAAACCGGATTTCATCGCGTAATTTATGTAAGAAATGTACCTGGAGCAATTTACCGTACAGTGTTTCATCAAAATCAAAGAGATGAACTTCCAGTACGTTTTTGCTGCCATCTACTGTGGGTCGCCGTCCGAGATTGGCCACACCGTTAAACATGCGCCCATCCGGTAATTGAACCTGGACACAAAACACGCCTTTGGCAGGCAGTGCCATTCGCCTTACGGCCAGGTTGGCCGTGGGCACTCCCCATTCTCGTCCCCGTGCATGACCGTACGTAACCCGGCCGCACATGCTCCAGGGCCTGCCCGACAAGGCGGATGCACCGGACATGTCGCCGCTGGCCAGAGCCTGGCGAATGCTGGTAGAGCTGACCCGGACATCATCCAGGCGAAAATCCGGAAAGGTTTCGACCTCGCAGCCTCGTTCAAACGCCAGGGTCTTCAGAAGGCTGACATCCCCTGATCGGTCACAGCCAAAGCGAAAGTCATCCCCCAGCAGCAGATACGAGGCGTTGAACTGGGCAAAAATACAGTTTTCAGCAAAGGATTGTGCCGACATACTGGCCAGTGTCCTGTTAAAGCGCAGGCAGTAGACATAATCAACCTGGCACCGTTTGAGCATGGCCAGTTTCTCACGCAGGCTGGACAGGCGGGCAGGCGCCTTATCGCCACGGAAATATTCTCCTGGCTGTGGTTCGAATAAAATCACCACCAAAGGCTGTTTTTTTTGAATAGCGCGCGCTTTTAACTGCCTAAGCAGAGCCTGATGCCCCAGATGAACGCCGTCAAAATTTCCTATTGTAAGCACGGTTCCGTCCTTAAAAGCAGGAACCGGCCTTGAACCAAACAAAAGCCGCATACGTTTTCAAACAGGGTAAAAGAGGGATTATACCCTGTTTAGGCACGATTGCGAATGTCTGGCTTGATCAGACTCTGACCGGCTCAATCACACGGGCGGGACGCACTTCGACACGCTCTTTCCTGACATCAGGAATAACTGCCGACTGTTTAACCACCATTTCCATAATTCTCATGTCGATAGGCCGCATGCCGTTCAAATAGGCAATTTCCAGAGCCTTGTTGAAATTAGAAATGATTTGCAGAGGCGTCGACATGTTGTCTGCCAGCAGTTTCAACGCATCTGGCGTAATCACATCACCCAGGCGTTTCTCTTTTGACAGGCATTGCACAATAGCCCATTGCAGGTACAGATCCTTTTGACCAATCAGCCGCTGTTCTTCCAAATCCAGAACATAGGCCCGTGCACCAATCTCTTCCATTTTGGGCTGGCGGATAGCCTGCTTCAGTTTGGGTTGACCTGAGAGAATAATCGTTAATGTCTGCTGACTGGTCTTGGCAATCTCAGACAGTTTTTTCAAAGAGGAGATGGTATTGCCGTGCAGATCCTGCGCCTCATCAATAAACAGAACCACGGGTTTATTGGTCAGCTCCATCAGGCGCACCAGATTTCTATCCCTGATTTCTGGCGACGAGGCCACTTTGATGGGTTTGTCAGATTTGGCCAGATCAATGTGCAGGGCAGTCAGCAGGGTTTTGACGTTGACCTGTTGACGGTCTGAACTGTAGGAGTAGCTGACCAGACATTTTTTTTCCTGCTTTAACTCTTTCATCAGCTGATTAACAAAGGTTGTTTTGCCAGACCCAACCGGTCCACTGATCACAATCAGACTGCCATAACTCAGAGACAGGGCTTTAATTCTGTCATAAAGACGTTTAATGGTGTCTGTAGCAAGAAAACCGGCTTCCGACAAAGGCTTGTGAAAGCCGTACGCTTCTAATGCATCTAAAATCATCCCTAAATCCTTAAAATAAAATCCATGCGCCAGACGCGCAAATCCACAGCAGTCCGGTAAAGGGAAACGCTGAGCACCTTCTCTGTTTAACCTTTATGTCTTACGATCAATACGTCGCATTCAGCACCGTGCAGGATAGCCGAGGCAGTTGAGCCCAGCAACAGAGCCAGACCGTGTTTGCCGTGACTGCCCGTCACAATGAGATCAATCTTTTTTTCCTGAGCCACACGCAGGATTTCATTTTTGGTTGAACCAAGTTCAATCATGCAATGCGCACTGTCCACACCCAGACTTTTTGCAAGGTCAGATAATTCTTTTTCGGCCTGCTCGCGAATGGATACTTCCACTTCCGCAAAACCGGCAAAACCTGGGTAAGCGTAGGCGGGAATAGGTTCAACAACATGCACCAGCAATAAGTCGGCTCCATTTTCATCTGCAATTTTTTTCGCTTTATGAGCGGCCTTAATGCCCACCTCATCAAAGTCCGTGGCGAACAGAACTCTTTTGTACATGATATTCTCCTTAATAAACAAACGTTACAAATCAGATGTTCGTTTTCAACAGTATAGTTGAAGACTAACAGAAACAGCGAAAATTTCCCATAGCTGTCGGGAGAAGGCCTGAGCCTCGTCAACATCAAATACCAGGGTAGAGTGCGCAGATAATCTGATTGACTATAATCAGTGTATGTTGAAAACGCGCTGGAATGGAGCCATGTCATGCCCTTAAATGAATCCGAAAAAAAATTTTTTGAACGGCTGCAGCAGGCGCAGCAGTCGGCTGACGGCACGGAAGGTTTGGATATCCATGCGGTGCGCCGTTTTGTCCGCCTGTTTGACCCGTTTGTTGCCAGCCCTGCCCCGCTTCCCTTTCAGGACAAGACGATTATGAGCTCCGAGGGGCATCCCATTCGTATACGTCATTATCGTGCCGATAACAACATGAAGCCTGTTATCATTTTTTTTCCCGGAAACGCCTTTATCCATGATCTGTTTGAAGTCAATCACTCCATCATCAGTAAAATTGCCTTTCACGCACAATGCCATGCCGTGATGGTGGATTATCGCCTGGCTCCGGAGCACCAATGGCCCGCTCAGGTTCAGGATGCGCTGGAAGCGACGAGGTTTGTGTTCGACAACATTGAAGCGTTTCAGGGTGATAGAGCAAGGATTATCCTGTCAGGTTTCAGCTCCGGCGCGAACCTGGCGGCCATCGTGACCAATACGTTAAGGAGCAACCCACATCACCGGGTTTTTTACCAGTTTTTGATCAGTGGCGCCTATGACTACACGAACTCACTGCATGAATACGATGCTTTTGCACTCGAAGACAAAATGCTTGATCCCACTGCAGCCAGGCTGAGTTTCGATTGTTACGTCCCCATTGAGAAACGTAAAGATCCTCTCTGTTCCCCCTATTGGGAAGAGGATTTATCGTCACTGCCGCCAACCACCGTTATGGTTGCTGAATTCGACGGTGGCAGGAGCCAGAGTGAGGGCTATGCCAAACGCCTGATAGAGGCTGGAAATCAGGTAGAAAAACTCATTATGCCTGGCCAGACTCATGGCACCATCATGTATCGTAACATCTGCAGCGATGGAGACGATCCCGCCATCGTGGCCGGGAACAGGATTTTCACTATTTGCAATCGCAGGGCGGCGCTCTAGCAGGAACTGCTGCTGGCTGGCATGGAGACCTCAGCCAATGGGCTGTCAGTTTTTCTCGCCAGCAGGGCTCTGATCTGGATGTTTGTACAGACCAGCACAGGTGCTTTCGTGATAAGCAATCGTTGTTCAACGCTCATCAAGCCGGTTGCCAGCAAAAGTCTGCAGGCTGCATCCAGGTTCTCTCCATTTTTTTGCTCAAAGATAAATGCTGTACCTTTCCGGTCTCCTTTCCAGGGAGTCAGACCACTGAGCTGCCCCAGCGTCTCACAGACAGCAGCAATACAGTCCGCTGATTGGGGCTGTTCAAACAGAGTAAGCCGCCTGCGCTGGTCCAGCTGATTTTTGATAATGGTCAGCTGCTTTAACGCTCTGCTGGCGGAATCCAGGAGCAGCTCGTCCCGGCTCATGTATACCACATATCCAGACCAGTCTGTCTGCTGGTTTAAACTGGACAGCGTTTTACATAAATCATAGCTGGGATGGGCTTTCTTAATCAGGAAGCAGAGGTTGGCAATGTTTACCCGGGTTTCAATCAGCTCTTTCAACGCCTCATTTTTCCACGGCGTGATTCGACTGGCTTCTATTCTGGCTTTTATATGTGAGGCAAGCAGGGCCCGTGATTGATCAATCTGTTTAATGGCCCTGACATAGGACGAGGATAGATCGGAGGCTTCGTCGGGCAGCCTGAGCAGGATATCCGGCACTGAAAAGGATTTGAGGATAATATTGACCAGACAGGTGGCTGTGCGACCGTTACAGTTAGGAAAAGGATGTATTTCCGTCAGCTCGTAAAATACCTCTGCCAGAAATTCGCTTAGTTTTTCGGCATCGCCAGCCTCGGCGCTTTTCCAGCCTGCCACCGTTTTTCTGGCGAAGGCCTGCATGCTTTCTTCAAGCATGTCAGGCGGAATACAGATTTTCATTATCTTGTGGATGGCTGTTTTTTGCGCCGCATCAAGCATATTTCGATTGTAGGCAGCGCAGAGTTTTTTCAGAGCAAGATTGGTCCCACCCTTGGATATGGAGTCGGACACAAGGGAAACCATTTGCGAAGGAAACAGAATCGACTCCGACAAAAAACTGGCCTTGTACAAAAGAAGCATAAAACCCAGAGTATCCGCAGTAGGAATACCATAGGTCTCCAGCGCGTGTGCAGCGTACCTGCGGTAGTGTTCGGATGTGTGCTGGATGAAAGGTATGGATCCCATAAAAGACAGCATATCCTGTGCTGAATCCCAGCCGGCATGGGCGCGAATGATATCCTTCGTGCTCCAGCATCCAGCCGTCAAACCTTCCGATTCAAGAATGTGTCTGCCAATCTCACGATGTATCTGCTTAATCCAGTCAAGAAGCATGTCTGGCGTGATCGACTGAATTCCATGTTCACGGATGTACGGAAGAATCACTGATTGCGCGTATTGATAGGCTCTCAGCATGTCTACATGCTGGCCAATAATAAAATGATAAGAATCGCTTATTTTGTCCTTATTTTCTAAATATTGTCTGGGAGCCTCGGGCTCGAAAGAATACACCAGAGCAGGATTGAACTCGGTAAGCGACGAAAGGTCAAATGAATACATGCTTTTCACCAATTTTAAACAAAATTGGCGCATTATACCTCATAATGAGGAAAAATGTTGCGAATCGCAGTAAATTTGTATGAACCGTGACCGTCAGGGAGTAGATGGTTTGCGATCCGGCCTGGCAAAGCCACTCCCAGGCGGAAGCGTCGGTCTCAGCCTATTGCCGTAAAAACATCAATTGCCCGCACCCATGGGTGCAATGCGGCCAGCTTAGAAGGTAAATTTTTTATCGCGCGCTGTGCCTTGTCCCTTCGATTAAAATCCCCCATGGTCAAGACATACCACAACACCCCTTTGTTTCTGAATGTTCTGGTCTGAACCTTGCCATTAAGATGCTCTCTGATAACAAAGCGCCTGATATCCGGCTGGCTCTGACTGGCCAGCAGCTGGATGGTGAAATGAGGATGAGTGCCTGCTTCTTCCCTGGGGGAGATCATGGCAATCTGCCGGACTGCCTTGCTGTTCGTCCGAGTCACTATGGTTTTTTCGATCGCGTCTTCCGTGCGCCTGTCTTTAGGCATGGGTTTTGGAATGACCAGAACACTGTCTCTAACCACCAGCTTTTCCAGTGAGTCATCCTCCTCCTCAATCATCTTCAGCGAAGGCAGGCGCAGAACTGAGCGGGAAGAGGCCTGAGTAAAGGTCGGGATTTCACTTTTTAACACCCGCACCGGCTCAGGCAGGCGGCTCACAAGCGGCTGAGCTCTCTTGTCAGTGTGTTGAACAGCCTGGGTGCCTGTATTTGTTGTTACCTGTGGCCGATTATTTAAGATCAGGGCGGTAAGTGACAGAGCAGCCACAGCGAGGCCACCAGCAGCAAATGATTTCTTCCTTAAAAAAGCAAAATCCGGCTTACTGTCGAAAAAAATATGCTTAACATCGCTGCTAAAAAAGGCGCGGATTGAATGCCAGGCGCCAGGCAATTGTACTTTCAGCCTGCGCGCTACTGACAGCAGGCGTTTATACCGGACTTGCATAGCCCAGACAAAACGATGCCTCCAGAGTGTTTTACCGCAAAAAAACGCATCTTTGAGCTGATTGATCAGGGCCATATTCCCACCGGTTTCCTGATAAAAAGCCTTAAGCGTCTCTTCGGGAGGACGCACGGGCATTTGATTGGGCGCATTGAGACTGTTTAAGATATACAGGCGGGTTTCCGCCTCAGTTAAGGCTCCAGGTTCCAGACAGTAGATTAAATTCTTGAAGCGCTTTTCATTCAATGAATTCAGACGGGGATTAATCGAGTAATCGGAAAGCAGGCAGACATGAAAAAACCCCGGTTCATCACGGGTGTTAAGTTCCTGCAGAAAATCCTGCAGCAGGGTGTAGGGTACAAAATGTGCCTCATCGATAATCAGTAAAACAGGTTTTTTTCTCGCATTTATCGCATCAGTCAATTCTGCCAGGGTAACATCCCGGGTCCAGGTCAGACCCAGTGACTGAGCCACAAACCGAATGGCCTGTGCTGAAGTAAAATGGCTGTCGGCCTCGATCACCAGCCCCGTGATCGTTTTATCAAGGCCCGGCAGAAGCAATGATCTAAAGCAGGTTTTTCCTCCAGCGTGCTCAGCAAGTACGGTAATCAAAAGATTTCTGGACAAAACGAGGCGATTGATTATTTCAATTGCCATCAGCCACCGTTTAGGCTTGAGCAGAGTTTCCATCTTTGATGCGTTTCGAGCCTCCTGCTCGACCAAATCATCCTGCATGGCTAACCTCCTTCTACGGCCGCCTGTAAAACAGCCTGCAATCGACTGTCTGTTACGTTATCCGACAGATAACACGCTCCCAGCGCCTTGATCAGGATGAAGCGTAAGCGGTCATTTTTAATCTTTTTATCGGCATTCATCAGACTACGCAGATGATTTAAATCAATATCCGCCGGGATACGTCGCGGTAAACCAGCCAGCTGCAGAAGCTCGTCTATCTGAACGATAACCTGTTTATCGAGGCCATTATGTTCGTGAGACAACAAAGCCACCGCATAAAGTCCGATCGCCACGGCCTCACCATGCAGCCAGCGGCTGTACTGCGTGCAGGCTTCCAATGCATGCCCTACCGTATGCCCGAGGTTCAGCAATGCCCTCAGACCGGTTTCACGTTCATCTTTTTGAACAACATCGGCCTTTATCTGGCAACAGGCGCCGATACACTCAGCCAGAAGCGATGAGTCATCAAGAAAGGCAGCAATATCAGCGGAGCTGTTCCATTTCTCCAGCAAGGTACGAACCTGCGTAAAAAATGAACCACCTACCAGCACAGCATATTTAATCATTTCCGCAAAACCCGCGCGAAACTCCCGTTCTGGCAGGGTTTTCAGTGTGTTCATATCAATGAATACGGCGTCGGGCTGATAAAAACTGCCGATCATGTTTTTACCGCCGGGATGATTAATTCCTGTTTTACCCCCTACGGATGAATCAATCTGGGCCAGCAGGGTCGTAGGTATCTGTATAAAATGAGCCCCTCTCTGCCAGGTCGCCGCTGCAAATCCGGTAATATCACCAATCACTCCACCACCCAGTGCAACAAGGGTCGTATCCCGATGGTGTCCGTGTTTGACGAGGGCGTCATAAATCTGCCAGAGGCTCTGATTATTTTTATATTCTTCGCCATCATTCAAACGAACAACATGACAGACCTTGTCCGACAGACCGGACAGCAGCTCATTCAGATACAGATCGGCCACGGTATTGTTGCTTACTATCATAAGCTGTCTGGATTTGATGTGGCGACAAAGCAAGTCCTTGTCGCACAAAAAATATCGACCTATGTAGATGGGGTATTCATTTGATGCCAGACTTACCTTGCGTTCGTCCAGAAACTCAGTTTTCGCCATAAATATACTTGATGATGTTATTAGCAACTGCTTTAACCGTCAGTTTGTCGGTTTCAAAGCTGATATCAGCCAGCTCTTCGTAAAATGGCTCGCGTTCATCACGCAGCATTTCCAGACGTCCTTCCAAATCATCCGTTTGCAGCAAGGGGCGCTTTGTGTCCCGCTTGGTGCGCTCAAACTGCTGCTGCAGAGACGTTTTTAAGTAAATAACCGTCCCACGACCAGCCAATGCATTACGGTTTTCAGGAGTAATGACCACACCGCCACCGGTGGCCAGCACGATATTGGTTTTTTGGGTTAACTCTTCAATTACCTTCTGTTCACGTCGGCGAAACCCTTCTTCACCTTCAATGTCAAATATCCAGGATATGTCGGCACCTGCTCGATCCTCAATCACCTCATCTGAATCAAAAAACTCCAGCTTAAGTTCTTTTGCCAAAGTACGGCCGATAGTACTTTTCCCTGCCCCCATTGGCCCAATTAAAAAAATATTTCGTACTTTAACTATACTCATTTTTAGTTACATACCTCATTTAGCCAAGGGTCACACACAAGAAACAGCGCATGCCCCTGATTCAGGTGAATACAACCCCAAAAATCCTGTTAAGAGGATTGCTGTTATCAACGTCAGTTATCGTTTAAAGATCGCCCTTCCTGCCTTTAAATTGACCTTAAAAACGATAACACCGACTCTATTTACTTATATACTTCTGTTTTAGGCGGAACATATTGTGCTACAGGTTTGCCAAATTTATCCAGCTCAGCCCCTTTTGCAAAGGCCCGGGCCCGTCCTTCCACGGTGGTAATGGATAACGTATTTGTTATTATCCTGGGAGTGATGAAAATGAGCAACTCTTCTTTTGCAATTGTTGTGTTTTGGTTGCGAAACAACGCTCCTACCACCGGTAAAGCTCCAAAAAATGGAATACGATTGATTGAATTATTCTTGTCCTGCTTATA
Organism: Legionella navarrensis; assembly: GCF_052527415.1. NCBI lineage: Bacteria > Pseudomonadati > Pseudomonadota > Gammaproteobacteria > Legionellales > Legionellaceae > Legionella > Legionella navarrensis. The sequence continues at coordinate 240,220 of NZ_JBNVZR010000001.1, read as the reverse complement.
AATGCCCCCCAGAACAATGGTTTGACCATTATCAACCAATACATTGGTTTGAATCTCTTTCGTCAGAATGGAGGGTACACCATTAAAGCGCTGATCAGAAGGCCTGTCTTGATTAATCACCAAATCCATCATGATTTTACTGTCTGGGGTAATCTGTGGCGTTACTTTAAGGCTCAATACCGCTTTTTTAAATGCAACGGCTGTCGCACCACTTGACGTGGCCTCCTGATAGGGAATTTCTTCACCCGACTCAATAACCGCTGCCTGCTGGTTGGTGGTGATAAGGCGCGGGCTGGCAATGATTTCTCCGCGCCCCTCACTTTCCAGAGCCGACAGCTCAAGGTCCAGAAGGATGCCATTGCCGAGCTTGGCCAGTGCAATACCCACAGAACCAGCTGGCGCCGCGACGGGTACCGCGGCCAGATCAACGTTCAGGCGATCAGCCAGAGGGACAATGTCTGCGGGAGCGATGCCCTGCCCCATTTGGTTGGCCCCCCTTAATCGACCACTCAGATGGGTTGGCTTGGTCACCCCAAAGCGTATGCCCAGATCTTTTGCACAGTCTTTGGTAACGTTCACAATGCGCGCTTCGATTAGCACCTGCTTGACAGGAACATCCAGCTGCTTGATGAGCTCACGGATTTCCTCAATCTGCGCGCCGGTATCCTGAATCCATATGGTATTGGTACGCGCATCTACGCTGATGGCGCCACGCCTGGAAAGCAGAGACGTATTCTTATCTTTCAAGAGCATGGCAATATCAGCTGCCTTGGCGTAATTAATCTGCAGGAGATCTGAACGAAGCGGCGCCAGATTGGTTACTTCCTGCTGCGATTTCAGCTCGGACTTTTCCTGGCTCAACAAATCAGCCGCAGGTGCAATCATCATGATGTTGCCGTTTTTGCGTTTATCCAGCGAGTTGGTTTTCAAAATGATATCGAGCGCCTGATCCCAGGGGGTATTGTTTAAGCGGAGGGTAATATCGCCCTGAACCTTGTCACTGACAACCATGTTGATACCGGTAAACTCGGCCAGTATCTGCAACACGGAACGAACCGGTATATTCTGAAAATTCAACGAGATAAGCTTGCCGGTATATACCTGTTTTTTCAGTTTGGCAAGTCTGACCTCTTCCGCAGAAAGCGGAAACACATCCACGATAAACTGTTTGTTAACCTGGTATGCGAAATGCCCATAATCACCCTCGCTGAGCATCACCAGTCGAGCGGTCTTACCTTCCTGCTGAACCGAAAAAACTTTTGCCGGGCTTTGAAAATCGGCAACATCATAGCGTTTCGCCAACGCTCTGGGTACACGGGTACTGTTAAAGTTTACAACAATTTCCTTGCCTTTCTGGGTCACATCGATCGGGATGCTGGCGTTGGAAACATCAATAATAAGGCGACCACTCTGTTTGCCCGTTCCGCGGAAATCAATGTTGGTAATATCAAAGCGCGCGTTTACCGGTTGATTGGTCACAAACAGCTCCCGCTGTGGCTGGAACAGTTCATGGCTTTTACCGCTCAGCGTGACGGAATATATCTTCCCGGCAACGGAACCAGACCAGGACACAGCAGCACTCAGGTTTAATATGGCCCGCACTCGGTCCTTGACAGACACAACGCTGTAGTCAAGCAACGATGCAACATCGATTTTCTGACTGTTTTGAGATTCGTTCAACTGATTCTGGGTGTTGATAAAATCGAGAATAAGTCGCTCGGGCTTTTGCGTAGTAAAGCCGGCTGGCGAATTGACCAGCGTATCTGAGAACTGAAAATCTACCCGCACCCGGTTATCAGGCAAGGGTATTACCTTGACACCAATCAGATTATTAACACCGGCATACGACGCAGCAGACAGAAGTGTCAACACCATCCATAACATTATTCTCTTTCGCAAAATGAAACCTCTACTCATTGCTGTTTAGGTTAAACGTAGTGATTTTTGAATCCCACTTCCCTGATACCTGCACGCGCTCCTCCAGTTTCAATGAAGTCTCGCTTATACTGATTATCCTGCCGAAATTCTGTCCCATATAGTTTCCAACCTTGACGCGGGAAACCATGCCACCAGGCTGACTGATCAAGCCCCAGATGACGCCATCCTGACGCCAGATGCCCACAAATTTCAGGGCGTCCAGGGGGAACATCTCCAGCGGCTCTTTGGGACGGGTTATATTAGGGGCGAGCACATCAGGCTGCTCCTTCACTTCTCTTAACCGGAAGGGATTTCTTCGCCCCAGTATTTCCGGATATAAAAATTTCTCCAGGGGAACAAAGACAGGAACAGGCTCGATGGGTTTCGGGCTACGCATTTTTACTTCGTGTATATACCGGGTTAATGCTTCATCCTCAGGCGAACTGCATCCTGCGAGACTGCAAACCAGCGGCAGATAAAACACGTATATTAAAATCCGTTTTTTTTTCATCAGGTTCGGTATCGATAAATTTTAATGATTATGGACATCTCCAGCAAATTCCCTGAAACCTCTTTATCCTTCTCGTTCTTCACCGGTGTTATTTCAAAATCGTGTAAGGTGACAATCCGTTTCATCGCGGCAATCCTGCTTAAAAATACGGCCAATTGCTCGTATGTTCCCTGAACCTTAACGCTTATCGGCACCTCTACATAAAAATCATGCGTGACCTCGGGAGCAGGGGCGAACAGCACAAAGGTCAAACCGCTGCTTACGCCGGTTTTTGAAATATCGTCGAGTAAGCCAACCATTTCACTCTGTGCGGGTAACTGGCGTAACATATTACCAAAGCGTTCTTCCATTATCTTCAACTGATTTTCGTACAGTTGTAAACTGGCGGCCTGCTGCTGCTTTTGCTCAAAGGAGTTTTTCAAGTTGACACTGTCGACAAGCAAGGCATCGTATTGCTCAAAATTATTGCTGGTGAAAAACCAGTACCCCATACCAATAATTAGAAGCATCAGTAAGGCGGCCACAGCATATTTAACAACAGCAGGCCATTGTCCGACATTTTCGAGTGTCAGTTCATCCAGTCTGAGATTGTTCATGGCGCAGCCTTCTGAACAGGAAGCATATGCAGCTTGGGCTTGAGTATGAAGCTCAAGATGAAGGTTGGGCTTCGTTCAGTCGAGCCTTCGGTTTTGGCTGCCCCGCCGCCGTTGGCCTGGTTAGCCTGCTCATCCATCTTTATCTCAGTCAGCGCAGGCTCCTGAATCCAGGTATTCGTTTCAATATTGCGCATTAAAATGGCTACGTTGCTGTTTGACTCGGAATAGCCGTTCACTGTAACCAGATTGCCAACACGTTTTACGCTCGTAAAGTAAACCCCATCCGGCAGTATTTTAATCAGCTCATCAAATAAATGAATGGTGAGCGCGCGCCTGGACTGCAGCGATTGTGCCACTTTCATTCTGGCAATGAGGTTGTTTCGCAGGGCTTTGAGTTTTTTGATACTGACAATCTGATTATCAAAAATCGTAATTTCATCCTGCAGCCGTTGATTACGGGCTGCCTGCTGCTCAACCAGACTGACAGAGTAATAATTGAAAACAAAGGCTATCAAAAATCCCATTGCAGCGGCAGACGCAATCAGAATGGTAAACGCCTGCCTGTCCTTTTCTCGCTTAATCTCGCGCCATGGCAAAAGGTTAATGTCAGTCACGAAATTCAGTCCACCACTCTCATTGCCAGTCCACAGGCAATCATTAAAGAAGAACCATGCAAATCCTCAAGCTTTTTGGGCAGGGTCATGTATTTGAGAGGATTTGCGATGGCAGTTGGTATTTTGAGTAACTCCTGAACCCGCGTTGTCAGCTCAGACAGAAAGCCGCCACCTCCGGACAGCAGGATGTGATCAACATGCTCACAGTGCGTGGTTGAAAAAAAGAACTGCAGGGAGCGTTTTACCTGCATGGTCAGCGAGTCAATAAACGGTGTAAATACAGCTGTTTCATAATCCTCCGGCAAGCGGCCTTCCTGCAGCATTCTTCTGGCCTCGTCCATGTTCACCGCACTGTGCTGAGCCAGATTTTTCAGCAGGTTTTCCTCGCCGAACTCTTCTTCACGTGAGTAGCTGAGCTTCATGTTCTGCAATACGCACAGACTGGAAAAATGCGAGCCCACGTCCATGACCGCAATCACTTTTTCCTGCCCCTGAGCGGGCAGATCCTCAGCAAACAGCGAAACAACCCGCTCGATTGCAAACGACTCTACGTCAACAACCTTAACCTGCAGACCGGCTCTGGTAACGGCTTCAACACGAGTGCTGACATTTTCAGAACGTGACGCAACAATCAATACATCAAGCTTTGCAGGATTTTTGCTGGAAGGCCCCTGAACCGCAAAGTCCATATTGATTTCTTCGATAGGAAAAGGGATGTATTTGTCGGCATCTGTAACGATGAGTTCTTCAAGCTCGGAGTCGGCCAGTCCGTCGCTTATCTGTATGACTTTACTGATGACAGCTGAGTCACGCACGGCAACAGCCGCACATTTACTTGAAAAATGACCGCGGGAAATCAGGCGGCGAATGCAGGCAGCCACCGTATCAATATCTTTTATGACATGACCTTCAACGGCGTCTGCGGGCAGCGGTTCAAAGCCATAATCGACAACAAAACGCTGCTGGTTGTCCATGCCGGTTTCTATGATTCTGACACAGGATGGGCTGATGTCGACACCCAGAATGGCTTTACGCTTCGATTTAAACAGCTTTAGCACGTTTATTTCATCTCCCTGTGGCCATTGGTATCGGTGTCTTAATAGAAAATCCGTTGACGATATCGTATCGTAACATATGAAAAAATGGAATCTTTTCATCAGACTAGATCGCCAGAGCAATCGACGCAAAGATATTCTGATTGAGCAAGGCTTGCGCCATTCAGTCAGATTAAATATATTGATAGACCGAGAGTACGATTTCGTACCTCATTTTTTTAAGCAAAGGAGTTGCTATGTCACGTTTACAAGAACTGGTTACAAGGCTGGTGCAGGTAATTGCAAAATACCACTTATCACAAACGAATGATGAACAAAATATCGATGAGCTCTGCCGCATGTCAGATGTTGATTTGCACCTTAAACTGACCGAGCTGAACAAGGCAGCACGACCGGATCGCCAGACATTATTGGCCTATATCCTGGCAACGGTCGATATTATTCGCCCTCTGGTTAACAGCGGACAATTGCTGACCGCGCCCGAAAAATTGAAAATCGAACGGATATTAACCAGTTTTATCGTAAATCTACTCACACTCCTCAGCATCAGTCAGAATAACGGACACATCGTTACCATCGATCAGGTTGGAATGGTTAAGCTCTCGAACGATCCCAAAGGCATGCCCAGAGATATGATATATAAGATGCTGCCAGACATGTTTACTTACATTCAATACGGCTCTGAGTTTTACTATCTGCAAAAATATGTCGGGCTGATAGAGCTGACACCAGGTCCATCTGCCCAGCTTGACAGACTCTTCCCTGCCGAGTTCGATGTGCCTGCCCTGGCAACACCGGCAAAGTTAAACGCAATAAAAGAGACTACAGGACATGATTGCGCAGGCTCGCAGATGACAGTAAAAGGCATGGTCAGTCGCTGTCGTTTTACTCAGAGCTGGCAGACCGTCACCAATGAATTTATCATCCCAATGGCTTTGAATACGAAAAGCACGGAGCATGAAATAAGACAGCTGATTCGCAAATGGATAGGCAAGCATCAGAACTCTCTGCAGACCGTGGCGCTGACCCATGAACTCAGACAGCTTACCGAAACCTCAACAGCCGAGATAAGCGCTCTGCGCAGTGAGCTGGGAAGCCTCAGGCAAGAGCATGCGCTGGTATTACGGGAAAAGGACGACGAAATTGCTCGACTGCGAACCCGCGCAGAAATATCTGAGCGGGAAATTGCTGAGCTGCGCATACAAAACAGTGAGCTGCGTCAAAAGAGAGATCCAGTCGCTCAGGTTAAAAGCTACGAAGCCGCGAGCACCTCGGCCTACCTGACCCGCGCGGGTTTCTTTCCTCATGAGCGTTCAACAGGCCCATTTTTCAGTCGGGTTATGCTTTCAGGCGATTCTCCTACCGGCCCTTCCTCACCCTAGAAGGAACAGAAAACAGCAGTTTTGTTAATTTTGGCGCATTGTTCAGGCAAATGCGCCAAAATTGCCGTCAAAACAGGAACAAGGTTCGCAATCTTCGACAAAATAGCGTTATAATTGCATTAATCAGACCATTCAAGACAAACACGACACAATATGACAAAAGCCACTTACTTTCTGCGTAAGGGACTCTGGACACTAATCAGCCTGTTCTTTGTCTTGCTTATTGGCGGCAGCTTCCTCTATTTATATCTCGAAAGTGAATTACCTGATGTTGACTCGCTGAAAACCGTGCGCCTCCAGGTTCCTCTGCGTATCTACACCCAGGATGGAAAACTGATTCAGGAATATGGCGAAAAACGACGCATTCCCGTCACCTACGACGAAATCCCAAAAACACTGGTATACGCCTTGCTGGCTACTGAAGATCAGCGTTTTTTTGAGCACCCTGGCGTCGATATCTTCGGCCTTGGCCGCGCGACCCTGCGGATGATCAGAACCGGCACGAAATCCCAGGGCGGCAGTACCATCACCATGCAGGTAGCCCGTAATTTTTTTCTGACACGTAAGAAAACATTCTTACGTAAATTCAATGAAATTCTGCTCGCCATCAAGATTGACCGCGAACTGAGCAAGGAAAAAATTCTTGAGCTGTACCTGAATCGAATTTATCTCGGAAACCGTGCCTATGGCGTTGCGGCCGCAGCCTACACCTACTACGGTAAAACGCTGAAAGAACTGAATCTGGCGGAAATGGCCATGATAGCCGGACTGCCTCAGGCGCCCTCCACACAAAATCCCATTGTAAATCCCAAGGCGGCAAAAAAACGGCGCGACCACGTTCTCGAGCGTTTACTCGAAGAAAAATACATTACCGAGGAACAATATCAGGACGCAATCAAACAACCGGTTATGGCCAGATACCACGGTATCAACATTGAAGTTCATGCCCCCTACGTTGCGGAAATGATTCGTCAGTCACTCTACGATAATTTTGGCGCCAAGGCTTATACACGCGGTTATAACGTCTACACCACCCTGATCAGCAACAAACAGAATGCAGCGAATCAGGCGGTGTTTGATCAGCTGATGGCCTATGATCGCCGCCACGGTTACCGTGGTCCTGCGGCACACATCGATACGCTCCCAGATACACCGGGAGCTGTAATCGATAAACTGCTGCAGCCCTATCCCGGCATTCACCAGATGGAGCCGGCACTGGTTACCCGTGTCAGCGAAAAATCGGCTACAGCCATGATGCGCCATGGACAAATGATCACAATCCCATGGGAGGGCCTGTCCTGGGCCAGACCGGCTCTGAAACGGGGCTGGATGGGTAAGCTGCCGGTTAACGCCCGTCAGGTTACGTCCATGGGGGACATTGTTTATGTGACTCAAACAGACAAAGGCTGGGTATTGACTCAGGTTCCACAGGTAGAAGCGGCTCTGGTCGCCCTGAACCCCAATAACGGAGCGCTGGAAGCGCTGGTGGGCGGATTCAGTTTTGAAAAAAGTAAATTCAATCGGGCAACGCAGTCTCTTCGTCAGCCAGGCTCCAGCTTCAAACCCTTCCTCTACGCTGCCGCCCTGAACAAAGACTATACCCTGGCAACCCTGATTAACGATGCGCCGATTGTGGTCGACACACCGGGTCAACCCAATTTGTGGCGCCCGCATAACGATAAAAAAACCTTCAGCGGCCCTACCCGACTGAAAGAGGCTCTGGTGCGCTCGCTTAACATGGTGTCTATTCGCATTCTGGATGATCTGGGCTTCGATTACACCATCGACTTTGCCTCTCACTTCGGTTTCCATAAGAAGCAAATGCCACGCGCTCTGTCACTTGCCCTGGGCAGCCTGTCGGTAAGCCCTATTGATTTGACCAGCGCCTATGCGGTGTTTGCCAACGGTGGCTACAAAGTAGAGCCCTATCTTATCGATCGCATCACCGACAACGACGGGGACATTCTGCTTAAGGCAACACCGGCCATTGTGTGCAATCCCTGCGAGCAGGATAAGGATCACCCGGCTACGCTGGCACCGCGCGTGATACCGGCGGATGTGGCATTTCTGATGTACACAGCGATGAGAGACGTCGTGCAACACGGTACGGCGCGCGCTGCTACCGTGCTTAACCGTCAGGATATTGCGGGTAAAACGGGCACCACGAATGATCAGGTGGACACCTGGTTTGCCGGTTTTAATCCGGATTTGGTTGCTGTCGTCTGGGTTGGATACGACAATCCTCAGTCTCTGCATGAATACGCCGCTCAACTGGCCTTGCCACTGTGGATTGAGTTTATGAAAAGCGCCCTGAATAAACAGCCTGAAAAATTTCTGGCACAACCTGATAATGTAGTGGCAGTACGTATTGATCCAAAAAGCGGACTTCTGGCGCCAGAGAATCAGCCTAATGCCATTGTTGAATATTTTCGGGAGCAGGATGTGCCTGCTGCTGAAGAAGGTGCGGCCGAAGCTCAGGGAGACGCAGGCCTCGCCGCTCCCGCCGATGAGGTACAGGATAATTTATTTTAGGCTTTGTTGAGTAAAGATCACCCGAATACAAGCATGCCCACAGAGCTGCGGTATGGCACGAAACAGGCTCCCTTCTCCCTGGTTAAGTGAGAAGGGTTGGGGATGAGGGTTGTTTCATCAGATAAACCGGAACATCGACGACGTAGGTTGGGCCTTGGCCCAACAATTAGCCTGGGTGCCAATTCCATGTTGGGCCAAGGCCCAACCTACGCCAAAATTGAATATTGATAGAACACTAGAGCAATTATCAACATCCCCTAAGCAGGCAGCCTCAGGCTCTTTCCCAGCCAGCGTTTTGCAACAGCGCCAAAACCGCCTCCCGCTCCTGTTCCCAGTCTGTCTGTTTTTCAGGGTTTAACAGTCCTGCGTGCAGCGCGCGGTGGTATGCGCGCAGCGCCCGTTGAAGAACACTGCATTCAGAGGATGTCAGCACCGAATGGCTGGCAAGCTGCCTCAGCAGACTCGATGTGTGCGTATAGCGGCTGATTGAGGGGATGGGGCTTATCAACACCAGATACTGCACGAAAAACTCCAGATCAATCAACGCACCCGGGGCATATTTCACGCCCTCTGAGCCGAGTTGCTGCTTTATTTTCTCCCGCATACCCTGTACGTCGGTGCGAATCATTGCTTCATCACGGGACATGGATAATACATCTTTCTTCAATTGACGAAAGACCGCCCTGCTCCGGCTGTCCCCTGCGATAATACGCGCTCGAATCAAGGCCTGATGCTCCCATGTCCAGGCGCTTGCCTGCTGATAGTTCACAAAGGCAGATAATCTGCTTACCAGCAGACCTGATTCGCCAGATGGACGCAGGCGAGTGTCTACTTGATACAAAATTCCGAACTGCGAGCGAGCCGTCAGCATGTGTATGATTTTTTGTGTCAGGCGAATGACATAAGCCTCCTGATCCGGCGGGCAGGTATGCAAAAAAACCAAATCCAGATCCGAGTTGTAATTCATTTCCCGGCTACCCAGTTTTCCATAGGCAATAATAGCCAGCTTTTCGACGACAGCATTTATGGCGGGATAACGATCATTCAATTGCCGTGCCGCCAGCAGGACAACCTGAGCCAGAACAGCCTGAGCCAGATCGGCAAGAAACCCTGCTGCCCGCTGAGCGCTCACCTGGCCACGCAATTCAGCCCTGGCTACCGACAGCCATTGCGTCAGTTTGAACTGGCGAAGACTGTCTTCCCTGGCCTCGTCGTCCTCACACAAAGCCAGTTGCTGTGTCAACTGCTGCTCAAGCTGATGACGCGTTGGCGTCTGCCAGCGCCCGGTATTGGCCAGCAGCAGCTCAAGCAGAAAAGGATGAGTAACCAGAAGTTCCGTGATAAACGGACTTTCTGCAAACCAATACAGTAATTCATGCAGGGCGCAGAGATTTTCCGTAAGCAGCGCCAGATACGCACTGCGACCCACGATATTTTCGAGCAGGTGAATCACATTCAACAAAACAGACTCGGCATGATCCATGTCCGTCAGCTGCCGTAACAATAAAACCATGAAACGATCGAGTCGCAGGCGGGCAGCCTGAGTCAGACGCCGGCAGCGCGGAGCGTGGCGGAAGGCGTGGATCAGCTGGTAGCAGCGCTCAGCCTGCTGATAGCCGAGACTGGCCAGCAGATTGATCGCCATGTCGGTTTCCACATGCCCCTGCCATACGCTGGTGAGTTGATTCATTAACAGACGTTCGCCATCTTCCGGCTGATCATTCGTATGCAGTACCGCATGAAAAAGGTAGGAAATAATGCGTCGGTATTGCTGCAGACGGTTCATCAGCGCCTCCCAGGACTCATAGCCCATGGCATAGGCGATCTGTGCCTGGCGCTCCGGATCAGCGGGCAGAGAATGTGTCTGCTGGTCGTTTTCAGACTGCAGGCAGTTTTCAAGTCTGCGTAAAAATAAATAAGCCTGTCTCAAGGCTGCGGTTTTGGGTAATAGTTTTTCCTGATGCACCGCCTCCAGCGCCTGTAGCAGACTTTGCTGACGCAAAGACGGAATGCGTCCACCGCGAATGAGCTGCACATTCTGTACGATAAATTCAATTTCCCGAATCCCGCCGAGCCCTCGCTTGATGTCATCCAGACGCGGATTACGCTGAATTTCCCGCTCTATCATGGACTTCATGCTGCGCAGGGACTCGATCACACTGAAATCAACGTAACGACGATAGGTAAACGCGCTTATCAAGGAGTGAAACCAATCCGGCGTGCTGCCCAGAACGCGGGCCTTGACCATGGCGTAACGCTCCCAGTCACGCCCCTGCTCCTGATAATAGGTTTCCATGGCCGCCAGAGACGAAACCAGTGCACCGCTGTCACCGTTGGGGCGAAGGCGTAAATCAACACGAAAGACAAAACCATCCTCGCTTATGTTCTGTAAGACCTGGATAAACGACTGCACCACCCGGGTAAAATACTGTTCATTACTCTGAGATTCCTTGCCATCGGTGTAACCGCTGCTCGAGATCACCATGATCAGATCTACGTCCGAGGAGTAATTTAATTCACGCCCGCCCAGTTTGCCCATGGCCAGTACATACAGTTGTACCGGCATTCCATTGGCATCCCGGGCCTGACCATAGCGCAGGCTCAATTCCTGCTGACACCAGGCCAGCGCATGCAGAATAACAGCGTCCGCAAAATCCGACCAGGCAAGCAGCGTATCTTCCGTACTGGCCAGCCCCGCCTGTTCCCGCAGCATCAGACGTAAAAAATGATAGTGACGAAAGCGGCGCAGCGCGCGGGGAAAATGGCTGTTGTCCAATGCGACCTGTTCGTGTAACAGGCGGGTGTAGTCGTTCAGGTCGAGGGGATTGAGGCAACTGTCATCGTTCATCAGTTGCTGCAGACAATCGATATGCCGTCCGGCATAGGTACTGACCAGCAGCACATCTCGAATCGCTGCATGCAGTGGATGAGAGCAGTCCGGAAACAGGCGCTGGATGTTTGGTAATCTAAGCTTCAGTAATTCCGCTATGTCTGGCACTGGTTTCCCCGGGCTGTAAAATATGATGCTATACTATTATAATGAAAAATCAATACGATGCGGTCTAACAAGGATGAACAAATGAAAACCCCAGGGATTTTAGCAGGTCTGGTACTTTTTTTTGGAACCGCTCTGCACGCCGCAGATCTCCCGCCACTCAATGTAGCCGTGGATACCTTCTCACCGGCCTTTGTCATGCAGGCCAACAAACAACTCTACGGTTTTGATATTTCCATGATGGAAAGCATCTGCAAAAGCATTCAACGCCAGTGCGTCTTTCAACCCATGCCGTTTTCGCAGCTCATCGATTCGGTAGAATCGGGAAAGTATGATGTCGCCGTTGGCAGTATCGCCATCAGTCCTGATCGCGCAGCCCGGGTAAATTTTTCTGACTCGTACCTGGCCAGTATGGGACGATTTGTCACCCTTAAAAAAAATACGGCCAAACCCTTTACCCTGACGTCGCTGAATAATCAGACCATAGGCGTTGAAAAAGGCTCCATGTTCGCGCAGGCACTGGCATCTTTTCCTATTGTTAACCCCAAAATTATCGAATACCCCTCTGCGGAGGCCATGATTGATGCGATGAAGAACGACGAGATTACCTATGCCGTAGCCCCCAACCCAGGCGCCCTGTTCTGGCAATCGCAAACCTCTGGTGAGTTTGCGGTGCTTGGACAACCGTTTAACTATGGGTTTGGGCTCGGGATAGCGGTTAACAAATCGGATATGGATTTACTGAACCAGATAAACAAGGCACTGGCTCAGTATCTGGTCAGTCCTGAGTATAAAGCCAACTACAACAGCTATCTGAACTTTTTTTAGATAGGATCGCGAATCAGTGCAGGGTCTGGCCGTTGATCAGACAGCGGGTGACGACCTTTCGTGTCACATAATCGCCCTGTTCTGGTCCGTAGGCTGACACAAAATGTCTGGCCAGCGTGGTTACCCAGTTCGCCAGGCGAAAGCCCATGTGACGCTCCTGATGATTATGGACGACTTCAAATAAACCCAGTGTGTCGCTGTCTACCTGCGTGGCGTATTCTTCGATAACCTGTTCAGCTATGAGCATGTCTTTATCTTTTGTTGGCCAATTTTGATTCATAACTTCCTCCCCCAAATAATGGTATTAACTCAAGTTACTTAGCAAATATGTCTGGTCAAAAAACAAAATTTCAAGTCCTGGCACCCTGCGGTTCCTGCCAAAGGGTAACAAATAATACCATAACCATCGGGCCAACAAACAGCCCGAGAATGCCCAGCGTCTCAACACCGCCGAGAATACCAAACAGTACCGCGAGAAATGGCAGCTGAATTGCCCCGCCAATCATCACGGGTTTGACGAAATGATCCGCCACAAACATTACCAGTGTCCCCCAGACCAGCACAATAACGGCTCCAATCATCGAACCACTGGAGAATAAAATCAGGGCTATGATAACAAACACAATCGGCACAACAAACGGAATCATAGCGGCACAGGCCGTGATAAATCCGGTCAGCGTCGGGCCAGGGAAGCCCACCAGCACGTAACAGATACCCATCAATATACCAACGCCCAGCCCCACCAGAATGGTACCGTTAACGGTAGAACGCAGAGCCGCCGGCAGGCGATCGGCATAACGAAACCAGCGCTGACCAAGGCACTGCTCTCCCAGCTCGTTAATTTGTTCAAACAGCCTGTCACCATCGCGGTAAAAGAAAAACAGCGTCAGCATGGTGAATCCCAACTGAAAGCCACGATGCACCAGATTGGCCCCAATCTGTTTGATGTAATAGCTGGCCGGCGTCAGGGACAGGTGAAGATTGGATAAAACCTGACGCAGGCTGCCAGGCTGGCCAAAATGGCTGTCCCAGTACTGCACCAGATCCGCACCAACAATGGGGAACTGCTGCAGTAAAAGCGGCGCTTCGCCGCCATCGCGATTAACCAGTTGCAGATAATTAATAAAATACTGCAGCTCCTTTACCACCAGCGTAACCAGCCAGCTTAAGGGGATCAGCAGCAACAGGCTTAATATCGAAGTAAACAGCAGGGCCGCCAGATTATGGTAGCGGCCAAACATGGCGCGCCAGCGTTTATATAGAGGATAGGTTGCAATAACGATGATCGCAGCCCACATCATCGAAGGAATGAAACGGTGGATAATAAAGACCGTGAAGGCAACAATACTGATGGTCAAGGCAATGGATATTAGTTCTTTATGATTTGCATTCATGCCGACACGCTCCATGCCAGAGTCTGAAGAATAAGCCAGGCTGGAACAGCAGCCAGCACGTCATCCAGCATAATCCCCAGTCCTCCCTGAACCTGTCTGTCAACCATGCGTATGGGAAACGGCTTCAGGATATCGAAGATACGGAACAGGGCAAACCCAGTCAACATCCATATCAAACCGGACGGAGCAAAAGCCATGGTTAAAAGATATCCAACTACCTCGTCCCACACAATGCCGGAAAAATCATGTTCGCCAAGCTCCGCGCTCACCTTGTCGCTTACCCAGACACCCAACACAAAAAACAACAGCGTCAGCAAAAGATACAGCCAGGAAGAGCAGGACATAATCAGCCAATAGACAGGAAAAGCCGCCAGGGTTCCCCAGGTTCCTGGCGCTACAGGCATTAAGCCACTGCCGAAGCCAAAGGCAATGAACCAGGCCGGATCCTGCCAGACCTTCTGAGAAATCTGTTTTGTATTCATTTTTATCCTGTCTTTAATCCTGAAAATGCGTATAACCACGCGCAGCCAGTAAACCTGTTTCGCAGCGCAGTCCGGGTTCATCGATCATATACCCCACTGGGTAACAGGATAACCCCATGGCAGCCAGATCAGCAAGCAAGTGAGGCGTGTTGTCAGGCGATGACGTAAAACATAACTCATAATCGTCACCACCGCTCAGGGCAAAATCCAGAGCTTTCTCCGGGCAATATTGTTTTAACAGCGGATGGACAGGAATGGACGCCAGGGAAAGGTAAGCGCCGAGGCCACTGGCCTCGCAGATATGATTCAGATCGGCGCTTAAGCCGTCTGAAATGTCCAGTGCGGCTGTGGCATAGGTACGCAGGATGGTCTGTAAGTCGATACGCGCCGATGGGCGCAGCAGCCTGTTCATGACAGTAGCCCTGTCTTCAGCAGCCAGCTCTCCGCCAGCGAGAATACTGACGGCCATGGCCGCTGCGCCGAGCTCGCCAGACACCCAAATGGTATCACCCCGTCTGGCTCCCTGCCGTGTAACGGCTGAACCGGCGGGGGTTACACCGTGAACCGTGATGGTAATACTGAGTGGACCGCGGGTTGTATCCCCGCCAATCAGCGATATATTCAGAGGCCGCAGGGCGGCGTGCAGCCCTTCTGCAAAGCGCGTCAGCCAGGCTTCATTGCTGTCAGGAAGGGTCAGTGCAAGACTGAGCCAGCATGGCGTTGCGGCCATGGCAGCCATATCGCTGACATTCACCATAACCGCGCGCCAGGCTATATCAAAGGGATCCCAGTCATTTAAAAAATGAACACCATCCACGAGGGTATCGGTACTGACCAGCAGGTGATGTTCAGGGGGAACAAGCAGACAGGCGGCATCGTCGCCTATGCCAAAGACCACGTCATCGCGTTTCAGGGCCTTTTGTTTAAACAATACATCAATCAATGAAAATTCATTCATTCGCGTCAAGATTGATCTCAATCGCCCGAACCTGACGCGCCACCTGGTTCAGTACTCCATTGACATAACGATGCCCTTCCTGAGAGCCAAACTCGCGGGCCAGAGAAATAGACTCGTCCAGGACTACGCGCCAGGGGATTTCAGGGCAGAACAGCAGTTCGTAAGTGCCGAGGCGCAACACAGACAGTTCAACTGGGTTTAAACCGTCGATCGCTCTATCGAGAAACGGGATAATAGAACCCTGCACCGCGTCCAGGTTCTCAGGAACACCGTACAGTATCCGGCAAAAATACTCCATGTCCACTTTATCCAGATTATTGGCGACACGAAACTGCGCTTCGATTTCAGGCAGCTCCTGTCCCGACATGAGCCACTGATACAGGGCCTGCAACACCAGTTTACGCGCTCGTCGCTTACCATTTATAGATTGTTTTTCCACAGTTACCTCATGAGGTTTTGTCATCTTTCATTTCATCAATTGTCTGTCTGAAATCGCTGACGTCTTTAAAGCGCTTATACACAGAAGCAAAGCGAACATAGGCAACATGATCAAGGCTATACAGCTGTTTCATCACCATTTCGCCGATTTGCCGGGAATCAATTTCCCTTTCACCACGGCTTCGAATCTCCTGCATGATGCTGACCAGAGACTCTTCCAGATCATCCACACTGACTGGCCGTTTTTCCAGCGCGCGCAGCATACCGGCACGCAGATTAGCCAGGTTAAAAGGTTCCCGGCGTCCATCGCGCTTGATAATAACCGGCATGATAAGCTCGGCTGTTTCGAACGTGGTAAAACGCTCCTGACACTGCAGGCACTGACGTCTCCGCCGCACCTGGGCCCCCTCAGCTACCAGACGGGAATCCAGCACCTTTGTTTCTTCGGCATGACAAAAAGGACAGTACATGATTAACGATAGACTGGAAAATCAAGGCACAATCGCTGAACCTGAGCCTTGACCCGGGCAATAACTGCCTCGTTGGTCACATCGTCCAGCACGTCACACATCCACTGCGTCAGTAATATCACGTCTTTTTCTTTGAATCCTCGGGTGGTTATCGCCGGAGTTCCCAGTCGCAACCCGCTGGTTACAAAGGGGGAACGCGGATCATTGGGAACCGAATTTTTATTCACGGTAATGTTGGCTCGGCCCAGAGCCGCATCAGCTTCCTTACCTGTGATGTTTTTATCAATCAGGTCAACCAGCATCAGGTGATTCTCTGTACCACCGGATACAATGCGATATCCCCGCTTCATCAGGGTGTCGGCCATCGCGCTGGCGTTCAGCAATACCTGCTGCTGATACAGTTTAAATTCCGGTTGCAGGGCTTCCAGAAAGGCCACAGCCTTGGCTGCAATCACATGCATCAGAGGACCGCCCTGAGTGCCGGGAAATACCGCAGAATTCAGTTTTTTCTCTATTTCAGCGTTGGCACGGGCCAGTATCAAACCACCGCGGGGACCGCGCAGGGTTTTGTGTGTGGTGGTTGTAACTACGTCAGCATAAGGAACGGGAGAGGGATAGAGGCCCACGGCAATCAGCCCGGCGATATGCGCCATGTCGGCCAGAAGAAAGGCTCCGACCGAATCGGCAATCGCTCGAAATCTCGCCCAGTCCAGTTTTTGCGAATATGCTGAAAAACCGGCGATAATCATCCGGGGTCTGTGTTCTCTGGCCAGCTCTTCCACGGCATCGTAATCAATCAGGCCAGTGCTGGTATCGAGGCCGTAGCCAACGCCGCGATACAGTTTTCCGGAAAAATTGACGGTGGAGCCGTGCGTGAGATGGCCGCCATGTGGCAGAGCCATGCCCAGAACCACATCACCGGGCTGCAGCAGGGCCATCATGACGGCAGCATTGGCCTGCGAACCGGAATGAGGCTGCACGTTGGCGTAATCGGCACCAAACAATTGTCTGGCGCGCTCAATGGCCAGCGTTTCAGCCACATCAACGTATTCACAGCCACCGTAGTAGCGCTTGCCAGGATAGCCTTCTGCGTATTTATTGGTCAGAATAGAGCCCTGCGCTTCCAGCACTCTTGGGCTCGCATAATTCTCTGACGCGATCAACTCGATATGATCTTCCTGGCGCTTGCTCTCAGCCTGCATAGCCTGCCAGAGCTGTTCGTCAAACCCGGCGATTGTAAACTGTTTATCAAACATGAGCCGCCCCGGTTTATTTTACGACCAAATCGTTTCGCACAACCCTGACACCAGGATTCCTGCGTGCAATCTCGCCAGCGCGGCTTTTGACCGACTGACTGCCGACGAAGCCACTCAACTGCACTTCATCCTTATATGTCTTGACCTGAATGGACAGAGCACCACCACCCAGTCTATCGATTAACTGCGCCTTGATTTTTGCTGTTGTTGCCGAGCTGTCAATAAACTCACCGGTGCTTTCCGTGGTGGGACCTGCCGAGCAGGCAACCAGAGCCAGTCCGGCCAGCGACAAGGCTATCGTTTTTATTTTTTTTAACATGCTCTCTCTCCTGAGATAATCAAAGGCAAAAGACTACCACATTACAGGCAATTAGTCATGACCGTGGACGTTATTGTTACGGCTTTCGTGACCATGAACCGCAGCAGGAACCCGTCCGCGGGGTCTGTAATGATTGCGGGCGTACTTGCGCTGGTGCCTCATATCCGTGTGACCATGGACGTTATGAGGTGCCGGCATACGCTGGTAGGAACTGACGGGCTGCCAGGAGCGTTCGACCTGTACAACCGGCGCCTGATGATGCAATCGATTGTTGTAAAAAAGATCATCCTGCATGGCGCAGGCACCCAGCGTTGGGAACATCAGTAAAACAAGGGATAATGGCTTGATCATAATGGAATACCTCTACAAATGGTCATCCTTCGCATGACGAAGGATGACAGACAGACATGATTTATCTGGTGCTGATTTGGGCTTTAACCTGATTGGTCAGATACGGTACGATACGGACCGTGCTGCCAGGGCGTGTGTAACCGGAATAAATGTGGTACCCGCTGAAGGTAACGATATCCAGATACATATCACGATGACAGTAACCGTAAAAATACAGGCTGATGTAATGGGGTGCTTCCCAGGTGTACATATTAAAAGGCGACATGGTCGAGCCATCGTCGAACTGACCATATACTGTTACGTGGTCACGACTGTCGTTAATGAGCTCAATTTCACAATAGCCGGGAGCCATCGCGCTTTTGCCTGACTGCTCGGCAGAGACAGACGCGGGAGCTACATCAGCCTTAGGGTGAATGTGACGGTTTCCCGCAACAGCTGTGCCCAGCAAACCCAGACAACATGCGAACAAAACTGATTTTATTTTCATTTTAATCCCTGTAACAGTTTGTGGAAATCGCATGGTAACAAAGGGTTTAATTTAGTCAACAGGTTTTTTTTGTGTCCACGACCATCAGGAACCCGGCTAAAAGCCGCAATGCATTTGAACAGCGCAGTCACCTGATGTTATATTATCCCAGATTGAATACCTGTCTGAGGATAAAAATGAATAAGCGTATGACCATCATGGTTACAGCACTGGTACTTGTCTTTGGTGGAATCATAGGGTTCAATCTGTTCAAGGCATTTATGATTAAACGCTTTTTTGCCAGTTACGAAGCCCCGCCTGCTTCCGTATCATCCGTTGTCGCAAAAAAAATTGAGTGGCAGCCATACATCAGTGCTGTCGGTAACTTTGCTGCCATAAACGGGGTAGACGTCAACTCACAGGCCTCTGGCAACGTAGTCAGCATTCATTTTGAATCAGGTCAGTATATAGAAAAGGATCAGCCTCTGATCGATATCGATGATCGCATCGATCAGGCCAATCTTAAGTTTGGTCAGGCTGATATGGCCCTGAAAGACATCAACTATCAGCGCCAGGTCAACCTCTACAAACGCGCGGCTACCCCAGGATCCAGCGTGGACGAGGCCAAGGCGAGTCTCGCCCAGGCTCAGGCCAACGTAGAAAAAACCTCTGCTGAAATCCAGCAAAAGCACATTACGGCCCCTTTTTCAGGTCAGCTTGGTATCCGTCAGGTCAACCTCGGACAGTACATCACACCAGGACAGACGTCCATCGTCAGTCTGCAGTCACTTGATCCGCTGTATCTCAACTTCAACTTACCCGAGCAGTTATTCAAACAGCTTTACGTAGGTCAAAAAATTCGATTTCACGTTGAAGAGTTTCCTAATGCCTATTTTCTGGGGAAAATCAGCGCAATTAACTCCAAGGTTGATCTGAACACACATAATATACAGGTGCAGGCAACGGTACCCAACTGTCCATCTCTTGCTGTCAGCGACCCGACCAAATCACCGTTAATCAAGGTGGAGAAAATTCCGGGAACCGAGAAAAGCATCATCAGCTGCAGCACGGAAACCAATACAGCAAATCACGTACAGAAATTTGTGCTCATGCCCGGAATGTTTACATCCATAGAAGTGGAACAAAAACCCATACCTGATGTCGTAGTTCTGCCCTCCACCTCGATTTCCTATAGTCTCTATGGTAATTCCGTTTTCATTATTGAACCCCTGGAGAAACCCAGACAGACCGCTGATGGAAAGGAAATCATGCAGGTCAGACGTGTCTTTGTTAACACTGGAGAACAGCAAAACAATTACACGATCATCAAGAGCGGCGTAAAACCTGGCCAGCTGGTCGTCAGCTCTGGCGAATTAAAATTACAGAATGGTTCCCATGTTGTGATTAACAACAGCGTTCAGCTGAATGATAAAGCCGATTTCAACAAGCTGGGCCAATAATTGCAGACAGCGTATTAATTTAGCCAGGATACTACATGAATTTTACTGATATATTTATCAAACGACCTGTGCTGGCGACCGTCGTCAGCCTGCTGATTTTTCTCTTTGGACTAAACTCTATCAGCAGCATGCAGATACGACAGTATCCGCGCATGGATAACACGGTTATTACCGTCACCACAAGTTATCCAGGTGCCGATGCCAACCTGATAGCGGGCTTTATTACTACGCCTCTGGAGGCCGCGGTAGCGAGCGCCGAAGGCATCGATTACATGACGTCATCCAGCGTACAGGGTCTCAGCACAATTACGCTTAACATCAAACTGAACTTTAATCCTCAGGTGGCGTTTACCGATGTCATGAGTAAAGTGCAGCAGACGCTGAATCAGCTGCCTCCCCAGGCTCAGCAGCCGGTTATTGTGAAAAGTTCGGACTCGTCAACCGCCCTCATGTACATCAGTCTCGACAGCGTAGAAATGACCCCGCAGCAGATCACCGATTATGCCGTCCGCGTTGTTCAACCCCAGATTCAAACAGTAGATGGTGTGGCCAAAGCTGAGATTCTCGGCGGCGCTACCTACTCCATGCGTATATTCCTCGACCCAATCAAAATGGCAGCACTGAACGTATCTCCGTCTGAGGTAAGCACTGTTCTGTCCAACAACAATTTCTTAACAGCCGCAGGCAGCACGAAAAATGAATACGTGGCTATTAACATGACGGCCAAGACCGATTTAACCAATGCTGAGGAATTTGGCGAGCTGATTGTGCGCAGCGATAAAAACTCCATTATACGTATCAAAGACATCGGCAAGGTCATTTTAGGATCACAGAATTATGACACGACTGTAACCTTTGACAGTAAAAAGGCCGTATTCATAGCCATTAGCCCTACCCCAACCGCCAACCCCCTGACGGTAATCAGCGATGTGCGTAAACTGTTTCCTTCCATAACCCGGGAATTTCCCCCATCGCTGAAGGGAACTATTGTCTACGACGCCACCGATTTTATCAGGGCATCGATTAAGGAAGTAGTGCGAACGATTATTGAAGCTGCGGTGATTGTTATTATTGTTATTTATCTCTTTCTGGGATCGTTCCGCTCCGTCATTATTCCTGTAGTAACCATCCCTCTTTCGCTGGTTGGTGTCTGTACCCTGATGTTGTTTTTGGGCTACTCAATCAACCTGCTGACCCTGCTTGCGTTTGTGCTGGCTATTGGTCTGGTGGTGGATGACGCCATTGTCGTGGTGGAGAATGTACATCGCCATATTGAGGAGGGTAAAACGCCTCTGGAGGCGGCCCTTGTCGGCGCGCGTGAAATTGCCATTCCCATTATTGCCATGACCATTACACTGGCCGCCGTGTACACACCTATTGGTTTTATGGGTGGACTGACGGGTGCGTTGTTCAAGGAATTTGCATTTACCCTGGCCAGCGCTGTTATCATTTCCGGTATCATCGCCCTGACGCTGACGCCAATGATGTGCTCCAGAATTTTGTCCGCTGAAAACAGCGGAGGCCGCTTCACGAATTTCCTGGATCGCATTTTCAATCGCCTGAAAGACATCTACAAAGGCGCCCTGCATAGTCTGCTGGAATCACGTTCTATCATTCTTGTACTTGCCGCCACTGTTCTGTTGATGCTGCCTTATCTGTACAGCAAGACTGCCAGCGAAACTGCTCCTGAGGAAGATCAGGGCTTCTTTTTTGTGGTTGGTACGGCGCCGCAGTATGCCACCATTGATTATGTGGAGGCCTATACCAGACAATTCGACAAAGTTTATCAAAGCTTCCCTGAAACAGAACATTACTTCAGCATCAATTCCAGCACGCCTTTTTCTGGCATGGTACTGAAGCCATGGGATAAGCGGGAGGGCAGCCAGTTCAAGCTGAAACAGCCCCTGCAAAACAAACTGGACGAAGTGACTGGATTAAAAGCCTTTGCCGTTATTCCACCGCCTTTACCTGGTGGCGGGCAGGGAACGCCAGTCCAGTTTGTGATTAAAACCACCAACGACTTTCAATCCCTGTATGAAGTGTCGAACAAATTAATGGAAAAAGCCCAGAACAGCGGTTTGTTTATTTTCATGGACAACAGTCTGAAGTTCAATCAACCTGAGGTACAGTTTGAGATTAATCGCGCCAAGGCATCCGAGCTGGGACTCGACATGCGGGCAATCGGCAGCAGCCTGACCAGCGCCCTTTCTGGCAACTATGTCAACTACTTTAATCTGATGGGACGCAGCTATGAGGTGATTCCTCAGCTGGACAGACGTTATAGACTGAGCCCGGATAAGCTGAGCCAGATTTACGTTAAAACAGCCAGTGGCAACATGGTGCCCCTATCAACAATCGTTAGGCCGGTAGAAAAACTGCAGGCAAACGCCATCACCCACTTTCAGCAGTTAAACTCGGCAACCATCCAGGCGGTTATGATGCCAGGCAAGACGCTGGGCGAAGGCCTTGCCTACCTCCAGGAGCAGGCCAACAAGCTCTTACCCAAAGGATTTACCTACGATTACGGCGGGCAGTCACGCCAGTTTGTGCAGGAAGGTAATGCGTTGATCTTTGCCTTCTTCCTTGCCATCATCGTGATTTTCCTGGTGTTGTCAGCACAATACGAAAGCTTCCGCGATCCCTTAATCGTTCTGATCAGCGTGCCCATGTCCATTTGCGGTGCACTCATTCCGCTCAACCTGGGGCTGGCGTCGATCAATATCTATACGCAGGTCGGCCTGATTACGCTGATTGGCTTAATCAGTAAGCACGGTATTTTGATTGTGGACTTTGCCAATAAGCTGCAAAAAGACAAACAGCTCGACCGGCGGGCAGCAGTTGAAGAAGCCGCGTCGATTCGTCTGCGCCCTATCCTGATGACCACCGCTGCCATGGTGTTTGGCGTAGTGCCTTTGCTGATCGCCTCCGGCGCGGGTGCTGTCAGTCGTTTCGATATTGGTCTGGTTATTTCCTCTGGTCTGCTGGTAGGAACCCTGTTCACTTTGTTTGTAGTACCAACCATGTACACGTATCTGGCTGCTGATCACCGCCATGATGCGTAATACGCCTGCGTAATATTATTTTCTGGGCCTTAGAGCAAGGCCCAGCCTTCCTGTTGAATCAAAAACCTCAATGTGCTACATTTACGCACGTTTTAGCTATTTATTTACACAAATCAAGCTCCACGGACCCGGGCTGTCACTAACTGGAGTTACATATGTCTTTAAAAATGCCGCCAGGACATTTTGTCCTGCTCAGCCGCCTGGTGACTCAGTTCAATGAAGCATCAGAAGCCGCTGATGTGGTAAAGCAACTGTATTATCTGCAAAAAATCCATTACGAAATCAACAAAACTACATTCGACGGCCCGCTGTATGACTGGGTTAATCATAAAAAGCCGAACGGCTGGAAAGCGAATCTGCTGGCACATGGCATTCATCCTTACGCGTCATTCTATCTGTCAAGCATGCAGTTTGCCGGGGCTCTGGCGAAGACAATGCAGGTAGATGACCCTCTGTACGAGCCTGAAGTGAGCCCCGCAGAAGGTCTCGACTCATTGAATGAGCTTCGCCTGATGCAGCAGCGGAACCGGCTGTTCGGAACGGATGATTCCGACGCGAACCTGCAAAACTGGGTGAGTCTCAATCTTAAGCTTAACTACCTTGCTCATCATAAAGCACACATTTCAGAAACCATAACAAAACACTGTGACATTTTGGAACGGACGGCCGATCTGATTCGTTACATCAAAAACGACATCAGCCCTGACGAAAATCCAGCTGACGACACGCGCTTCAGCATGCGCAATCTGGGTGACGAGCAAACCAACAACTACAATGTCATTGTCAAAGTACAAGACCTGCCAGATGAGCTGGTGATTCGAGCCGAAGACCGGGCGGCCCTTGATGTAGAGCAGGATGCTCAGGCATCAGAAGCTGCTAACTACTTTATTCAGGATTATGGCGTTTTTATTTTAGAAGTCATGAACGATGGTGATATCGAATACAAACCCGTTGTGCTCAGCCAGTTTGCCAATCAGGGCAGCTTACGCAATGTGGCCATGAAACTTGGTGAGGAATACGCCACCGCACTGGCAGAAGGAAAAGACCGCTCACAAAAGATTGCCACGGGTGCCGCTCAGTATTTTGAGCAGATGTCTAACTTTTGTACTCAACTGATTGGCGCAAATCTTTACCACCCGGATATCAAACTCAGTAATTTCCTGGTTGACCGCAACAGGCTGCGTCTCAGTGATCGAAAAACCCTGACGAAAAATCGGACGCCCAAAGTCAGAGAGACGCGCAGCAGTCCGGCCTATGCTCCAGAAGAATACACCAGATGCATCAGCAAAACCGGTATGTTTAACGCGCAGGCCAGTATAGTCACACTGGATATGCCGAGTTACATGTCCTATCAGCTGGGCATGGCGCTGAAAGAATTCCTGATTCTGACGCAAAGGGAGACACTGCCTGATGAGTTCGATGATCCGGACTATGATGCCGCTTCGTACTTTAGCAATCCACCCCAGAATATTCTGAATTTATCGCTGCTGATTCATGAACTTACCCGAAGCGAACCCAGCCATCGCCTTGAGATTGGCGCGTTCCAGGGCTTATTACGTAATCTCAGCAGTCCAACACAGACATTTTTGAACATGGTTGAATCCGTGAAGTCCTCTGAGCAATTAGGTCTGCAAAATGACATCCAGGAAATCAGCCAGTTACTTACAGACAACACTATCGGTAATAATGAGCTGATGGAGCACAGCAATGCGATTCTGACAAAAATATCAGAACGCAACCCCTCTGAACCACGCCTGATGCTTATGGGCGAACAGCTGGCGACTCATTGCTATGCGCGGATATATCGCGAACATTTTAAACGGTCTATCAGTATACCGTTAGCCGCTGCCAACTGGGCTTTAGCCCCCTGGTACAGAAAGGTGGCTTATTATCTCACGGCCGGTTTCTATAAAGTCGATGAAATTGCGCGGGTCGAAGACATAACGCCCATGCTGGATGTGGACAGCGATCGTTTCAGACAGATTTTTCCGCAGCTGAGTTTTCTTCCTGCATCAGTTCTGGTCAGAGATCTGGGTGTGGCCGGAGCAGATCGATTAATGAAATACGTATCTGAGCTCATGCCAGTTATGGCAGGTGAAGAATCAGAGCTGGACTCAGAATCTGATGAGAGAGCGGATTTGTCCGGCGAGATGGATTCACGGCCATTGCTGAGTACATTCAGAGACGAATATGACGAATACGCCACCGCTGTCCGACGCAGAAGACCTGCCGAAGACAGCCTCGCGAACCATCCGAAAATACGGCTGCAAATGACCGACACGCTGCCGACTGATGCGGAAGACTCCGCCAGCGAGGAAGATCACAACCTCGGCACGATGGTGATTCAATCCAGTCCAGAACCACAGGTTTCGGGTACATCGACCATGGTGATCATGTCTGAGTTATCCCGCACTCCTCCATTCAAAGGGACCATGGTGGTTCGGGCGGATGAAGACGACTCCGATGATGAGCAGAATCGAGGAAGTATCAGGATGAGACAGGCAGCCTCATCCACAGCAAGGGATAATCCCTTTGCCAGTCTCGTGATAGCGAACATAGCTCCCAGGAACAATCTCCTGCGTCGACCGCTGATTTTCAAAGAGCCTGACCGCAGAATAAACGAACGTATGGCACGCGTAACCAGCCTGCACTCTACCCTGTTCCGTCACCAGCTACTACTTGAGGCTGCGTTGCCGAAACAGCAGGCGGGCAGTGACGCACCAGCATCAGCCTACGGGCCTTCCTGACCGTTTATGATTAACTTCAGTTCAAATTAAGATGGGACAGCCCCGCCTCGAGCATATCGTTTAGCGACAACAGCCTGTGTTGCATGTTAGAATCGCAAATTTCATCATTACAGGGTCACACCATGGATAAAACCTATTCTCCCGAGGCTATCGAACAAAGCTGCTATGCCCGCTGGGAAGAGCATCATTTTTTCAGACCCAGAGGCGATGGCAAACCCTATTGCATCATGCTGCCCCCACCTAATGTTACCGGCAGTCTGCATATGGGCCACGGCTTCCAATACACCATTATGGATACGCTTACGCGCTATCATCGCATGCAGGGCGACAAAACCCTGTGGCAGCCTGGCACAGACCATGCCGGCATTTCAACGCAGCTGGTGGTGGAAAGACAACTGGAAGCCCGCGATCTGTCGCGCAAGGACATGACCCGCGAACAGTTTCTCGAGCACGTCTGGGCGTGGAAAAATGAATCCGGAAATCATATTACCCGCCAGATGCGTCGCATGGGTACGTCTGTTGACTGGTCGCGCGAACGCTTCACCATGGACGAAGGCCTGTCCGCAGCAGTACAGAAGGTATTCGTACAGTTACACGATGAGGGCCTGATTTATCGCGGCACCCGTCTCGTTAACTGGGATCCCAAACTGGGAACAGCCGTGTCCGATCTGGAAGTGCTGTCAGAAGAAGAAGACGGTTTCATGTGGCATATCCGCTACCCAATAGCGGACAGCGACGAATCGCTGGTGGTCGCCACCACGCGCCCTGAAACCATGCTCGGTGATGCCGCTGTAGCCGTTCATCCCGAAGACGAGCGTTACCGGCATCTGATAGGAAAACAGGTACAGCTGCCGCTATGCGATCGAACCATTCCCATCATTGCCGACGAATACGTTGATCCAGAGTTCGGCAGTGGCTGCGTCAAGATTACCCCCGCCCATGACTTTAACGACCATGCGGTTGGCAAACGCCACGATTTACCAGCCATCAGCATTTTTAACAAAAAAGCCACGGTAAATAAAAACGCACCGCGCAAATATCAGGGCATGGATCGATTTGTCGCCCGCGAGCAGATTCTGGCTGATTTAGATGCCGAAGGTTTGCTGGTCAAGAAAGTGCCTCATCGTCTGAACGTACCCAGAGGTGAAAAATCAGGCGTGATTATTGAACCCTTATTAACGGATCAATGGTACGTTAAAACCAAGCCACTGGCCGAACCGGCCATGGAAGCCGTACGCAATGGTGAGATTCGTTTTGTACCCGAAAACTGGAACAAAACCTATTTTCAATGGATGGAAAACATTGAAGACTGGTGCATCAGCCGTCAGTTGTGGTGGGGTCATCGCATTCCGGCCTGGTACGACAGTCAGGGTCGTATTTACGTCGGTTACAGCGAAAATGATGTGCGTTTCAAGTATAAACTGGATGATCTGGTATATCTGAAACAGGATGAGGACGTGCTGGATACCTGGTTCTCCTCAGCTCTATGGCCTTTTTCCACGCTGGGCTGGCCTGACCGCACGCCGGAGCTGGAGCAGTTTTATCCAACCTCCGTATTGGTCACTGGTTTTGACATTCTGTTTTTCTGGGTGGCGCGTATGATCATGATGGGCCTGAAATTCACCGGAAAAGTGCCGTTTAAAGACGTGATCATCACCGGTCTGATTCGTGATTCCGAAGGCCATAAAATGTCAAAATCGAAAGGGAATGTGCTGGATCCCATCGATATCATTGACGGCATAGATCAAAAATCGCTGATTGAAAAGCGCACGTCTAACCTGCTGCTTGCGTCCGTTAAAGACAAAATACGCAAAGCCACTATCAAAGAATTTCCTGACGGCATAACCGCCTTTGGTACTGATGCTCTGCGCTTTACTTTTTGCTCACTGGCCTCAACCGGGCGTAATATTCGCTTTGATATGGGTCGTGTCGAGGGCTACCGTAATTTCTGTAACAAGTTATGGAACGCCGCGCGTTATGTGATGATGAACGTAGACGATGAGCAGCTGGATCTCGAAGACGGTGCCTTCCAGTACAGTCCGGCGGATCGCTGGATCCTCTCACGGCTGCAGCATACAATCAGCCAGTGCCATCATTATCTGGCCAGCTATCGTTTTGATTTACTGGCACAAACGCTGTACGAATTTGTCTGGCATGAGTACTGTGACTGGTATCTGGAGTTATCTAAGCCAGTTCTCTACGACGAGCAGGCCCTGGGCGCCATGAAACGCGGCACGCGGCGCACCCTGATTCATGTGCTGGATTATATTTTAAAGCTTCTGCATCCTGTTATGCCGTTTATCACAGAAGAAATCTGGCAGCGTACCAGCAAGTTCACCAGTCAGGGTGGTGAAAGTATCATGCTGACGGCTTATCCGGTGGTTGATCAGGAGTTTGTTGATACGCAGCTGGAAGAAGAAATGACCTGGGTGAAGGAAATTATTCAGGCTCTGCGTACCATCCGCAGTGAAATGGGTATTTCTCCAGCGCGGCAGATTCCCTTGCTGATTAAACAGGCCAGCCCGCAGACCAGAGCCTTACTTGATAAATACCAGGGCATGCTGACGGCTCTGTGCAGGCTAAACGACGTTCACTTTTTGACGGACGGCGAAACTGCGCCGGTTTCAGCATCCGCCGTGGTTCGTGAGCTGGAGCTGTTGATTCCGATGGCCGGTCTGATTAACAAGGAGGCCGAGCTGGCCCGCCTTGATAAAGAGCTGTCTCGACTGGCGAAGGATATTGCCCTGGCACAAGGCAAGCTGGGCAATCCCAATTTTGCAGACAAGGCTCCGGCAGACGTGATTGCCAAGGAACATGAAAAGCTGGCTCAGGCCATGCAGGCCAGAGATAAGCTGCTGCATAACCGTCAGATGATTGAAACCCTGTAGGCTATCATAGTGTGATTCCCGGATTACGGCTTCGCCTAATCCGGGCTACGATGTTGATCAATTCACCTGATACCCGTCACTGTTGTGGGGCTGCCAACGTCGATCCACCTCCTCCTCACGAATATCCCGCGTCATATAATTAAAGGCATTCACCGAGTCCGTATTTTTGAAGAAGCGTAATACGCTGGTTGTGAAACCCTGGCTGGCCTCAAGTACGGCATAATCCGGTGATTTTTTCATTCTTGCCTTTACCTGCTCCAGATCACGAGGATCAGAATATCTGTTCAGTTCACGTTGAAATGCATCCAGAATGGCACGCTTTAACAGATCACCCACAAGGGTTCGTTTTTCCGCATCACTTAAAATCAAATACTCAAAATTAACACCGCGTGCAGAAGCCTTATTCCAGAAGTGCGTGGAACGCTTATCTCCATTCAGGCCATAAGCATAGCGATTCGGAAACCTCTCTTGTTGCTCTCTGTCATCATTTTTAAGCAAACCATCATCAGTATCCTCATCAGAATGCGACACATTTGTCTCGCTATCCGACGACGATGAAGCGGGCTCCCGAATCCTGACTATCGGAACCGGTGGCGCCTTAATAAGACGATGCATATCGTTCTCTAAATTACGCTCAGTCAAAATCAGTGCATCCTGATTGCCTATTTTGATTTGATAGCCCTGCTGCCCTGCCACAAAGGACAGAGACGGATAGGAAATGCCCTGGTTTTCAAGGTGCCCCAGCACACGATCCAAATGCTCCAGTTGTTGTTCGTAAGCGTTACGGCTGAGTGTGGCTGTGATATTTCTGCCAGCAATGCTTAACTCAAAGTCAATCTGCTCCCCTTTCGCCTGCGGTTTTACCAGGATGTTAATGTCATGATAAATCAGTTTTTCCACCAGAATATCCAGCAGGTTGGGTTCCTCGACTGGCACG
This sequence comes from Legionella navarrensis, assembly GCF_052527415.1. Taxonomy (NCBI): domain Bacteria; kingdom Pseudomonadati; phylum Pseudomonadota; class Gammaproteobacteria; order Legionellales; family Legionellaceae; genus Legionella; species Legionella navarrensis. The sequence goes on along the minus strand of NZ_JBNVZR010000001.1, from coordinate 210,562 downwards.
GAGCGGGCTGCCTGAGTCTCATCTGAGCGACTCGACGCCATGGCGGGTTTCGATGTTTTCAGCCAGGCTGCGATGGACTCGTCTACTTCTTCCTTTTTGAGCTTAAACTCTGACGTTCCGCCAGCAGACAGGACTGAAACATGAAGTTTTTTATCACCAGGATTCACCATAACATGCTCAAAATCAACGCCTTTCGCTCGCAGTTTTTCCTCTACTTGCTGACGCCATGGTTCGTAGTTATCTTTGCGCGTCAGTCGATACTCCCTCACCAGATGCACCAGCAAGCCATAGAACTCCGATCTGTCACGATTGGTTGAGAGATTTTTAACCATCTTATCCGGTCTGGTTGATCGAGCCGGTTTGTGATAGTTATCCATTGCGGCAAATATATCCCTCTTCCATTCAGGATTTTTGCTGACGATATCCAGCAAAAGACTAACATTACGACTAAATTTGCCCGAATTATCTTCGTTATCCCTTAAAACTTCCAAATCAGCGAGGATGGCGGCTCGAGCGGAGTCGTCCTGAGGAACCGGTACCGTTACGGTTGTAGATGAAGCGGCGATTGCCCGTGGTTCTGCAACACGCAGCAAAAGATCCTCTTTGGCAGGGGTAGTTTTGCCGTGTCTGAATGTATTTTCCGGACGTTGCATTTCCTTGAGGAGATCGGCCTCACTCATAAAACAGTTGGCCTGTTTTTCTCGGTTAAGATCGCGAACAGCCGCATATATCTGTGCGTTGAGCGCCTTTCGTTGATTAAATAAATCAAGCAGCTCTTGTGTATCCTTAGACTTTTTATCTTTAACCAATCCATCTATTCTCTGCGACAGTGTTGCTTTTTCCGTCTGCAAAGCCATGATTCGTTCTTCAATCGCATCGCTGGTTGTGCTCGTAAATCTCGCGCTGACGTGTCCAAAATGCGTTCCTGTTTTTACACCCTGAACCCCCGCTCTGGTAGTCAGCTCGACGCGCATGCCAGTATGTTCATCCAATCGATTATCCGGGCTGCTGATAGCATGAACCTTAAGAGCAGTAAAGCCAGCTTTATGCAGCGCATCCGCCAGTTCTTTGGCGTAGCAGCTTTGATCAGACATGATCCAGCCAGCTTCGCAGGATAAGATATAAATATCCTTAAGCGCCTTTCGACTGTCTTTATCTGGCACGAGGCGGCAAAGGCGGGAAACCATGTCTTTAACGCGCAGCCCCTGAATACTGTGATATTGCCTTTCCTTGCGCCCAATCAAGCGCTGGGAATGACCATGAATAAAAATCGATTCGGGAGCCTCTCGCAACCTGGCTGTATTGTTTCCTTTCTTACTCAGAACGGTAACGCCACTAAACTCTTGTCCAATAGCAACCCTCGCTGCTTTTCGACTCTCAGCATCAATTCCTTCAAAGGTAATCAAGTGCATATCAACTCCAACTAATTAATACCGTTGCGCTGATTGTACAGCTGAGATATTAAGGAAATATTATTAATGTCGAATAATTGCACATTTTATTAGTCTCCCGGCCTTCGTGCTAATGGCAGACACGTAGCCCGGATTAGGCGTAGCCGTAATCCGGGACGCCATGCTCATCCTGGCCTGGTTATACGTTTGTGGCCTGTTTCCCGGATTACGCTGGCGCTAATCCGGGCTACAAGGGCTAACAATCAGCGGGTTATATCTTCACAGTGTTTTTAATTGCAGCACTCATGGTACAATGGCCTGCTTTTACCAGTAATCATCTCCAAGACAGTTAATCCAGGCTTACCTTATGAAATTTCTTGTTATTTTTTTGCTTTTTTGCTTTTCCAGTGCCGAGGCCAATATCGGTGATGACATTTTAAAGCACTACCAGGCGCGTCTGTATCGTCTGCCTTTTGTTCAGCAGGAACACTTTTCCCTGCGCATGTACACCATCACCGGCGACGAACGCTATCTGAATCCCATGATCATGTATCTGTACCTGCTCAGCAATAAATACCGGGCATTAACGCCTAATCTGGACAAAGATAACCTGCTGGAGGAAGAAAACAGGCGTTTGCTCAGCATCAACGAATTTGATACCGACAAGAAAAAAATGCGAATGAAAAAAATAGAGCAGTTTCCCGGTGTTGCTTTTTACATGAACTACCTCATTCTTATCAAAAAGATTTATTTCTATAAACTGGACAAAACCCCACTGTTCCCCAATATTGATCAGGCTATTCGTTACCTGAAAGCCAATGAAAGCCGTTTTGAACCCTTTCTGCTGGATGATGAAAATATTGTCTTATACGGTGCTCAGCTGGTGAACTACGTTTATTACCTGCTTGATCTCGGTATCGTTGATCTACGCGATCCCTACAGCAAAAAATTCAGGCAGATTTTTCCAGACAGTCAGGACGGGCAATTATCCTCGCTGGACTACGCAGCCAAAATTTATGGCATGACGCATTTTATTATTGCGGCAAGTAATTATTACCAGACCCGTGTTGACGACCCCACCCTCAACTGGATTACTGAATATTTTGAGACGCATATAGATGAAATTATCAAACGCAGCGAAAATGACGTCATTGCTGAAGTGGGTGTCTGTCTGATGCTGTTGAGCCGGGAGCACAGTGTCGCTGTTGCAAAAATCAAGGCGCATCTGAACAAGGCCTATGATCCCAGACACGGTTTCATACCTGATAAAGAACAGTATTTTGATTTAAGCCGCGGTGAGCATCGCAATATTCTGACTATTATGTTATTTAAATGGCCAGAAAAACTGACGCCCATTCCCCAGACTCTGATTCAGAAAATATTGTCTCGTGGTTTTGTGATCGATGATAACAATATGGAAATTAATTTCGGCTTTAAATTAATTTAGTGCTCTATCAATATTCAATCCTGGGGTAAGGTGGGCAAAGGAGCGAAGCGACGTGCCCACCATGGTTGTGCTCTGTGCCTATGACTGGTGGGCACGTCGCTTCGCTCCTTTGCCCACCCTACCCTGGATTTAAGAGCATCCATGACCGTTTTTTCATACCATTTGCACTAATTTATGGGCTCATTTTATGACAACTGCCTGGATGGCCGTCTTCGTCGCAAAAACTCATGTTGTGACGTTCGCAGAAATCCTGAGTCGTGATGCGACAGCCAGGCTCAGGCTCGCTTTGAAAGATCGTACCGAGGCAGCTGGCCTGATCCCTGTGAATCATGATACGGTCGCAATCAGGCTTTTGTGCCAGGGGATAGCATCTCATGGTGTCAAAATCGAGGCACCAGGCATTTTTGCCCTGTTGTTCGTTGTAGGGGATGCAGCTGCACCAGGTGTATGTGTTTCGATGACAGCCGTCTTCATCCGGCCCGCAGAGTATGTATTTTTCCGCCGCCATACCAGTAGCTGAAAAACCTGACAGCGTAAAAAAAAGAGACGCAACGTTGAGAGTCTTGCTAAGATTCATTTTATTTCTTCCATGTAGTTGTTGGATTACTGACGCGGCGCATTATTTATTAGAAACAGAGAACCTGCAAGTAGAAAATCTCAACGCAGGTAAAAATTGACAAACGCCCTTCTCATATCCAAAATCAGTGAAACGCTCTTACTCTAAAGATAAACCATGGAATATAAAGATTATTACAAAGTCATGGGTCTGGAACGAAATGCTGATCAGGATGAGATCAAACGCACCTACCGCAAACTCGCGCGTAAATATCACCCCGATGTCAGCAAGGAAGCCGATGCAGAAAACAAATTCAAGGAGTTGGGAGAGGCATACGAGGTGCTGAGAGATCCCGAAAAACGCGCTAAGTATGATCAGTTCGGCCAATACTGGCAACACCCCGAACAACAATACCAGCAACAGGCTTCTTCTGGCCATCAATATCATCAGTACAGCAACGATGCAGAACAGGCCGCGGCCTTTGAAGACTTTATCAATCAGACATTCCGTCAGCGTTATCGTCAGGATAATGCAGCATTTTACGACAAGGGGCAGGATATTCACGCCAGATTAAGTATCAGCCTGGAAGACAGTTTCCACGGCGCCGAAAAAAGTCTGCAGTTGCAGATACCGGAAGTTGATGCCTATGGCCAGGTCAATTATGCTCTGCGTACCATAAAAGTAAAAATACCCAAAGGGATCGGCGACACCCAGCAGATTCGTCTCAAAGGCCAGGGCAACAAAGGCAGTGGCAATCAACCCGGTGACCTGTATATTGAAATCAACATTCTGCCACACCCCATGTTCCGTCTGGATAAAAAGGATGTCTGGCTGGATTTGCCCATCAGCCCCTGGGAGGCAACGCTTGGGTCTACGGTTGAAGTACCTACGCTGGCCGGACCGGTGAAACTGAAAATTCCCAGACTGTCGCAGTCCGGCAGTCATATGCGTTTGAAAGGCAAGGGCTTGCCCGGTACACCGCATGGGGATCAAATGATCACGCTGCAAATTGTCATACCAAAAACTGAAAACGAAGAAGTCAACAGACTGTACGAAAAAATGGCTGAAATTGCTCACTTTAATCCACGCGAGAAACTGGGAGTCCGTAATGACCGCTGAGAAACACACGTCACCCGAAAGTGAGGAATGGTTTTATCTGTCTCTGCAGGAAGTCACTCGTTCCTTTGGTGTTCCCACAGACACCATCATGGAGATTATTGACGAAGGCATTGTGAGCGTTCACGTCAACGAGAAGAACGAACTGCAGTTTGATACCCACGCGATACACTCCATCCGCACCACCCTGCGCCTGCATCAGGATCTCGGGGTGAACATGGCTGGGGCCGCTCTGGCGCTGGAACTGTTACGTGAAATCGAGCGCCTGAAAGCATTATTACGCAGGTAGCAGGACTGAGATAATCAGGAAATCCTCAAAAAAGGCTGTGTCTGCGGGTTACTGGCACTGCAGACTCTGTCGGTACAGGGCGCGTCGCGGGTTACTGACCACATCGTCAGGCCACCAAATGGATGTTTATCGGCAGCCTGCTTTGACTCATCAGCATGACGCAGGGTAAATGACTGCTGGCCGCTGTCGGCATAAGGGCTGAAAACGGGTGCTGCGTTAACGAGTTTTGCGAACATTAAAACGGCTGCAATAAACAAAAACTGAACATACATCATAAAACTGTCTCCGGCGAAAAGGTTTGCTATTTTTTCATCTATCTGTCTAAATGTCAATCAATATTATTAATTGAGTGAGCCTTGAAGCCCAAAATCGCAGGGTACGCAAACGCACAGCGATGTGCTATCGTTAAATTTCCATGACAACAAGAGATTCAAACATGAGTATCTGGTTTAAGTCTTTTACGCCCGATGAATTAACACAACGCGGTAAAAACACACTGTCTGACTTTCTCGACATTCGTTTTACCGACGTGGGTGACGACACTATCACAGCCACCATGCCGGCCAGTGCCCGCAGCAAACAGCCGTTGGGCATCGTTCATGGCGGAGCCAACGTCGTGCTCGCAGAAACCCTGGCCAGTACGGCCGCCAATGCGGTGGTAGACAGCAGCAGGTTTTATTGTGTCGGGCTGGAAATTAATGCCAACCATATCCGCCCCGTGCGCGAAGGTATGCTGACCGCAGTCACCCGCCCGATTCACCTTGGCCGCACCACGCAAATCTGGCAAATCGATATCTTTAATGATGAAGGCAAACAGACCTGCGTGTCACGAATGACCGCCGCGGTCGTGCCTCGATAAATTCAACCAGCAAGGGAACGCTTATGTCATATTATAAAACACTTTCTGCCGCCCTCCTGGCGCTGGGCTGCTCGAGCAGCCTTCATGCCGATGGTATTAATCTGGAGTGCCCTATCGATAAGCCGGTTGTCCTGAAAACGCTGGAAAACAGAAAAATCAACCTATACGACATGGCGCATTTCCCAACTGCCGGAACCTTTGGCGGTCCACAGCTCGAGTTTTCGGTATCGGCCAACCCCCACCAAAAGAAAAATGAACTGGCCATCAGTTCCCGTATGGGCGAACTGGTGATCAGTGCGGCGGAGAAAGATACCTTTGACGTGATTGTGACAGCGAAAAATGGCTGTGGTCAGGCATCCACCAAATTTAATGTGATTATCGTCGAAGAAGAATGACGTTGGCTTCTCTGTCTGTGAGCGCATTAATTGCATTTTTCCTGCTGGCCGCCATTGCCGTCTGGGCGGCCGGTATTTATTTGTCGGATTCTACCGACGTCATCAGTACGCGATTCAAACTGGGAGAGGCTCTCGGTGGATTAATATTCCTTGCCATTGCCACCAATCTGCCTGAAATAGCCATTGTGGTCAGTGCCTCTGTGAAACAGCAGCCCGGCATAGCCATCGGTAATATTCTTGGTGGCATTGCTATCCAAACCGTTGTATTGGTTCTTCTGGATGGCTTTGGACTCGGTTCAAGGGCGTCCCTGACCTGTCAGGCGGCCTCATTGCAGATTGTTCTTGAAGGCCTGCTGGTTATCTGTGTGCTGCTGATTACCATCATGGGAGCCCAATTGCCGCAATCGCTGGTTTATGCGCACATAGGCCCCGGCGATCTTCTTATTGTCATTACCTGGCTCGTTGGACTTTATCTGATTAACAAGGCACGCAGCGGGCTGCCCTGGCACGAACAGGGCCGGGCTCCCCATATACACCCACCGGTTAAAAAAAAATATCAGCAATGGAGTACAACAAAATCTGTACTGGTGTTTTGCCTGGCAGCATTGATCACCCTGCTTGCCGGACTTACCCTGGAGGTAACGGGAAGCCTGATTGCCGCACATATCGGCTGGAGCGGTATTCTCTTCGGCTCAACCATACTCGCGGCCATCACCGCCCTGCCGGAAATATCAACCGGCATGGCGGCCGTGCGCATGGGCGATTATACGCTCGCATTAAGCGACATTTTTGGAGGCAATGCCTTCCTGCCCGTTCTGTTCCTCCCTGCGACCCTGTTATATGGCCAATCAGTTTTACCTATGGCACAAAACACCGATATTTACCTGGCCAGCCTGGGCGCCCTGCTCACCGTCATTTATATCTGCGGCCTGATCTTCCGGCCACAACGTCAGTTCTTTAATCTGGGCATTGATTCGCTGTTAGTCCTGATCATCTATGCACTGGCCGTTTTTGGTTTATTTACCATCCTCAATTAGGTCAGGCCAGCACAAGCATGGATATAATGGAAGTTATAACTGATTTTTGTGCTGTTTTCGATCTAGTGCCTCGTCAAGATTAAATACAGGGGTAGGGTGGGCAAAGGAGCGACAGCGACGTGCCCACCATGGTTGTGCGCAGTGCCAATGCCCGGTGGGCACGTCGCTGTCGCTCCTTTGCCCACCCTACCCAAAGATTGAATATTGATAAGGCACTAGGTTGCCGGGCTTAACAGCCCAGCCTGTGCCTGTTGGATTCATTCAAATTTCGCTCTGCATTTTTTGACCTGCCTCTTTACATAAGTGATCCAGATGCTGATAAGCCCTATTGAGAACAGTGAGCTCTTGCTCCAGAGCCCTGGCGCTTCTCCTATCAAAGTGTCTATAGCTAGATCGAATCTCTCCAAGCTCACCCTGAATTTTACCTTTCAATTGCGTGTAAGTAGAATTTAGCAAAGCTCCCAAAGATTCATTTCTATCGTCAGTGCGGTCCTTGATAAAATTATCGAATAATTTGTCTAACACCGTAACTGGCAAGAAGTGAAATCTATGCGTGAACAAGAGTGATAAACAATCCTGATTCCGTGAATTGATTTGCGAAGGCCTTAGCCCCTCATCTGACAAATAATCAACTAATTGCAATCTCTCATAAAAGGAGGATTGTTTCCTTAACATATATTTATTTGTAGTTGTCTCTAAAATGTTTTGTGGAAATGAATTAAACTCTTTCAAGTTGGTATAAACAACATCTGCAGCGGCTGCAATTAATAATTTGAGCGACTTATGCAATAAAGAATTACCCTTCGGATTCTGGCAATCAAAACGGATGCCGTTGGATTTGAGTATCTCCAGTTTTGCTATACATTGCCTGTTACTGTCAAGAATTGAAAACAAAATATCACTGGATATCAACTCCTGCCAGTTTGGATTTTGCTTTTTAGCCGCTTCAACAACCAATGAAAACACCATGGGATCACTACTCTTTGCAGCTTCTTTTATATCATCCTTCTTTATTTTTGCCTGATTATCCAATAAAAGTTTTAAAATCTGAATTTTATCTTCTGTATTATCAAAGATACTCTTTTTCAAAGCCCATACAAGTGGAGTTTCATATGCGTTATTCTCTGCATTGACATCAGCGCCTCTGGCAAGCAGCCGTATCACATCAGCAAGATCAGAGTGACGAACTGCATTCAACAAGGGGGTATTTCCCCCTTCTCCACGTGCTTCAGTACCTAGCCTGGAACTGAGAAATTCTGCTATTTCCACCTGTTTTTTCTCTTTCGCGCGATTAAGTGCTTCCATCACATCTTCGTCCTTGATTTCGGGATGCAAGGCAAGCATCGTGACCAATTCATGATGCCCGTTTTGAGCAGCATAATAAATGGGTGAATATTTGCCATAGGGATGCAGATTAGGATTTGCACCTGCCATCAAACGCGTTTGGACGACCGGAACATCGCCTGATTTTGCAGCATAAAAAAGTGGCACCAAATTAACAACTCCATCATCAGAAATTAATTGTCCTTCCCTGTTCATGGCAGCTTTTAATCTGTTTTCCAATTTTTCACGTCTTCCAATATCCTCAAGCCGGGCCAGGTCATCCAATGTAACCAGGGCATTGTCAGCACCTGTACAGCCTGACTGCCTTAATTTTTCTTTGGTAACCGGTACCCCATCGATAGATACACCAATGAAATTAAATCCGGAAATATCTATATAACGCAGATATGGAAAAGGTAAAGTTATAGATTTTTTATTGGTGAATCCGCATCCTTGTGCGTAATCAAATAAAATCCTGTAAACTTTTTGATAATGCTGTTTCGCTTCCAATCTAATTTGATTGAGTTTGTCTTTTTGAACTTGTGTTAAAGAAGAGTCGGCTAATAGCCGTTTACTATCCTCCATGGTGATATGAAAAGCATTGCCTGCTGTTTGTAATGCTCCACCTACATCCGCCCCATATTTAATAAGCAATTCCATCATGTCCAACTGATCTTTTGCAGCCAAATCTTCCAGCCAGCATCTGTACCGCAGATTCCCAAAGGTTAAACTTCCCACACATTTTGAGTTATTGGATATGGAGCCTTGACTGAGGAGATACTCTGCAATGTCCAAATAACCTTTCTCAACCGCTATTCGTATAGGTTCATTGTTACCCATTTGATAATATGAATTTTCTGGAAAAACATCGGCTCCCATTTCAACAATTTCCTGTACAGCAGCCAGTGAGCCAGATTCCACAGCACGTCTTATCGATTCCCTTGATACGCGATTTCCTCTATTTCGATCAAAACATTCGGCCAAAGTGGGGCGCTTGATGGCTACCGCGCTGGTTGTATTGATTGAGTCGTTTGTATTGAATAATACTGGCAATTGAGATGCGAAACGTGATTGCGCAAAAAATGAATCAGTTGATGAGCCAGGTAAACCCTGAGAAGTCGCCCCTTGCTGTATAGGTTGATGGTTATCGCCATCAAATGGTAATTCACCCGCCTTTGTTTCTTCCAGTTTGCTTTTCATAAAACGCCCTTAAATTGAGCAATAATATCGTATTTTAAGTTATATGTCATCGATTTTAACAAAAATGTATATTAATCCCTCAATTCAAAATAGTACCACCAGAAAAACGAGCGTGTTTCTGGTGGACGGGGTCTGGCGATAAAATCATTATTTGAATTTGAGCCCAGGTGCAAATAATGTGAGCCAGGATTTTCGGATAGAGTCAATTTGAATATGGACAATTAATTTATGTGGCCCGGATTAGCGAAGCGTAATCCGGGAGCCAGCCCAACCGCAAAAAAATACCTTTTTCACCACAATCTATACTATAGTTATAAGGGAAACATCCTGTGCTATTTGTTCATAAATAAGGAAATAACATGGAAAACACAAAGATTGAAATGGAGTTGGCACCTGCCAACCTGAAACGCAGCTGGACGTGGTTGCTCGGTCTGGGCATTTTGTTTGTTATCCTCGGTGGAATTGGCATGGGCATGGTCGTTGGGCTAACGCTCGTCAGCGTCATGTTCCTTGGCGTTCTGCTGGTGATCGCCGGTGTGTCGCAGCTCTTTGACCTGTCACAGTGCAAGGAATGGAAAGCCATGATCTGGCATGCGCTGATAGCCCTGCTCTACATTGTGGCTGGCGGCCTCGTCATTTACGATCCGATACTGGCATCGACCATGATAACCGCCATGATTGCCTGGGTATTAATCATTATTGGTGTGGCACGTCTCATGATGGCCTTCTCGCTGCGTCATGTGGGCGGATGGTTCTGGCTGCTGCTGGCTGGTTTGACCGCTATCGTTCTGGGTATCATTATCCTGGCACACTGGCCATGGAGCGGTTTGTGGGTGATTGGCCTGTTTATCGCTATCGAACTGCTGGTTGACGGCTGGACTTATATTTTCCTTGCTTTTGCCATGCGCAACAAATAATCTTGTCTTTTCAACATGCTCCGCTTGGGCGGGGCATGTCATTTTTTCTATCACTCAGGATTCCCCATGAAAGCCATTGCCTATCAAAAAGCCGGCGATATTGATGTTCTTACTGATGTTATCCTGCCAAAACCAGAAGCTCATGGACACGACTTACTGGTTGAAATCAGCGCTGTTGCCGTGAACCCGGTCGATTGCAAAATCCGCTCCCGGGTCAGTCCTGAAGCGGATCAAATGAAAATACTGGGATGGGATGCGGTTGGCATCGTCCGCGAAACGGGTGACAAGGTCAGTCTGTTTAAACCCGGTGACAAGATCTGGTATGCTGGCGATCTGACCCGCCCCGGCTGCAACAGCCAATTCCATCTGGTCGATGAGCGCATCGTCGGGCTGAAACCCAAAAGCCTGACAGACGCCGAAGCGGCCGCCCTGCCCCTGACCACCCTGACCGCCTGGGAACTCTTATTTGACAGACTGCAAATCAACCGCACTGAACACTCGACCCTGCTGATAACCGGTGCTGCGGGTGGTGTGGGCTCCATTCTGGTGCAACTGGCCAGACAGCTCACGTCTCTTAAGATCATTGGCACCGCTTCACGTCCAGAGTCACAGCAATGGGTCAGAGACAACGGCGCGGACCTGGTTATCGATCATAACGCCCCGATGCTGGAACAGCTGCAGGCACATGGCATTAAGGAAGTGGATTACGTCATCAGCCTGACACACAGTGATCAGCATGCGGAGGAGCTGGTTAAATGTCTCAAACCGCAGGGCAGATTCGCCCTGATTGATGATCCGGTCAGCATGGATTTCAAACTTTTCAAGCTCAAAAGCATCTCCATACATTGGGAGATGATGTACACCCGCTCGATGTTTCACACACCAGACATGATTGAACAGCATCATATTTTAACCCGGGTGGCCGATATGGTGGACAGCGGAAAAATCAAAACCACTCTGAATGAAACGATGGGGACCATCAACGCAGAAAATCTGCGCCGGGCTCATCAGCAAATCGAAGGTGGACGCTCGCTGGGTAAAGTGGTTCTGGAAGGGTTTTGATGAATAAATATCACCCGAACAGAAACCTGCGCACAGAGCGCAGGTTTCTGTTCGGGTAATATTTCTTACCAGGCCGCCATAATCCCATTCAAATGTTCGTATGCTTTTTTTGCATACACGAGCGGAATGGCTTTGGCAGGATCCTGCTCGGCTTCGACGATTAACCAGCCTTGATAACCGGCATTCCGCAAGGCACCCAACACCGAAACGAAATCCAGACAGCCATCGCCAGGAACCGTAAACACCCCTGCCCTCACAGCGTCCATGAAATTCATGCTATGGCGGCTCACCTCACGCAACACCTCTGGTCTGACGTCTTTCAAATGCACATAACGAATACGCTGACCGTACTTTTGAATCAAATCGAGCGGATCAATGTCTGCGAAGGCAGCATGCCCCGTGTCGAGCAGCAAAGACAGCAAATCCGGACAGGTGTTGTTCATCAAAAAATCAATTTCAGCTTCCGTGAACACCCCCGTACCTGCGTGATAATGATAGACCAGCTGCATATGGTGATCATGAGCTATCCGGCCAATAGCATGCAGGCCACGGTTCACAGCCCCCCATTGCTGCTGATTGAACTGCGGTTTGTCAAAACCCAGGATGGGCAGTTCCGTGCCCTGTATCGCATGGCCGCACTCACAAATATTAATGTAGCAGGCGCCCATCGCACGCATAAAACTCAAATGATCCAGAAAGCGGGACAGGGTTTCCTGGTATCTGTCCGGCTCTGAGAAATACGTACTGAACCAGGCGCTGGACAGTTGCAGTCCGGAGTCAGCCAGCGACCGCTGCAGTTGCGGCGTGTTACGTGGGTATTTATTACCCATTTCTGTACCCACATAACCCGCCTGAGCCATCTCGCTGATACACTGCTCAAAGCTGATATCCGCGCCCAGGGAAGGATCGTCGTCGTTGCACCAGTTGATCGGTGCGATACCCAGTTTCATATTCATATAATCACCCTAATATGCTCTTGTTTTTTCCAGCTGTTCGCTCATTTTTTGATAAGCGGCCCGAACGTCCTGGGACTGCGACACGTCTGTCACCGCGACCCGCCACCAGCTGTGATAACCCTGGCTCATGGTTTTGGGCAGTACCGGCAACACGATCACACAGGATTCCGTTTCAGCTTTTGCCTGCTCCATGACCGATGCGATCGCCTCATAACGATCAACGTAAAAGGTTTTGGCGCCCAGAGCCGCGGCATACTGGCAAAAATCGATGGGAAGATACGGCCCGGTCAAACGCTTTGTCACGGCGTCTCGATAACGGAACTCGTTACCGAAGCCCTGGCTGCCGTTGGATTCCTGCAGATTGCGAATGCATTGATAGCCATGATTATCAAACACCAGCACTGTTATTTTTTTCCGTTCCTGAATGCTGGTCAGTAATTCCGAGTGCATCATGATAAAACTGCCATCCCCGACCAGAACGTACACTTCACCGGGTGCGTCAGCCTTGGCCAGGCGCACACCAAGACCTGCAGCCACTTCGTAACCCATACAGGAATACGCGTATTCCAGATGATAGTCCTTGGCCGCTTTCGATTGCCAGAGGCGATGCAGGTCACCGGGAAGACTGCCGGCTGCGGCAACGATCACATCCTCCTCGCGAACGCAGCGATTCAGCTCACCCAGAACCGCGGTTTGATGCAGACCAGCCTGCGCTTCTTCCGGCTGATGACACACACGCGCGAGCTCCTGATGCCACTCACTGCGCACCTGACGAACCTGACTGCGATACTCTGGCGGGCTTTGGTAGGTATCCAGTGCCTGCGATAACTGCGCCAGGCCACATCGCGCATCCCCTTTCAATAGCAGGCCGTCCATTTTCAGGCCATCAAATCGGCTCACATTCAAATGAATCAGCCGACAGGCCTTGTGCTGAAAGCCCCATTTGGACGAGGTTGTAAAGTCCTGAAGACGCGAACCAAGCACCAGTATCACATCCGCTTCAGCGGCGACGATATTGGCAGCTGCCGATCCCGTTACGCCGAGCCCTCCGAGGTTCATGGGATGAGTAAAAGGCAGGGCGCTCTTACCAGCCTGAGTTTCAACCACCGGAATATCGTGCTTCAGCGAGAAGGCAGCCAGCTCATCGCAGGCCAGGGAATAATGCACGCCACCACCAGCGATGATTAACGGCTTTTTCGCCTGCGTAAGTAAAGCCAGCGCCTCGTTAATCGCTCTCTCTGATACCGGCTCTCGCTCAATATGCCAGAGTCGTCTGGCAAAAAATGACAGCGGATAATCAAAGGATTCCGATTGCACGTCCTGGGGCAGACACAGGGTTACCGCTCCGGTTTCAGCCGGATCAGTCAGCACTCGAAACGCGTTCAGACAGGCCGTCATTAATTGCTCGGGACGGGAAATTCTGTCCCAGTACCTGCTTACTGGCTTGAAGCAATCATTCACTGACAGCGTATAATCATGCGTTACCTCCAACTGCTGCAAAACAGGGTCCGGCTGGCGCGATGCAAATATATCGCCCGGCAGGAGCAGCAAAGGAATGCGGTTGGTCGTGGCGGTAGCCGCAGCCGTGATCATATTGGTTGCTCCAGGCCCTATCGATGAGGTGCAGGCCAGGATCCCAAGGCGGTTTTTTTGCCTGGCATAAGCCGTTGCTGCATGAGCCATGCCCTGCTCATTATGCCCCTGATAATAGGTTAAACCATGCGCATCATACTCCAGCGCCTCACCAAGGCCGGTGACATTGCCGTGACCAAAAATACCGAATACACCCTGCACAAAACGATGCTCAACCCCATCCATGACAACGTATTGACTGGCCATAAAGCGCAGTAGAGCCTGCGCCATGCTTAAGCGGACCGTGTTCATACCCGACTCTCCTGTTTCCATACACGATGCCTGGATGATGGCTGCCGTGTCCACTCATGTTCCGGACGAAAAGTCGGCATGATGTAGGGATTATCCGGCTCATGGCGAATAAACCAGAGTGTGTATAGCGCATAACCGGGAGCAGTACAGTGGGCGTGCTCCTGACCTTCAGCTATCTGATAGGTGTCATTATGCTCAATACGCACCGGCTCCTGGCCATTCTCACCAAAGGCAAAGCCCTGCGGCTCAGAGAAACGATAATGATAAATCTCTGGCTGAGAATGGTAATGCGGCGGGTAGCTTGACCAGCGCCCCTGAAAAGTAATGATCTCCCCCACCACCAGATTCGACTCTGGCCGATTACGCTTGTCAAACACGGTTCTCACGATGCGGTAGGAGGTATTTTCAAGCAGTTCCTGACCACGATGATCCAGCTCCAGCATATTGGACTCATCAAAAAACATGGGTTCGAAATCCTGATCGTTCTCGGTTTCAATCAGCAGAACTTCACAATCGCTCAAGGCCTCAATACGCGCTGGCGTAGCCCTTGGACAGTGCAGCACCAGCGGTGCCTGAGCAAAATAATCCACCCGCTCGGCTTCAACGCACTGCCCGGCAAAATGAAAACGCACCCGGCCAGTCATCAGTAAAGCCGCAAACTCAAGATCCACATTAGTGACAAACTGTTCGCCCATGCGCAGCTTTACCGCAGAGAAATTCATACCCGTAGGATGAGCCACCGCGTCTTTGTCCACGATTCTTGTCAGGCCATCCGGAAAGGGACCATCCTGCTTAATAACAGCCGTCTGTGGGCGTTGCAGCCCGGATCCGAGGCGCTTCCAGACGAGCGGATCAGCCGGATATTCCTGCATAAAATAACGCAGCTCATCCCAGAAAGGCATGGCCGGAGCACAGCCATGTCGGGTCACCACCAGCGCGCCACAGGCATTGGCAAAACGACAGGCCTGCTGCCAGGATTCACCGCGCAGCAGGCCGCGCAGCAAGCCAGACATGAACGCATCTCCGGCTCCAAGTACGTTCAACACCTCAACGGGGAACGGTTCGGAATCAATTGGCGCACGTCGATCAACTGAATGCACCTGGCAGCCCTTCTCGCCCAGTTTGACCACGATGCTGGCCTGGGTATGCCGACGCAGCGCTGCCAGCGCGTCCGGCAGCGCGTCATGGCCGCCCGCCAGCGCAATTTCTTCTTCCGTGCCTACAATCAAATCACACTGAGCAAGAATCTCCTGGTAGACCGCAGAGACCTCTTGAGCTCTGATGTAACGCGCTTCCCCATTACCCGCCGTGGTCAGCCCCCATAAAACAGGTCGATAATCCAGATCAAACACCACGGCCGTACCATTTTCCCGGGCCACCCGTACCGCCTGCCAGGTGGCAGTGCGCATACTGTCGGTTGATAATGCCGTACCAGTAATCAATAAGGCTTTGGCCTGGGCCATCCACGCTGCGTCTACCTGCTCCGCCTTCAACTGCATGTCAGCGCAGTCACGGCGATAAAACATCAGGGGAAATTCATGAGGCGGTTTAACACCGAGCAGCACCAGACCGGTTAAATGTTCAGCGCTTTCAAACAGCAGATCGGTGGCAACGCCTTCCGCGTGCAGGGTTTTCTTTAAAAAACGCCCCATCTCATCCGCACCGACGCAGGAAAACATCATGCTGCTCAGGCCAAGACGTGCACTGCCAACGGCAATATTACCGGCGCAGCCACCAAGGTATTTACGAAAGCTCTGTGCATCCGCCAGACTTGCGCCAATCTGTTCAGCATATAAATCGACGGCCACGCGCCCCATGCAGATAAGATCAATCGGGCGCCGGGCATCATAGTCTATGGTTTTTGTACTCATCCTGAGACTCCTCACGATGACTGGATATCTGTCAGACGAACCGGAGCATTCGTCTGCAGTGACTGTTGTGCGGCCATGGCAATTCGCATGGCCTGCAGGGCATCCCAGCCGGAAACAGGGCTGGCTTTTTTATTTGCCCAGGCATCATAAAATGCGCTCAGTTCCGCTGTGAATGCCTGTTGATAGCGTTCGAGGAAAAAATACAGGGGTTTGGCCTGCCGGGAATGCTCGCGGGTGTAATGTGTTACCCGGTTTTCAACCTGGTTATCGGCCAGCAGCATGCCTTCTGAGCCAAACACTTCCACGCGCTGATCGTAGCCATAAACGGCCTGACGGCTGTTATCGATAACACCGAGAGCGCCGCTGGCAAATCGCAGTTGAATAATTGCTGTGTCAACGTCGTTCCATGTTTCAAAATCCGGATCGATCAACACCGCACCGCTGGCGTACACTTCTACCACCTCTGAGGCCGTCACAAAGCGCGCCATGTCAAAATCGTGGATACTCATATCCATAAACAAGCCGCCCGATGTAGCACCATAGCCTTTTGGCGGGCAGGCAGGATCCCGCGAGGTAATGCGCACGATCTGCGGCGTACCGATTTCCCCTTTCTGTACCCGTGCCTGCAGCGACGCAATACCCGGATCAAAACGGCGGTTAAATCCCAGTTGCAGCAGACTTCCATTCGCGTCAACCACTCGCAGAGCCTCCAGACACTCACTTTCTTTAAGTCCGAGAGGCTTTTCACAGAAAATGGCTTTCCCAGCCTCGCTGGCAGCCTTGATCTGCTCAATATGCCAGCCGGAAGGCGAGGCAATCAACAGGGCATCCAGATCAGGATGCTGAATCAGGGTATCTGCGTCAGCAGATGTGAAGGGAATTGATAAAGAGCCAGCCCAGTCCCGATCCAGTTGCGGATCGCTTATGGCCAGCAGTTCAAACTGCGGCAGACGGTATTTAATGTTTTCCGCATGCAGTTTACCAATTCGTCCCGCACCGATTACTCCGATGCGACATCTGTTACTTGCCTTGTTTTGAGTCATGATGGTTCTTCCAGTGTGAGTATTCGTTGTTTTTTATGTCGCCGGGTGTCAATCACCCGCCCAAGATCGCGCATGCGTAATCCAGCCGCCAGATTGTCTTCAATTTTTTCGAGAGATACGCCCATGGTTTCCGGTACGAATCGGTACACAAAAGCACAGGCCAGCAGACAGATCCCACCAAATATCATGAAGGACAGACTTTCGCCCGCGGTCTGATAGAGTTCAAGAAATGAGATAGAAACCAGGAAATTTGCGCCCCACAGGGTCACCGTGGCCATGCTCATGGCCAGACCGCGTACGTGCATGGGGTAAATTTCAGAAACAATTACCCAGAACAGAGAACCCACGCTGATGCAATAGCCGATGACATAACAGGACAAACCCATAAAGACGGATAAAGGCAGATTGGGGACGTTCCAGTAAAACAGCGCCGCGACAGCAAACAGGCCCAGTGCCGCAATAAAGGTTCCGTGTAACAGCAGCGCGCGACGGCCGAAACGATCCACCGTTAACAGGGTAAAGGCGGTGGCGGCAAAATTGATAAGCCCCATACCAAACGTCGCCAGAATCGCGTTTTTCATGGAAGCAAAACCGGCAGATTTAAAAATAACCGGGCCGTAGTACATGATGGCGCTGATGCCAGAAAACTGCTGGAAAACACCCAGGCCCATCCCGACCAGCAAAACAAATACAACCGGTACTTTGAACAGCTGTCGCCAGGACGTTTGAGCGACCGGCAGGCTGGTGATTTCCGCCATCTCCGCCATAACATCTGCGTTGCTGGCACGTATGCGTTTTAAAACACGCAGCGCTGCGTCTTCGCCGTAACGTTGCAATATCCATCGTGGCGAATGAGGCGCCCAAAACATACCAAAAAATAAAATCAGGGCAGGCAAAATCCCTATCCAGAGTAAAAGGCGCCAGCTCGATGCGGCCGTGTCGTGTAAAAAATAACCGGATAAAAAGGCTATGGCCTGTCCAAATGTAATGGCAAGACCGTTGATCAGGAGCAGCGCACCTCGTTTTGCGGGGGGCGCAATTTCTGCGATAAACAGTGGAGTAACATACGATGCGATGCCCATACAGACACCAATCAGGACACGTGCCCAGAGCAGGGTATTAAGATCATTGGCCAGCGCGCACAGGGCTGTGCCGGCGATAAAGCCCAGGGCCACCAGAATCAACAGCGTACGCCGGCTCAGGCGATCGGAAATCATGCCGCTCAGCGGAATGCCAAACACCGCACCGAGCAGACTGAAACTGACGATTTTGGACCACTGCCAATCGGTCAGGGACAGCTGCTGCATCACCTGATCCTTCATATCAGCCACGACACTGGAGTCGTAACCAAACAAAAAACCACCAAAACCGGCAATGACCGCCACCAGTAACACAAATCCATTTGTTTCCTCTTTCATGGGAGCACCGCATCCTTACATCAATCAATATCCTTGTCTGCCAATCCCGGCTCGATAAATGGTATCACTGTCATCTCAGTTGGGCTATTTATTTGCATGGCTCCCGGGATCCGAACCGCGACCGTCAGGAAGCGGAAATTCCAGGTTCGCATCCTGTGGAGCTTTCTGCAGAGCAGGATCATAAAACTTCCGCTTCCTGACGGTCGCGGTTCAGTCAGATCCTGCAAATAACAACCACTGGGATAGGTTTGTCCTGCTACAGCCCTGTCTCCTTCAGACCCCAGGGCCTTTTGATTCCTGGCCGGGTCCGAACAAAAGACCGCTGAAAGCATCGGCAAACCCAGGCGAATCCGGGTTTGAAAAAAAGCCGGAGATATGGGGAGAGGGTCCAGACGGCGTGCGAGGCGAGGACGAACCAGATGAACCAGTATGTGGCAAACGTGTCGACGATGAACCAACTGAACCACTAAGGGAGAAACGCGGCGACGTTCTTGCCTTGATGGTGGGAATGGGTTCATTGCGTTTCAACATTTGGAGCGCATTAATAAGGTCTTGTTTTCTTGCTCGGATCAGCTGTTCCTCTGGCGTAGGCAGGGTGCTTACGTCAACGGCCCGTATTGAGGGCTCATTGCGCAGCATTCCAGCATAGTCGAGCCCTTTACCCACGATAAACGGCCTGGGATCAATCTGAAAACCGGCGAACTCCGGATCGCCCCACTCTGGTCGGGGCTGTTTTTTATCGATCAGCACCAGCACCGCGACACCAATTGCTCCAGCCTGAGTAAATTTATCTCGGATCGCTGCACAGGTTTTACCCGTATCGTATACTTCATCAACAATGATAACTGTTCGACCCGCAACCGGCATCTTTGGCATGGCGCCAATAAGCACATCACAACCAGACGAGCTCATACTGGCCCCGTAACTACTGGCTGTTATGCTCGAGAAGTTAAATGAGTAGCCCCGGCGACTGAGAGCGTTGTGCATATCAGCTGCAAAGGGTAAGGCACCATCTAACACGGTAACCAGCAGCGGGTTGGCATCGGGATAACGTGCCATTAGGTCACGGGCAAGTACCCTGACACGCTTATCAATAGCTTTTTTGGTCAGCTCCACCCCATCAGAATCCTTGACAGCTGTCGTTCCCTCGCGCATGCGTTTTTCGATCGCGAACTCCAGATCGTTGATCGATTTCAGTTCAGCCAGAATTTCCTCTTTTGTCACAAAACACCCCAATATTAATGATACAGATGACTATCGAACGATTAGCCGATCGATTTTCATGAAAATGTCGACAGATAGCAAGAGAGAAAATTAGATCACAATGTTTTATTTTAGAACCAAAAGACACCTAGCCTGTTGATAATAATAATTATTCTCATTAAGAATTATATTAAACTTTTTTGCCAGTGTTTCTGTAAGGAAAACGCCAGCGTAATAACGACGAGCGATACCGCTAAAATATACCAGGCGGGTGACATCCTGTTTCCTGTGTATTCCACCAGAGTCAGAGCAACCAGGGGCACCGTACCACCAAAAACAGCCTGGCCTATGTTGTAGCCCATGGAAACACCGCTGGCGCGGACAGCTGTTGGAAACATTTCAGCCAGCAGGGTCGGTACAGTCGCATTAATCGGGGACAGCAGCAGACCAAGCAGTAGCTCAGCCCACAGGACATGCCACCAGTTATGGCTGATCAACAGGTAAAATATAGGAAAAATACCCAGTATCAGGCCTGACAGACCGGCCAGGAACACCCGCTTTCGCCCCACTCTATCGGACAGCAGACCCATAAACGGTATGCCGATGGTCATCAACAGCAGAGCCAGAAAGTTGACAGTCAGAACATCTCTTAAGGGAAAACCTTCTGACTTCACCAGAAAGGTCGTGACATAAGCGACCAGAATATAGTTACCTATGGCCATGATACTCGTAAACACGACGGCCAGGAGCAGGTTGATTTTATGCGATGAAAACAGCATTTTAACCGGCAAATCCGTCCCTGTTTTTTCTTTTAGAAATACCGATGATTCAACACTGTGAATGCGCAGATAAATACCATATGCACCCAGCGCCGCGCCCGCGAGATACGCCCAGCGCCATCCCCAGCTGAGCAGATAGTCATCGTTGAAAAAATGACTTAAAATCGAGGCGACAAATGAGCCGAAAAAAATACCCATGAATGCCGTGCTTAGCACCAGACTGCCAGCAAACCCCCGCTTGTCTGAAGGCATGTGTTCTATCAAAAACGTGGCTGATCCGGGTAATTCCCCTCCCACAGCCAACCCTTGAATCAGGCGTAAGGACACAAACAAAACTGGTGCGACGATACCTGCGGTATCATAGCCAGGCAACAGAGCAATCCCCAGAGTAGACAGGCTCATGACAGAAACCGAAACAATCAGCGCCCTGCGCCGCCCGGAACGATCTGCGTACTGGCCGAGCAGGGCTCCACCCAGAGGGCGCACCAGAAAACCGATGGCAAATACCGCAAACGTAGCCAGCAGAGACAGAAAAGGCACATGCAGGGGAAAGAAATAACGGGCAAAGAGAGGCGCGAAGCTGGCGTACAGCATAAAATCGTACCATTCGAGAGCATTACCGTATAACCCCGCAACGACACTTCGCTTTTCATCCTGATTCATAGCACCCTGCCACCCTGAAATTATAGGCTACTCAACATTGGCCTGTTTTTTAAAATAGAATGGATCAAGATCCTCAATTTCGACGGATAACTGCAGATCCAGATGTGCCGCATCGAGGCGAAAGAACTGATTCATCATTTCGAGCAATACATGCCCCAGATACGTTTTTTTCTCGGTCGAGCGCCCTGCCATTATCTTGATATGCAAATGAGCGAAAGCCACATTCGGTTCTCCCGCGCCAAGCAGGTATTGTTCACAGGGCAAGGCCCGGCTTTTACAGCTCGACAGCTGTGTCGGCAGTTCACGGGTCAATAATTGGTGAATATCGTCAAACAGCGGTCGCAGATCGACCGGTTGCCTGACGTTGCTGCTGTATTCCAGAGTGATATGTGGCATGTTGTCCTAACCGTAGTTTGGTGCGTCAGTAAATTTATAGGTTACGCTGAGCTGCAAGGCATTGGTATAGAAATTACTGGTATACAGATAGCGTGTCAGGCGATTGACCTGCTGTACCCGCAACCGACTGAAATTGGTCTTTCCCCAGTCTGTAAATTCATAGCCGGCACCCGCCTGCCAGTTTGCACTAAGATTGGCCTGCACACCCAGGCCAGCGGTGTAGCTGAAGCCTACAGTGGTATTATCAGCCAGCCAGGGTCGTATATCCGGTAAAGGCAGAAATGCCGAAGAAGGCACATCATAACCATAATTCCAGGAACGGTTGAACCCTACACCGGCGCTGGCACTGAAATAAGGTTGCACAACATAACCCCAGTCAGCGACCAGCTTACCTTTCAGGGCGACGCGGGCATTGCTGACCTGATATGAATAGCCAGATGCCAGGAACGGCGGTTCGCCGATAAACAGCGTTCCTTCCTGTCGGGCATTGCCGTTATATCCGATGGCTATTCCGAGTTGGCCGGAAACGTGATTATCCAGCGGTCTGCTTAGGGCAAAAAAGAGTTCACTGCTTCCGACCACACCAGACACATCCTTTGGAACGAAAGTAAGCTCGTTGGGAAAGCGAAAGGTTCTGACCACATCTGAACCCTGGTTGTACCAGGCTGGCCCGAAGCTAAGGGTGATTAACTTACCGCAACTGCTGGTATTAATCTGAGGCGGCTCCTCCTGAACAGCACCCATGCTGCCAGCGCCACTGGTGATGGAAACCAACAACCCTGCAAGGCCTAACCCCGCATACCATGCTCTCATCTGCTTTCCTTACTGGATAATACAAGCTGATAATTTATTAGATTTTACAATGAATTGATATTCATTTTTAAATTTTCAGGCAAAAAAAATCGATCCGCAGGGATCGATTTTGAATAAGCATAAACACGGTTATTTTTTCATGGCGCTTTTAATAAAGGCAATAATCGCAGTCAGCACGCCACCACCAGCACCACCGCTGATAACGCTGGCAATAATGGATTCAATATTGAAATTTGTTGCACCGGCAGCGGCCGTTCCCTGAATCAGCTGGAGAATAAAACCACCCAGTCCACCACCCAGAAGACCGATAATAGAATTACCTACGGCCCCCAGACTCTTGTCTTTCATGGCTGAACCCGCTGCATTACCACCAAACACGCCGCTGATCAGCTGAATAATCACATTTACTATATCCATACACATTCCTTATGTCAGATGAAATTCCCTTTTATATAAAACAGGAATCTGAATATAAAATCAATAGATTATTATCGAACGCGCATCCTTCCTGTTTTAAGCTATAGTTAATACACAGGGACTAAAAAAACAACACTAGGAACCGACCATGAGAAAGAATCTGCTATGGGCATTAGCTGTCGCATCGGCTTGTTTTTCTCAACCGGCACTGAGCATTGAGGCACCTGCTCCGGACAATGATGGTAACATCATAAATAACATCACCTTGTTCGCGCGCACCGGTTATCATTACCCGAAAATCAGCCATCAGGCTCTGAGTGAGTTGCGGGCCATGCTGCATAAAGAGGCCCCCACGCTTAACACATCGGTAATTGATAAGGTTGTCACCAGTCTGAAATGCGCCAACGAATACAATGTTGATCGTAATACAATTCTCACGGTTATCGATTACTCTTTACCATCCAGCGAAAAACGCTTGTGGGTATTCGACTTAAAAGCCAACAGGCTTCTGTATAATACTTACGTGTCGCATGGCATTAAGTCGGGAGAGCTGCTCTCGACCTATTTTTCCAACACCTACGACAGCAAAGCCAGCAGCATCGGTGTTTACAAAACAGAAAAGTCCTATTACGGGCGCGAGGGCCTGTCCCTGCGCCTGTCCGGTCTGGACAGAAGCTTTAACGACAACGCCTCCAATCGTGCCGTCGTCATGCATGGCGGCTGGTATGTAGACGAGCAGTTTATAAAAAAATACGGCCGCGCCGGTCGAAGCTGGGGCTGCCCTGCTCTGCCGCTGACTTTGTACGAGCCCATCATCAATACCATCAAAAACAATTCACTGATGGTCGTCTATTATCCCAGTGACGCCTGGTTTGTGAAGTCAAAATTCCTGACCTGCGATATCCAGCCACCGGTACGACAGGCCACCAGTCCGGATATTCCAACTCTGCCCAACGTTCAGGAAAATGAGTTACGCGATGAGATTCTGTTCGCTGACCTGAATAAAAATAATCGTCGGGAAGAAAATGAACCGATTGCGGTGATGAGTGCTGATCGCTACGAGCAGGTATTCAAAACCAAAGCACCGTTGACACGCATGCTCAGAAGACAGATTGAACAACAGGAATACATCGCTCTGAGCGTCAACGAGTTTGCCAGCCTGAGTCGTGAAGAGAACAAAGGCAATTTGAACGATGTATTTTTTGTTATTCCCCTTATCGTCATGAGCCACGGATATTATGAAACTAAGATGCACATAGTCGATATGGGGAAAATACAAAATATCAGCACCAACGCGTCCACACCCGATGGTAAAAACTCATACCGAAGCTATACCGTTTATTTTGATAAAAAAGCACCGGTGAAGCTCACGGCCAGCAATCGCTTTATCCGCTGGCTGGGGTTGTAGTGCAAGTCCCGGATTACGGCTTCGCCTAATCCGGGCTACGCCAGGCCAGGACCAAACCAGGCCTCAGGCGCTAATTACCTTAAGCCCGCCCATGTAAGGCTGCAGCACCGTCGGAACCCGGATGTTGCCATGTTCATCCTGATAGTTCTCCATTATCGCCACCAGGGTACGGCCGACCGCCAGACCTGAGCCATTCAGGGTATGAACCAGAACCGTTTCCCTGGTTTCCGGATGACGATAGCGAGCCTTCATACGTCGCGCCTGATACGCTTCCGTATTGGAGCAGGAAGAAATTTCACGGTAGGTATCCTGGCTGGGCAGCCATACTTCCAGATCGTAGGTTTTGGCAGCGCTGCGCCCCATATCACCTTTGCACAGCGACATCACCCGATACGGGAGCTCCAGAGCCTGCAAAATACGCTCAGCGTGTCCGGTTAATTGCTCCAGGGCCTCATAAGACGACTCGGGCGTGGTGATCCAGACCAATTCAACCTTTTCAAACTGGTGCTGACGAATCATCCCTTTGGTATCACGTCCGTAGGAACCAGCCTCGCTGCGAAAACAGGGTGAATGACAGGTGTAACGAATGGGTAAGGCTGACTCATCCAGGATGGTATCGCGCACGGTATTGGTCACGGGGATTTCAGCTGTTGCTGTCAAATAATAAGCATGCTCGCCGCTCAGTTTAAATAAATCACTTTCAAATCTGGGTAATTGACCCGTTCCATGCAGACTGTCGGCATTCACCAGATAGGGAACATAAATTTCCTCATAGCCGTGTTCCTGCGTATGCGTGTTCAGCATAAACTGGATCAGCGCACGATGCATTCTGGCCAGGCCCTGCTTCATCACCACAAACCGGCTGCCGGCGATTTTAACCGCAGTGGCAAAATCCATCTGCCCCAGTGCCTCGCCCAGTTCATCATGCGGGCGTGGTGCAAACGAAAACACAGGCGGTGTTCCCCAGCGGCGAACTTCGACATTGGCTGATTCATCCCGCCCTTCGGGAACACTGTGATGCGGCAGATTAGGCAGGGCCAGCATCATGTCGTCAATCTGCGACAGCAAGGCATCCAGCTCAAGCTTTTTTTGTTCAAGCTCGTGCCCCAGGGAATTAACCTCTTCCAGCAGAGGAGCGATATCCTGGCCCTGCGCCTTTGCCAGCCCAATCGCCTTGGAGCGCTGGTTACGTTCATTTTGTAAGGCCTGAGTGGCTACCTGCAACGATTTACGCTGTTCTTCAAGGCGCACAAAGGCATCGGCATCGAAATGGCTGCCACGCAGAGCCAGCTGCTCAGCAACATAATGGGGCTTTTCACGCACTAATTGGGGGTCTAACATACTTACCTCGATTGTTCTAAAGACTGTCGGCGACGTCTGCAAGCCAGGACAATACACGCCCGGGCTCCAGCTCCCCGGAAAAATGGCGCAGAACGCCATCAACAATGGCCGGTTCATCGCAAAATTCAATCGTGACTGGGAGATTAAAATGCATGTCCATGAGCCTTGTTTCTCTCATGATGCGCGAGTGACCAAATCCCTTTGTACCACGAAACAAGGTTGCTCCCTTGATTTTCTGTTCGTATAAATAATCAAAAATTGTATTTAACAGAGGCGAGTCTTCACTCAAATAAATTCGCACAACTTTTACCTGCATCCTGGCTATCCTCCAATCCATCGTCCCACTTGCACGCCCATAAACACCAGAGCAAGGGCGGCCACGTTATTTAATATGACATTCAAAGCGGCCTTCAGCTGTTCGCCCTGTTCAAACATCATCAGGGTTTCCCAGGAAAAGCTGGAAAACGTGGTGTAGGCCCCAAGAAATCCAACCATCAAAAACAAACGCCATGGCTCACTGTCAGTCAATCGCTCCATGACCAACATCATTAACAGGCCCGCCAGAAAGGAGCCCATGCTGTTGACCAGCAGGGTTCCATAAGGAAAGCGCGCTCCCAGCAGGGCCTGAGATAATACGACCACGGAGTAGCGTGAGACCGCTCCCAGCGAACCGCCAAGGGCTACAACCAGTAAAGAGCTGAGCACGCTCAGATTACCGTACTATGCCGCGTGTTGACTGATTCAGGGCATCGATCATGGGAATGACTTCAGGACAGTCCGCCTGCATCTGTTCCAGCTCAGCCACCGCCTGCTGTACGGTTAACCCCTTACGGAATATGATTTTATAGGCCCGTCGCAAATGGTCAATGGCCGACGAGGAAAATCCACGGCGCCGTAAACCAACTGTATTAATACCACAGGCAGACGTTGTGTGTCCGGCGATCATGACGTAGGGCAGCACGTCTTTGGTGACATAGGTTGCCCGCGCTATAAACGCATAGGCGCCGACCAGGCAAAACTGATGTATCGCGGCATAGGCTCCGACAATGGCGTAGTCCGACAGAATCACGTGCCCGGAAAGAGCCGAATAATTCACCATGATGGTCTGGTTACCAACCATGCAGTCATGACCGACATGCGCATAAGCCATAAAAAAGTTGTTATTGCCAACGCGGGTCAGCCCACCACCTTTTACGGTGCCTCGGCTGATCATGCAGTATTCGCGTATGATGTTGTTGTCACCAATTTCAAGCCGAGTGGGCTCGCCCTGATAGGTTATGTCCTGAGGCTCATCACCAACCGACGCAAATTGAAAGATTTTGTTGTTTTTGCCGATAACAGTCGGTCCCTGAATTACAACATGTGGGCCGATCCATGTGCCTTCACCAATTTCTACATCCGCACCAATATAGGTGCCGGGACCAACGGTTACCCCTTCGGCGAGTCTGGCCGAGGGATGGATCATTGCACGTTCATCTATCACTTTTTAATTTCCTTTGATGCACTCATTAAATCGGCGGAGCAGGCCAGTTTTTCACCAACAAAGACCTCTCCATGCAAACGCCAGAAATCGCGTTTACGTCCAATTAATTTAACTTCCAGGCGGAGCTGATCGCCCGGAATGACGATTTGTTTGAATTTTGCGTTGTCAATTCCTGCAAAAAAATACAGAAACTCGTGCCCTTCAGAAGGCTGCCGCGACAAATTAGACAAAATTGCACTGGATTGAGCCAATGCCTCCAGCATCATTACCCCAGGCATAATCGGATTGCCGGGAAAATGTCCCATAAAAAATGGCTCGTTGATAGTAACATTTTTTATGGCTGTCAAATATTCAAATGGTTTATAGTCCAGCACCCTGTCTACCAGAATAAATGGATAGCGGTGAGGCAATAAATCAAGAATTTTCGTAATATCTATGGATTCACTCATGTGACATCTCTCTTGTTAATTCAATTCGCCTTATTGTCTCTTCCCTGGCGCAGCAATCGGCTGACGTACTCATCCAGACGACGAAACCTCGCCGCATTACGACGCCAGCGACTGTGCTCCGTCACATAGGTGCCGGATGAGTAGATACCCGGTTTGCCAATGGAACGGGCCACGGTAGACATTCCGGTTATCACAACGTCGTCGGCCAGGCTGACGCTGGCAGCAAGGCAGCTGCCTCCGCCGATAATACAATGAGCGCCTGTGGTAACAAAAGCTCCGATAATGGCAGCACCTGCTATGGCCGTATGCGCACCAATGGTAACATCATGCGCGATATGAGCCAAGTTATCGATACGAACACCACAGCCTATCAGGGTATCTCCGATGGTTCCTCTGGCAATGACCGTATTGGCACCCAGTATCACGTCATCGGCGATAAAAACGCCACCCAGGGCCGGTTCGTTCACCCATACGCCATGTGTTTTTACACAGTTAAATGGCGCAGCGCCCAGCACAACCCCACTTTCCATGCGGACATTCCGACCGATTATCGTGCCTTCATGCACCGTAACGCCATCAGCCAATACTGTACCAGAACCTATACGGACACCAGCGCCAATTCGGCAGCCGGCCCCTATCGTTACCTGGTCTCCAAGCTGGACATTGTCAGCAATGTGCGTATTGGCTCCAACAGAAACCGCCTGACCGCACACAACCGATTCAGCAATGATTGCGCTGTCATGAATAAGCGGTTTATGTTTTGGTTCAGTCAAAGAGGAAGCGAACAGCGCCACAACGCTTAAGAAACTTTCTCTGGGGTTGGCAACAGCAATACTGGTAACAGGACAATGAGCAACGTATTCACGACGAAGCAAGACAATAGCAGCCCTGCTGGCTTCGAGCAAAGGCAGAAAATCAGGATTATCGAAAAAAGTCAGCTGGCGGGAGTCTGAAAGGCAAAGTGATGCCACCCCCTGGATGGAAAGTGCTGGGTCACCATGCACTTCGCCATTCAGAAGATGGGCTAACCGGGAAGCTGTATAAACCGGTCTCACACAAATCAGTCGATTTGTTTCATAACCAAATCAGTAATATCCAATTTTGCATCACTGAATGGGGCGGCGTCTTTTTGCAGAACCAGGTCAAATTTATCATTGGCTGCTACTTTGGCGATGGCTTTACGAATTTTGCCATACAGCTCTTCCATTGCTTCGTTATTGGCCGTGCTCAGCTCTTGCTGGTATTGCTGACCTTCACGCTCAAATGTCTGTTGCGTTGCTATGATTTTCTTTTCCAGTTCTTTCTTTTGTGACTGGCTTAATACAGCCGCATCGCGCTTGAATCTTTCCATATCTTTTTTCAAACCATCTTCCATGGCGACCAGTTTGTCACGACGGGGTTTGAACTCACCTTCCAGCTTTTGCTGAATGGATTTCATTTGAGCAGAGGTTTGCATGATGCGCTGCAAATCTACCACACCAATTTTTGATCCATCAGCAAAAGCGCCACAAGATCCAAATCCAAACAACAAGGCTAAAACAAAACCACTAATACGTTTCATAACGCTTCTCCTGATTGAAAGACACTGATGCTAACATACTTGAAATTTACTTGCGACAAAATCAAGCAGGTCTTGAATAATTCCCTGAGCAAGGACACAAACGAGCGATTCTCGAACAAATAAATCGGAACGCTGGCACTGCCGGCCCAGCGAAGAAACGACAATCCAACGCTCTGAACGTGGATTGCTTCGCTGACCTTCTTCATAACAGCTCCAGGACCCGTGTTTTAAAATCGCTCGCTCATAATCCCACCCGGGAACAATTCCCCTACCCCTTTAAAACGCAGAGGATAAGGTAAATTGAAATATCTGGGTATCATCCCCAGGTTGTTTGTTTAATGGCTGAGCCAGACTGAAGGCCAAAGGCCCGAACGGTGAGCGCCATTCCAGAGAAACACCGGCAGAATAACGCAGTGGCCCCGAATCGGAACCAGCCAGCGCAACCGGAATGCCTCTGGCAAACACGTTACCAGCATCAACAAATGCCGATGTGCGCACGTTATCACGACTCAGAGGATACGGCATAATAAGCGCCGCACTGCCGCTGACGAGGAAGTTCGCACCCATGGCATTGCCATAGTTATCCTGTGGACCCAGAGAGTAACTGCCATAACCACGCACCTGACCACCCGGCTGTGCGATACCACCGGCGTAATAGTTTTCGAAGAACGGCAGACCCTGATCGCCAAAGCCATTACCATAGGCTACGTTACCCAGCACTGAAAAAATAAATCCGTGCGTGACAGGCTGATAAAGGCGCGCTGAATAGGAAGTCTTGTAGTAAGACAGCGAGTCCGATGTGCCAGGCAAGGCTGCCAATGCAGTAAACTGCTGATTGGTTCCCCGTGTTGGATAAGGCAGCTGATCATAGCTGTTACGGTTCCAGCCCGTTGTTAAACGTATTTCGTTAAAATTAGTGCCGTACAGGTTTACAAAATTTTGAATCTGCTGCACCACACCGACGGATTTGATTTGCAGATTTTGGTAGCCGTACCCAAACTGAAAGCTGCTGTTTTCGCTTAGCAGCAGGTTGTAATTGACATCAATCCCCACCCGGTCTGCTGAATATGAGGCAACGTCCAGCTGTGTTGGGTCAACGGTTTGATAGTATACGTTCACGCCACGTCCCACGCCGGTTTTCGTGTAAAACGGATTGTAATAGTTGAACGAGTATTCCTGACCCCAGTAACTGGCATTAAAATTAAGACCAATGGAGCGGCCTGATCCCATAAAGTTGCGCTGATTGAATGCGGCGTTGACCTGTGGGCCGTTGGTACCATACCCCAGAGACGCGCTGGCCTCCGCAGAAGGTGCCTCTTCAACCTGTACGTCCAGATCGACCTGGTTATTGGTTCCCGGTACTGGTGTGGTATTCACATTGATGTTTTTTAAATAGCCCAAAACACGCAGCTGACGCTCAGACTCTTTAATATTGTGCAGCGACAGCAGTGAGCCTTCGTCCTGGCGAATGACATTTCTCAGTACGTAGTCACCGGTTTTGGTATTACCATGAAAATTGATTCGGCGAACGTACACATGGCGGCCAGGATCAACCATAAAGGTAATAAATACGGTCTTGTTTTCTTCGTCCAGACGCGGTTCTGCGTTGATGGCCGGGAATCCAAAGCCCTCATCGCCCAGAGCAAGACCAATGGCCGAGATGCTTTCCGTTACTTTCTTGCGCGAAAAGACCTCACCCTTTTTAACCAGAATCAAGGCATCGATTTTTTCTTTGGGTATGATCGTATTGCCGGCGACGGCAAAACCTGAGAATTTATATTGTGGACCTTCCTCAATATGAATATTGATAAACACATCTTTTTTGTCTGGTGACAGCATGACCTGCGACGAGATCACCCTGAATTTCAGATAGCCGCGATCCAGATAAAAGGAGCGCACGGCTTCCATTGATGCGTCCATGGCTCCTTTGGAGTACTGATCCTTCTTGGTGAAATACGTAAAAATATTGCTGGTGGATAAGGACATCTGCGACTGTAATTCGCTGTTGCTAAAATCGTGGTTACCAATGAATTTGATTTCTCTGATACGCGACACACGGCCTTCTGACACGGTTACCGTAATAGCGACACGGTTTTCTGTCAGGGGCGATACCTGAGATTCTATTCGGGAATTATATTTACCACGTGCGTTATAGGCCTGCCTCAGTTCCTTTTCCAGACGTTCGAGCGAAGCGCGCTGGAACACCTGCCCTTTGACCAGACCCATTTGTTTTAACAGTTCTTTCATTTTGTCTGAGGGAATTTCCTTGTTCCCAACAACATTGATTGAACCGATGGTGGCGCGCTCAATCACGTTGACAATCAGCGTATTGCCCTGACGCTCCAGTGAAACGGACTGAAAAAAGCCGGTTTCGTATAAGGCACGGATGATTTCACCTGTATCAGATGGCCCAATCTCTTCGCCCACCTGCACAGGAAGGTAATTAAGAACCGTACCAACGCTTACGCGCTGTAAACCGGTTACCTTAATTGCTCCAACAACAAAACCATTGGCCGCAGCAACCTGCACAGACCAGGCCAACAACGTGGAACAACAAACACCTAACACCACCTTTTTACTGACTTTTTTCATTATTGTTTTACGTCCAGCATTTTAGAGTCTCTCGACACGTCATGTCGCAGCTTACCTATCAACAGACCCTGGTAATAATTGAATTGATGCCACGCATCAAACCATCTTTTCCGGTTTGCAACCCTTTTATAGCAAGTGCCCTCTTCTGTCAAGAAAGCTTCGTTTTTAACTCATCAGCCGCGACAGATCGTTGCTGAAAGCCAGAACCATCAATGCCACTAGAAACCCCAGTCCAAGGTAAAGACCCATGGATTTTGCTGTATCCGACAAGGGTTTCCGGCGCACGAACTCTATTAAATAAAAAAGCAGATGGCCACCATCCAGCATTGGTATGGGCAGCAGATTTAATACGCCAAGGCTGATACTGACCAGGGCCAGGAAGGACAGATAGGACGACAGGCCGCTGCGCCCGGAATCACCGGCACCCTGTGCAATACCAACGGGCCCGCTGATATTTTCCAGGGCCAGTTTCCCGCTGACAAAACGCCCCAGAAGCGCAAAGGTAGCTCCAGTCAACTCAACGGTTTGCCTGAATGCGGTCGTTATTGCGCGCAATGGATTTTCATGTTCATAACGCAGCCATGTTTTTGGCCAGTCCACCTTTTGTGGCATCAGTCCCAGGTAACCTGTTTTCTGTCCGTCCTGAACCTTAGTGCCCGTCAACAGTGTCAGTGTCAGGTGCTGCCCATCACGCAGAACAGTCAGTGAGAGCGGTGTGTCGGGTCGTGGCCGCACGAAGTCCACCAGATCCATCCAGTCCGTCACGGTCTTGCCATTCACGCTTTCAATTCGATCAAGGGTTTTGAGGCCGGCTTTCATGGCTGGCGCATCCGGCAGGAAACCACCGATGATGGGAGGAACAGTTGGAATGAAAGGACGAATCCCGAGGCTTGTCAGCACATCCGGCTTTTTGGGGTCGAGAGTCCAGCTGGACAAAGGCAGTATCACTGTCTTCTCTTTTCCGTTTTTCATCGATTTGACCCGAAGCGTCAGCGATTGATCGCTGCCCGCCCAGGGCATCATGGCATATTGAAAATCACGCCAGCTGCGAATGGGTTTATTGTTTAATGAGATGATTTCCTGAGAGGGCTGTAATCCGGCCATGGCAGCCGGGCTGCCCTCGGCCACGCCGTCAATCATGGGCGCGAGTGAATAGATGCCCATCACCAGGACAAGCCAGAGTGCGGCAAAGGCAAAGAGAAAATTAAACATTGGTCCGGCAATAACGATGGCTATGCGGGAAAGCAAGGGTTTGTTGTTAAAAGCCAGATGACGCTCCCCTTCCGGAACCTCCTCCTCACTTTCATCCAGCATTTTAACATAGCCGCCTAAGGGAACGAGCGACCAGACAAATTCCGTTCCCCGCCTGTCTGTCCATCGTGCCAGAACCTTTCCGAAACCGAACGAAAAGCGCAGTACCCTGACGCCACACAGTCTGGCCACAATGAAATGACCGTACTCATGGATAAGCACCAGAACTAACAGTGCAATAATAAAGTAAACCATTGTCAGCAGCATAATGCTCCAGCGTATATCAAATGAAAACTCAGGCACTCATGAGAACATACCCGACAAAATAAAACATGGGAGCAGCGGCAATCAGGCTGTCCAGGCGATCAAGTACACCACCGTGTCCGGGGAAGATATGCCCCGTATCCTTAATACTTACCCGGCGTTTCAGCATGCTGATAAACAAATCTCCTGGCAGAGAGATCAGGGCTGTGGCCATGGACATAATAAACCAGTTCAATGCCGATGCCGGTTGCAGACAATAATAGCCAGCTACCGTCACCAGGAAAGACAGTAACAGCCCACCGCTGACGCCTTCAATGGTTTTGCCGGGGCTGACCGCCGGAATCAGTTTGTGGCGACCCCACAGTTTGCCGGCAAGATACGCACCGATGTCAGCGGCCCAGACCAGACACAAGAGGTAAACAATCAAGGCGCGCCCATGTGGGAGTAAAAAGATATGCATGAGGCTCTGACCGAACACAGGCAACAGAACGACAGCGAACAGAGCAACGGTCCAGGGCCGCCCCCAGACTGTCTGCGAGCAAGGAAACTGCAGCAGCAGAAACAGAATGATCAGCCACAGAATCATGCCCGCCATCAGCCATGGCATCCAGATCAGGCCGATTGCATAGCACGCAAGCGTCATAACCAGCAAAAAGAGGATCCGGGAGCTGCCCGGCGCCGGAATCAACTGCAGCCATTCCAGACTGCATGCGGCAACCAGTACCAGGGCTGCCACAGCAAAGATAGTATAGGTGGTATAATAAAGCGCGGCTAAAACCAGAGGCACCAGAATCAGCGTGGTTAACAGGCGTTGTTTAAACATATTTGTTCTCCGTCAGCTGTCCAGAAACCTTACCAAAGCGCCGCTCTCGTTCGCCAAAGCTTGCAATGGCCTTATCAAACTCATTTTCATTAAAGTCGGGCCAGAAGACGGGCGTAAAATATAATTCGGTATACGCCAGCTGCCATAGAAAAAAATTACTGATGCGCTGCTCGCCACCCGTGCGGATAAACAAATCCGGATCGGGCAGGCCATGTGTACCCAGGTAATTGGCCAGCAGAGATTCATCTATGTCGTCGCTGGATAAATGACCGGCAGCGACCTGCCTGGTCAGAGCCTTTACTGCCTGGGTAATGTCCCAGCGTCCGCCGTAGTTGATCACCACATTCAGCAGCAGGGCCTTGTTTGCAGATGTCTGACGCTCGGCCTGTTCCATTTCCTGCTGCAGTCCCACCGACAGAGCGGCCCGGCAGCCAACAAAGCGCAGCGCCACGCCATTTTTCTGCAGTTCAGGCAGTTCCTGCGCCAGAGCCTGCATGAAAAGCTGCATGAGAAACTCAACTTCGGCCTCTGGCCGACCCCAGTTTTCACTGCTGAATGCGAACAGACTGAGCACAGGCACATTTTTTTCAATGCAGCATCGTACAATCGTCTTAACTGTTTCAAGCCCGGCTTTGTGACCTTCAAAGCGAGGTAAGCCGCGGCCTTCTGCCCATCGTCCATTGCCATCCATTACAATAGCGACATGTCGAGGTATTTTTTCGTTCAAGCCAATTCATCCAGCAATAATTCGTGGCGCATAGTCTAACTGCTTTGACTGACGGGATCCAGAATTTGGTGCAGGCCAGAGCATGAACGGCCTTAAACCATTGCGAATACAGAGAAGAATCTGGCCATGCGGGCACGATCTTTAAGCCAGGCATTACAATAGCTGTATCTTCCGCATCAATGTCTGGCTATAATTCCAGTCTTGTTTTCAATAGAAAATACACTGACTTATGCTGAACGCCAATCATTATGCACGTCCGTCCCCGCTGGTTCTCGTTATCCTCGATGGCTGGGGCTATGATGATCAATCGAAATACAATGCCATTGCAGCTGCCAAAACACCGCAGTGGGACGAGTGGTGGCAGACACAGGAGCACATGCTGCTGAATGCGTCTGGTGAAAACGTCGGCCTGCCGCACAGCCAGATGGGCAACTCCGAAGTCGGGCACATGCACATTGGTGCTGGCCGCATCATTCCCCAGGATTTTACCCGCATTAACCAGGCCATGGCATCAGGAGAATTTAACACTAATCCCCTGCTGATTTCCTGCCTGGATGAGCTCAAAAAAAATAACAGGACACTGCACGTCGCCGGCTTGCTCTCGCCGGGAGGGGTACACAGTCATGAAGAGCATCTGTTTGCGTTTCTGGCCTTGTGTCATCAGCAAAATGTTCATAATCTCTGTCTGCACGTGTTTCTGGACGGTCGTGATTGCCCGCCGCAAAGCGCTCTTAACAGCATCGAAAAACTTGAAAACTGCCTCAAAAGTCATCCTGTTGCACGCATTAACAGTATTTGTGGCCGTTATTATGCCATGGACCGTGATAAGCGGTGGGAGCGAATCGAACCGGTATACCAATTGATCAGTGAGGGCAAGGCCGCTCAGCAGTATGGATCTGCAGCCGAAGCCGTAGAGGCCTGCTATCAGAATCAGCTTTACGATGAATTTATTCCACCGATTCTGATTGGCGAGGCACAGCCCATGCAGGATGGCGATGCCCTGTTTTTTTTCAATTTTCGCTCAGACCGGGCACGTCAGCTGACTCAGGCATTCATCCAGCCGGATTTCGAGTCCTTCCCCCGCCCGCATTACTCCCATCTGTCTCATTTCATCAGCATGACAAAGTACGCTGATAATCTGGCTACCGAGTGCGTGTTCCCACCCATGACACTACACAAGACCTTCGGCGAGATCATCGCCCGCCATGGTCTGCGCCAGTTACGGATTGCCGAAACCGAAAAATACGCTCACGTCACGTTTTTCTTTAATGGCGGATCGGAGCAGGTGTTTGAACAGGAAAAGCGCATTTTAGTCCCGTCACCCAGAGTAGCAACCTACGATTTGCGCCCGGAAATGAGTGCACCGGAACTGACGCGCGAACTGATCAAGGCCATTGAGGATCAGGCATACGACGTCATTATCTGTAACTTTGCCAACGCCGACATGGTTGGCCATACGGGCAATTTTTCCGCAACCGTACAGGCCATTGAGTGCCTGGATCGCTGCCTGCACGACATTGCCGCTGCCTTGCGCGTATCAGGCGGTGCTTTGTTAATCACAGCGGATCATGGCAACGCCGAATCCATGTTTGATGATGAAACACATCAGGCACACACGGCGCATACCTGCCAACCAGTCCCGCTGTTATTCGTGGGACAGGGCTGGCACTTTAATCAAAGCGAGGGCAGTCTTATTGACGTGGCGCCGACTTTATTAGCATTATTGAATATACAGCAGCCTGCCGAGATGACAGGTCACTCTCTTCTGGTAAGAACGCATGCCAATTCAAAATAAAGCACAGGGTCTGAAGCTGTCATTATGCGGGTGCCTCATCCTGCTTGTCTGTTATGCCGTCTCGGCAGCTGACAGCGCGTCCATGCTTTCTGCGAAAAATAAAATCCGGGAGCTGGACAACCAGATCAGCCAGCTGCGGCAGACCTTGTCCAATGCCCATGACAAACGTGGCCTGCTCAACAAGGAACTGGCAGAAACCGAGCGTAAAATAGGCACAGGAATCAAAAAGCTGCGCAGCATACAGAATGACATGCGTGTCAGGCAACAAAAAATCAATGCTCTGGAACAAAGCGTTACAGAACTGAACAGCCAGTTGCGCACGCAACAGGATTTACTGGCACGGCATATCCGTGTGCGTTATAAAATGGGCGAGTATCAGTCTCTCAAATGGATCATAAACCAGGACGATCCTCATTCCCTCAGTCGTTTGCTGACCTTCCACCAATACCTGGTGCGTTCCCGCCAGCAGGCAATAGATGATATTGCCAGAACGAAAGTCCAGCTCACTCAGAGTCAGCGCGATTTAAAAAAGGACATTGCCGAACAGCAGATTATGGCTGAGCAGTTAGCGGCCAGTCAGCAATTGCTGGAAAAAAACAAAGAATATCACACGGCGGTTATTCAATCTCTGAACAACGACATTCAGAGCCGTGAACACAGCCTGAGCGAAGCACAGCGCAATAAGGAAAATCTGGCCCGTCTTCTGAAAAGCCTGGCCCAGGCCAGTGAAATCAAACAAGTCAAACAGCCGTTTGTACAAATGCATCACAAATTGCCTAAACCGATACGCGAGGCAGGCAGCTCAATGGAAAAAACCGGCCAGGGATTAACATTTTTTGCCGGGGAAGGAACGCCGGTTCATGCCGTTTATCCAGGAAAAATTGTATTCAGCGACTGGCTGAATGGCTATGGTCTGCTGATAATCATTGATCATGGCCAGGGCTTCATGACCCTCTATGCCCGCAACCAGTCACTGTACAGACACAAAGGCAGCATGGTCATGCAGGGCGAACAGATTGCGGCTGTAGGACACAGCGGTGGAATTCAGAAAAACGGTCTATACTTTGAAGTGAGACAACGTGGCAAAGCTGTTCCACCGTTAGACTGGATATCCTGAGTGCGTATCAACGAACAAATAAAGCAGCTCCCGGGGACACATTTTTAATCAGCGACGGTCTACCCTGCAGACAGGGATTGAAGTTTTTTTTGTTGTAAAAAAAGCATTCTGTTTGGCATTTATATTGCTTAATAATAATTAACACTGGAAGGTAGCCGCCTCTTGCGTGCCACACTATCCTTGGGAGAGAAACCATGTGGAAACAACGCCTTTATTCTGGAGCTATGGCATCGATTTTAACAACGGCACTGGTGTTGCCTCCGCATCTGTTTGCGGCAGCCGCAGCGTCAACATCAGCGTCTACTGAAGCAAATCAGCGCATTCCCCTGGAAGACGTGCAGCGATTTTCCAATGCGTTGAATCAGATCAAAAAATATTATGTTAAGCCCACCGACGATAAAGAGCTTTTCGACAACGCCATACGCGGCATGTTGACAGGCCTGGATCCCCATTCAAGCTATTTGAATGAGGAGGACTATAAGGATCTGCAGACCTCCACCAGTGGCGAATTTGGCGGACTGGGTCTTGAAGTCACCATGGAGGAAGGCGTTGTCAAGGTGGTTACGCCATTAGTGGATACGCCGGCGTTTAAGGCCGGAATCAAAAGCGGTGACTACATCATCAAATTTGATAAAAAATCCGTGGAAGGTCTCAGTCTGAAAGATGCGGTGGATCTGATGCGCGGCAAGGAAGGTTCCACTATCGATCTGACTGTCCTGCGCAAAGGTGAAAGCAAGCCCCTGGTTTTCTCTCTGGTGCGGGAAAAAATATTAATCAAAAGCGTTAAAAGCAAACTGCTGGATAACGGCTACGGTTACATTCGCTTAACCCAGTTCCAGGCGACAACGCCACAGGATATGGAAAAGGCCATTGCCCAATTAAAGCAACAGGCTGGTGGTCATTTGAAAGGCATGATTCTCGACTTGCGCAACAATCCGGGCGGCCTGCTGGACTCGGCCATTCAGGTATCTGACGCGTTTCTCGATACCGATAACAAAGGCAAGGAAGAGATGATCGTTTACACCCAGGGACGCCTGCCGGGCTCGAAATTCACGGCACTGGCCAATCCCGGCGACATGCTCGACAAAGCCCCCCTGGTAGTTATCATCAACAATGGTTCCGCTTCTGCGTCTGAGATTGTCGCCGGTGCGTTAAAAGACAACAAGCGCGCTATTATTGTAGGCACACGCAGCTTTGGTAAAGGCTCGGTGCAAACGGTATTGCCGCTGGACGACAAGCGCGCCATTAAACTGACCACGGCTCTTTACTACACGCCATCAGGCACGTCAATTCAGGCTAAGGGAATCACACCTGACATCATAATTGAAGAAATTGACGTACCCAAAAACACTGGAAAACCTGATGCCATGGACTTTAGCGAAGCTGATTTGAATGGCCATCTGGCTAACAAAGGGGATGCTGCCAGTCAGGCCAGCCAGGAAAAAATGGACAAGGAAAACGATGCCCTGCTGCATGAGGACTATCAGTTATATGCCGCACTGACGATCCTGAAAGGTCTGGCAGTAGCGCAGAAATAAGAGGCCATCTTGAATACAGTCCCGGATTACGCTGGCGCTAATCCGGGCTACAAGAGATTTGGTACGTTTCTTACCAGGCCTGTTCAAACTCAGCCAGTTTCAATTCAAGCTGCCTTTGCAGCCCCGCTTTTTCGCTTTCCTTGATGAACTGATCGCAGCTACTGCTGTTTAAATCCATGCACTCAGGAACAGGAATCGCCAGGGCTGCATCACGCCACAGACTTTTGCCGGGGAGAAAACTGTAGGTCAATGCGTTACGGTTAATCTGCCTGAGTGCGGGGTAATCCACACCGTGTTGCTGCACTGCCTCAACGTATTGATGCGTCAAATCGGTGCGTAATATTCCCTCATCATCCGTAGACAACACCACCGGTACGTTACGGGACAGGTAGTAGGACAAGGGATGCTTTCTACCCGAAATACCAAAAATCTTTTGATTACTTACCAGATTAATTTCTACTGGAATCGAATTTCTGGCCATATCAGCCAGTATGTTTTCCGCATTGTCTTCAAAGCCAATATCCAGACCATGACCAATGCGTTCAGCATGACCGGTTTTAATGGCATCATGAATATGAAAACGCAAATCCTCGGGTAACACATCGCCAGATGACAGCTCCCCGGCATGAAGAGAGATTCGCACATCAGGATAAGCCTGATGCATAAACTCGAATATCTGCATTTGCTGACGATAATCGCGCAGAGAGATAAAACCATCTTCAGCCTGCACCAGGTTCACACCCACAATCGCCTTGGACCGCGACGCCGCAGCAAAGGCATGTAACGCCTGAGGAAAGACTTTTTCAAGAGGCTGGTTACGCAACACGTGATACTGAAAACGAACTGTCAGACGGCAGACATCCTGCTCCAGCGTCTTATCACAGGCCAGATACTTCTGAGTGTCTGTCAATAGAGAGTCGGCCACCTTCACTGTATTATCAATCTCGGCGGCAAAAGCCGGATCAGCCAGCAGGCGCGATTTTAATTCGGTAAAATCAGCCGGTAAAACCGGTATGGAGACAATGCTGCCAGACTTCGCGTTATCCGGCATGATCATGATTTCCATGTACTGCTCATTTTGATCCACTGCCCGCTGCATCACTTCCGCCAGAAGAGGCACGTGTTCTGCGGCAACCAGTTTGCCGAACAGATAAAAGCTGGCAAAAAAATGATCATGCGATGATTGCCGCCCGGGAATAAAGTCCTTCATGGACCAGGCTCGTATGGTTTGATTATACAGCTCAGGGTTCTGGCTCAAATCCCTGGCCTCTATCCCCTCGCAGGTCTGCAGAATCGGACTCATGACAAAAGTGTCCTGATTCAGACAGTAATTGCCCTTAGCCGCGACTGCCAGCATGGTTTCGGGATACGCACCACCGGACAGGTGATAATGCAGCTCACCGCCTTTCGGCATGTTTTTTAAAAAGGCATAGAGGGCATTGGGATCAGATTTGACCTGCTCAAAGCGCTCGTTGACGCTGGCAGCTGCCAGAGAAGGCAAGGTGGAGAAAAGAATACAACTCAAAGCAAGCAAACGCATGATGACCTCGTAGTTGATTGCAGATCACACTAAACACCGGATGTATTTCACGATGTTCAGCTTAAGGGGCGCAGCCCAGGATTTCCTGGGGCGCCGAATCATTTAAAACAATGCATGTGTTCCTGATGTTGTATGCAATGATCCTGATTACGGTAGGTTGGGCCTTGGCCCAACAATCAGCCGGGGTGCCAATGCCATGTTGGGCCAAGGCCCAACCTACTTCATGTAGCGTGTTAAATTATCCGGCGCTTCAGGCGGCAAAGGGATCCCGGAATACCATCGTTGAATCA
Source organism: Legionella navarrensis (assembly GCF_052527415.1). Classification (NCBI taxonomy): domain Bacteria; kingdom Pseudomonadati; phylum Pseudomonadota; class Gammaproteobacteria; order Legionellales; family Legionellaceae; genus Legionella; species Legionella navarrensis. The sequence goes on along the minus strand of NZ_JBNVZR010000001.1, from coordinate 169,348 downwards.
CGCTCAGGCCCTGTTGACAGCATATCAACCGGAATACCCAGAATGGCCTCGAGCCGCTTCACGTAGGCACGGGCATTGGCTGGCAAATCGTCAATCGAGGTGATATCGGCCGTGCACTCCTGCCACCCTGGCATGTCTTCGTATATCGGCGTCAAACCGTCAAAATCATCAGCCGACTGGGGTGGACGACTCAATTCCAGGCCATCCCGGTTACGGTAAGCTACGGCAATGCGAATCGTTTCCAGACCATCCAGGACGTCCATTTTGGTCAGGCACAGACCGGTGATGCTGTTCAGCTCTATCGAGCGGCGCAGCAGAACGGCGTCAAACCAGCCGCAGCGACGAGGACGGCCAGTAACCGCACCAAATTCGTTGCCACGCTCGGCCAGATGCCTGCCCACCTCGTCATGCAGCTCAGTCGGGAACGGACCACCACCCACACGCGTGGTGTAAGCCTTGGTAATACCCAGTACGTAATCGAGATACCTCGGGCCAAAGCCCGCGCCATTCACGACACTGCCCACGCAGGTATTGGACGACGTGACGAAAGGATAGGTTCCGTGGTCAACATCCAGATAAACGCCCTGCGCCCCTTCAAACAGAATATCGTCACCGCGCTCACGATGCTCATGCAGACGCGTGGTCACATCGCAAACCATGGGCTTTAATTGCTCAGCCCAGGCCATAGCCTCGTCAAACAGAGCCTGGAAAGGAACTTCAGCCTGATGGAAATAGTTTTTCAAGACAAAATTATGGTATTCCAGCAGCTCCTTCAGTCTGGCGGCAAACCGCTCAGGGTGGAACAGGTCACTGACTTTCAGGGCGCGTCTGGCTACCTTGTCTTCGTAGGCAGGGCCAATGCCGCGACCGGTCGTACCGATCGCTGACTGGCCTTTATGCTGCTCACGGGCCTTGTCCAGAGCAACATGGCAGGGAAGAATCAGAGGGCATGCCTGACTGATGAACAGACGGCTGCGCACATTGATTCCCTTGGCTTCCAGCTCGGCAATTTCATCCAGCAGGGCCTGGGGCGACAGTACCACGCCATTGCCAATATAACACTGAACGTGTGTACGCAGCATACCGGAAGGAATAAGGCGGAGAACCGTCTTTTCACCATTAATCCTGAGTGTGTGGCCAGCGTTGTGTCCACCTTGATAGCGAACTACCACCTGCGCCTCGCGCGTCAGCAAATCAACAATTTTACCTTTGCCTTCGTCGCCCCACTGCGTACCAACAACTACAACATTTTTACCCATAGTCAACTCTTACTCTGCAAATTGGTGAATAATCGTGAGGATAACAACCCCCACAGACATGCTAAAAAATCCGATCATGCGTAAACGCCTGTCACTTTGCTCCAGTATCCTGCGAATAACCTGCTTCCAGCGCTGTGGCGAGGCAAATGGCATCAAACCTTCCAACACCATAACCAAAGCCAGAGCAGATAAAAAATTAACCAACACTTGCCAACCCCCTCAAACGCGTAAAAAAAAAAGGTTAAGCGTACTTAACCCATTTTCAACATTCGTCCATTCGTTTTTGGCAAAATCAGCAATTATAATCAGTTTTTCTTGCTAACACCATCCTCTTTTACCATGGATTGTTTAAAATAACGAAAGAAGTCACTGCTCTGATCAAGAACGAGCAAATCCTGCTTGCTGGTAAAACTGCCTTCATAGGCTTTCAGGCTTCGATAAAAGGCAAAAAACTCTTTGTTTTTATTGTAGGCATCGGCATAAATAGCTGCCGCTTTTGCCTGACCGGCAGCGCGGGTTATCTGACCTTCACTGCGGGCCTTCGCCAGGAAAACGGTGACCTCGGCATCGGCTGCGGCCTGAATGGCCTCGGCGGTCGCGTTACCGTCCGCACGATGGCGGTTGGCAATTTCCTGCATATCGGCACGCATCCGCTGATACACAGCATTGGTAGCGCTGGAGGGTAACTCAATCCCTTTGATACGAACATCCACAACGTGAACACCCAGACCGCTGGCCTGCACTTCGGCATTATCACGCAGGAGACCCATCAGATCATCGCGCCCGCCAGACACCAGTTCGGAAATGCTGCGTTTACCAAACTGCGCCCGAAGAGACGTATTCAATTGCTGTTCGAGCAGGGTCTCAGCCTTAAACTCATTGCCACCTGTCGATTTGAAGTAGCGAGCGAGGTTATTGATTTGCCATTTGACGTAATAATCTACGATAACGTCTTTCTTTTCTTTGGTCACGATACGTGAAGACTTGATATCCAGGGTCTGCAGGCGGGTATCAAACAGACGCACGCTCTCAATAAAAGGGGTTTTTACGTGCAGACCAGGAGACAGAACTCTGGCCTCGCCGGTTTGCGCGTCATTCACCAGACGCCCAAGTCGCAGCAGGATACCATGCTCACCTTCAGTTACCGTGAAGACGCTGGTCAGGAACACGATGAGACCAAAAAAAAGAATCAAACCAAGGCTTATTTTTAATTTACTCATGATAATTACTCTCTCCCTTGACGCAGGGTTTGCCGTACAGCATCCCGGCTGGACATTATCTGATTCGCCATGTTGTTAACATCTTCAGGCTCGCCAGGCATGGCAGTGGCCCTTGTGCCGTTTGCTGGCGGCTGCGCAGCCGCCATTTTGTCCAATGGCAGATAAAGCATGTTACCGGCCTTGCCATCCACAATTATCGTGCTGCTGCGGCTCAATACGGTCTGCATGCTGTCCAGATACATACGTTCAGCGGTTACAGCCGGTGCCTGCAGATAAATGGGTAAAACAGCCAGAAACTCTGCCACGTCACCGGTTGCTTTCAGTACCACCTGTTTGGCATAGGCTTCCGCTTCGGCTTTAATCCGTTTTGCGTTACCCTGAGCAATCGGCACCACGCGGGCCTGGTAGGCAAGAGCCTGAGCCTTGAATCGCTTTTCATCTTCCTGAGCCTTGATGGCGTCATCGAAGGCATCCTGAACATTCTCAGGCGCGCGCGCCGGCTGCGGGGTTACGTTAACAATCACAATACCCGTTTTGTAGTCACCAAGAATTTTTACGAGCGAGTCCTGCACGTTGATACCCCAGGCCTCACGACCGGCGGTAATAATCTGATCAAGAGTAGTATTACCTACAACCTGGCGCAGGGCGCTGGATGTTGCCTGTCGCAGACTTTCCTGAGGATCGGCAACATTGAACAGGTAGGCCTCCAGATCGCCGATACGGTATTGCACGGCCACAGAGACTGAAACCAGATTTTCATCCTGGGTCAGCATTTGCCCGGAATAGGAATAGTCGGACACACGATCGACGTTCATGACAATTTTGGAATCGATAAGGCTTGGGATCCAGTGCGGCCCGGGCCCTACGGTCTCGATGTACCTGCCAAAACGGAGGATGGCCGCCTGCTCGGCCGGATCAACAATAAAGATTCCAGACAGCGCCCACAGCACAAGCACAATAAGGCCAAGCATGGATGCAATAAAACCGGCGCCCGATCCCTGAGATTTGTCCGTCTGAGCATCAGAGCCCTGGCCTGAACCGTCGGAACCACCAAAAAATACCTTTTTCAGTCTGGCCTGCAAACGCTTCAGCGCCTCGTCCAGATCGGGTGGTTGCTGCCTGCCACTCCATGGATCTTTACCTTTGTCCGGTTCATTCCATCCCATTGGATTCTCCCAACCTTAATTTATGCAAAGCTTGAATTCTATGACCTATGCGCGCTTTAAGCAAGTGTTGTGCGTCAAACGCAGACTGTGGCTGTAGTTAGCCGGTTTGGCGTACATGCATGGGCACTGACAGGCTCCGGCTTCAGCTGATATACTCTCCGGCTTTTTACAGGATGGGTTACATCATGCGACGAATTATCAAAAGTTTTGTGTTACGCACAGGACGTGTCAGCAACAGGCAGCAGCATGCGCTGGACAACTGGCTGCAGGACTATTCCCTTCCCTGCGACAAAAGCCCATGGGACTTCTCTGCTCTGTTTGGTCGAGAGGCGCCGGTTATCGTTGAAATTGGCTTTGGCATGGGCGCCTCGTTATTTGCCATGGCACAGGCTCATCCGGAAACAGATTTTATCGGCATTGAAGTGCATCTGGCGGGCGTAGGCAGTCTGGCTGCAGACGTCCACGATCATGACCTGCACAACATCCGCCTCGTTTCTCAGGATGCCGTTGAAGTGTTCCAGCAACAGATAGCCACAGCCTCTCTGGATGGTATCCAGATCTTTTTCCCTGATCCATGGCATAAAAAACGCCACAACAAACGTCGCCTGATTCAGACTGATTTTGTGCGCCTGCTGTCTGACCGTCTTAAGCCGGGCGGTTTTCTGCACTGCGCTACCGACTGGGAAGATTATGCTGAACATATGATGAGCGTCTTGTCTGCCGAACCAACATTATGCAATACTCAGCCGACTGGGCAATTTGCACCCAGACCAGACAGCCGTCCTCTCACTAAATTTGAACAGCGTGGACAACGTCTTGGGCATGGCGTATGGGATTTAATATTTAAAAAGTCCTGAATCGGCGTGGGCTGTGCGTAATTGGTGCACACAATCAATGCGCTCGCTTTTCTCTTAAACTGTTACAGGAAACAGCACGATGGCTTTATTTACCGAGTTACAATCTCACATGGAACTTAATCAGTTTAAAGAATTTATTCTGATGAAACTGCAAACTGACGAACGCTTCCTGCATCAGACATTCTGGATGGAAGGCGGGCAGCAGTTAACTGTTTTGAACTACCTGATTATGGAGCATGACTCCAAGGACAACAATCTGGTTGAACACATGTCCTGGTTAATAGAACAAGGCGCCCCACTGGATCTCGATCAGCCCATTCACCTGGCCTTTCAATGCAGAAAAGAAGATTTGATAGCGTTTCTGCTGCGCCAGATACACGCTACACAGTATGTGGCGACTTCCGCCCTGGATACACCCGTTCGTCCCCCCTTCTCTCCTGTTCGATTTGCTCTCTCACCGGCAATAAATGACGCTCAGCCCGGCTCGAGCACATTACAGGATAATGACTCCGACGATGACACAGACAACACCGTCGGGCAGGAAGTGGAACACAGACAAAGCGTCGATAGCATCCTGGTCAGTAACGCCCGCCCTCTTTCCAGACAATGGCAACGGCAGGATCAACAGCCCCAGGTGATACAGCCTAAAGCCAGCATCAACTCGCGTGATGACCAGGGCCGTACCCTGGTTTCTCATGCCATAGAGCTGCGCAACATCGATGTACTGAAGCTGTTAATGCAGTTGAATCCTAACCCCAATCAGAAGACAAACAACCTGCAGGCGCTGCATGAAGCCGTCAAATGTAATTTTGCTGATGCCGTGGAGCCCCTGGTTAATGCCGGTGCGCAGATACACAATCCCTGCGGAGCGAAAAAAGAAACACCACTTATCCTGGCTGCCCGCTACGGTGCCATTGATGCCATGCAGGCTCTGCTCCGGCACATACCGGTCCAGCCCGGCCCCCAAAACCCTGTGGATACTGGAAACAAGAATAACACCCGCGCCATCGACCTGTTATGCAAACGCCTGAATCAGAATAAACAGCGTCCGGAAGCTCTGCGTGGAATTGCCATGCTGCTGTGTCATGGCGCCGAAGCCCCACGGAGTGAGCGGTGGTGCAAACTGCTGCAAAGCAACCGCCGGGCGCTGATTGCCGCTGTAGCAGAATATAAAAAGGACAGGCCAGAGCTCGTTGCCAATTTCTACCGGGCAGCTCACAATCGCGCCAATCCTCTGCACGAGATCATTTTTGCGGATCGCTCCTTTTTGACGGCGCTCCGACACTTCTTTGGTCGCGCAGACAGGACTGTTTTTAAACTGGAAAAACTGGTTCCTGATAACGCAGACAGGCAGATTAAAGGCAACTTTGATGAGGATGAGCAATGGTTCGCAGAATTGCTCAGACGCTATAGAGCCACAATCAAGACCAGTACCTTCTACAACCCATACAGCGACTTTCTCTGGTCAGTCAGCCGAGGGGTTATCAACAACAGGGCCGAAGCCGAGCGTTACTGCGATAACCATCCCAACAGCCGTACTGCCAGATTGCGTTCGATACTGAATCGGGAGCTGGCCGAGGCCGCACAACAGACAGCCCAGCCACTGGCAGCAGAGGTGGATGACAGCCCAGGTGATCATGAACCTGTCATGTCAATATAATTCGAGAAATTTTCACAATAAATGGTCAGGGGATTTGCATCCCTGGCCTTTTTTTGCTATAAAGTCACACCTGTATATTGCAGATTAATTTGCTGACTTAAATCTATAGAATAATTGGAGTAACAACATGTCAAGAGTATGTCAGGTTACTGGCAAGCGCCCCATGAGCGGGAATAACGTATCGCATGCCAATAACAAAACAAGACGCCGTTTCCTGCCTAACATCCAGTTCCATCGTTTCTGGGTTGAAGAAGAAAACCGTTTCGTTCGTTTGAAAGTCAGTACGAAAGGCATGCGTATTATTGACAAACTGGGTATCAAGGCTGTTTTGGACATGCTGAGAGCCAATGGCGATAAAATTTAATTATAAGGGGCTAACATGGCAGCAGTTACTGTCAAAGTCAAAATGGAATCTACCGCTGGTACAGGCTATTTTGTGACGACAACCAAGAATCCACGTAACCATCCTGAAAAGATGGAATTAAGAAAATACGATCCCGTCGTTCGTAAGCACGTTATTTTCAAAGAGAAAAAAGTAAAATAATCTCTTCGAAACAGATGTTGCAAATAGAAAAGGTAGACTGCTTTTCAGGCATTCTGCCTTTTTTGTTTCATTCAGGCTTTAAACCATGAGCAGTATCAAAGCAGCAGTAAAAATTCTGGCACCCGCCTACCTGGGAACCGTACTGGAATGGTACGACTTCTCCATCTTCGCTTTTTTTTCACCCATCATGTCTGAGCGTTTTTTCCCTGCTGACAACCCATGGGCATCATGGATATCTGTATACGCCGTATTTGCTGTCGGTTTTTTGATAAGGCCATTGGGAGCCGCCGTATTCGGTCATTATGGGGATCGCATTGGCCGTAAACGGGTACTGGTTCTGTCCATGCTTGCCATTTCTCTGTCCACAATAGCGATTGGTCTGCTGCCCACCTGGCAGCAGATTGGCTTGATGGCGCCGGTGCTGCTGGTGATCTGCCGCCTGATTCAGGGCTTTTGTGTGGGCGGCGAAACCACGGGAGCAGCGGCCTATGTACTGGAATCGCTGCCCGAAAGGTCGCGTGGCGTACTTGGTTCCATGATGTGGTCGGCGGTTGGTACTGGAATGCTGTTAAGCTCGCTTGTTACCAGCATCATGACACAATGCATGAGCCCCGCAGATTTGAGCGCCTGGGCCTGGCGGCTTCCCTTTTTATTTGGCATCGTCAGTGGACTTCTTGGTTATTATTTTCGCCGTCAACTACCGGAAGCAGCGTTGTTTACGCGCATCAAAAACGAAGGTCAGCTCAACGAAGAATCAACCCTGCAGGTGATCAGACACAATAAAAAATCCATTGGCATCCTGACAGGCCTCTACGCCCTGAGCGCCATGATTACTTATCTAGTGTTCGTATTCATGCCCTTCTATGCGTCAAACGTCATGGGCATTCCCATGAACACAGCCAGCCTGGTCACGACCGTGGCGATTGCGGTGGTGACATTCACTATCCCCTTTGCCGGCATGCTGTCGGACCGTATAGGCAGAAAGCCCTGCCTGTGCGCCGGTGCGGTTGGGTTCCTGATTTTTGCCTGGCCCTCTTACGCCCTGCTGGCCAGCAAAGGCTCTCTGGCCAGTCTGATTACGGTTGAAGCCATATTCGTTCTACTCGCGTTTTTGTATCAGGGAACCCTCACAACGGCGGCTCAGGAGCTGGTACAGACTCCGGTTCGCTACACCATTACAGCCATTGGGTACAACGTCAGTTACGCCATTTTTGGTGGCACAGCACCTTTCGCAGTCACCTGGCTGACCAACCTGACCCAAAGCCAGTCCATACCCGGTCTGTATCTGATGTCAGGAAGTATCCTGGCACTTATCGCCCTGAGCCAGATGAAGGAAACAGCGAATACTGCGCTGGAGTGAGACAATCTCCTTTATCGTTATGCCACTTCTCTCGCAGGCTCCCGAGGCATGATCAACAGGTAATAAACAAACATCATGATGCCTGATATGACCAGGAAAAATAGCGGCAAAGCGTTCAGGCTACCGTTGTGCAGAAGCGCCATCAGTGCCGTAAACAAAGAAATTAAAAAGTAATAATAAAAGCCAAAAAGTGAAGCCGCAGTTCCCGCATACGAACCATATTCCTGCAGGGCCTGGCTCAGGCAATTAGGAATAATCATGGTTACGCCGCTCATGACAACACAGATACAGCTTAAGGACAGCAGAACAGATATCAATGGGCCAGAGGCGTCAATCATGGAGGATGTGGTTAATATATAGAACGATAAAGCTCCTGAAATAATCACGCGAATACCATGGCAGAGGATACGGTCGGCAGAATCACCTCGCGCATGTAATCGTTTGGAAATAGCCCCGCCCAAGGCGAGGGGCAGACAAATCCCAAAGGCCAGCAGGCCAAAAGTCGAACTGTTTAACCCCAGTGACTCGATGAAGAAAAATGGGGATTCCGCGAAGTAACCAAAGAGGATTCCGTTCACACCACCTACCATCATACCCAGGCCCAGCAGTCTGGGATCGCGGATCATTTGTGCCATACAGCTCTTGAGCAGGCTGCCTTTTGCAGAAGGCGCTTCGGTTTTAATAAGTGTTTCTGGTAGAAACAACAGGATCTGAATGATGATAAGAACAGCCAGGGCACACAGGACTAAAAACACAGACGACCATTTCGTGTATTGAATAATAATCCCGCCAATGACAGGACCAAGTGCTGGAGCAAATGCCATGGCAATACTGACAATCGAAAAGGCACGCCCTCTGTCTTCTGGCCTTATCACATCACGGGCAATGGCCTGTCCGAGAACGGAACCAACGCTTGCGCCAAAGGCCTGCAAAAACCGCATGGCAAGTAACATTTCAATAGAAGTGCTCAGGTAGCAGGCGAAGGATGCGATAATGTAAATAATTAAACCAAATAAAACTCCAGGCTTCCTGCCAATGCGATCTGATAATCGGCCCCATAGCAGTATGCCAAAGGCAAAACCGATGAGATAGGTTGTCAGGGTGTATTGCGCGAGGCGCTCAGTTATATGAAGTCCCTGCGCAAGCGCTGGCAATGCCGGGGTATAAATAGTTTCACTCAGCTGCGGCAGGGCGGCGATTAATGCGATAATCCATAAGGGTACTTTGATGCTCTTCATGTCAGCTCCTCCCGGTCAATGCTGCAGATACTTAAATAAACAGCTTAATCGCCGGGTCCTGCTGCACTGTCTGTGAAGCTCAGCGATGCTCTTTGCATGGGATTATATAGTAAGACAGTTTATCTGCTACTGAAACGACGGATTTTTATCAGGACCTGTTCATAATGGGTAACGCGGTCAAAAACCAGGTTGATTCGCATAAATTATCCGGATTTTTGCCTGGCGCCGGAAAATGTCAACAGACCTGAGCCTAAAACTCACTTTTTATTTCCCTTCCTGACCCGCATCTAATATCATACGGGCTTTATTATTGCGGTGCTTGTTCCATGACTCTATCTGCCCTGAATGCTGTTTCCCCCATCGATGGTCGCTATCTGAAAAAAACGGAGAGCCTTAGCCCGTATTTCAGCGAGTTCGCGCTTATCTATTATCGCCTGATGGTGGAAATACGCTGGCTGGAATCGCTGGCTGCCAATAAGGACTTGCTTGAAGTTCCTGAGCTGGATGCCACATCGAAGGCCTTTCTGGCCAATATCCTTACAAATTTTGATGAGCAGGAAGCCGAGCGGGTCAAGCGCTATGAAAAACAAACCAATCATGACGTTAAGGCCATCGAATATTATCTGCAGGAAAAACTGTCTGTTCACACTGATCTGAAAAAATACGCAGGCTTTATTCATTTTGCCTGCACCTCCGAAGACATCAATAATCTGGCCTACGCCCTGATGATGAAGGAAGCGATTGCCCAAATCATGCAGCCTGCGCTGGCCGAAATTATCGGTGGCATCACCATGCTGGGTAAGCAACACGGTGATATCGCCATGCTGTCGCGCACCCATGGTCAGCCGGCAACCCCAACGACTGTGGGCAAGGAGCTGGTGAATTTTGTTGCCCGCCTGAAGCGCCCGATGCAGCAGCTGGCTGAGGTGTTAATACCGGCCAAGTTCAACGGTGCGGTAGGAAACTACAACGCACACACCATCGCCTACCCGGAAATTGACTGGCGCAGGCACTGCGCGCAGTTCGTAACGTCCCTGGGCCTGTCGTTCAGCGCCTACACCACCCAGATCGAGCCGCATGATGGCATCGCAGAAGTCTGCCATATCATGACACGCATCAACAACATTCTGATCGATTACACCCGCGACATCTGGACCTACATCTCACTGAGCTATTTCACTCAGAAAACCATTGCCGATGAAGTAGGATCCTCGACCATGCCGCACAAAGTGAATCCCATTGACTTTGAAAATGCAGAAGGTAATCTCGGCCTGGCCAGCGCACTGTTCGAGCATTTTGCCAACAAGCTGACGCAGTCACGCATGCAGCGCGATTTGTCTGACTCGACCGTTCTGCGTAATCTTGGTGCCGCCTTTGCCTATAGCCTCATTGCCTGTCAGGCTATTGCCAAAGGCAACGACAAACTGCAAATCAACAAGGCAGCCCTGCAAAGTGATTTGGATGAAAACTGGGAAGTGCTGGCCGAAGCGGTACAAACGGTGATGCGCCGTTATCAAATCGCCAATGCTTACGAGCAGTTAAAGGATTTAACGCGTGGTCACGGTATTGACGCACACACACTCAAACAGTTCATCACAGCACTGAATATTCCGGAAGACGCCAAAAGCAGGCTGCTGGCACTGACGCCAGAAAAATACACCGGTCTGGCTGCTCAGCTGGTTAAGGCTTTTTCATGACGAACAGCACCTCCCAACAAGGCGAAGCCCGCGAATTTGACGTGCTGGTTTTAGGCTCTGGCCTGGCTGGTCTGCACTACTGTCTGCAGCTGCTGAAACGGCAGCCTCATGTACGCATTGCTCTGATAAGCAAGGCAGAGGCCAGTGAATGCAACAGTCGATACGCGCAGGGAGGTATTGCAGCCGTTGAGTCTCATGAAGACTCAGTAGAATCCCATATCGAAGATACCCTTATTGCCGGGGATGGCTTATGTTACCCTCCCGCGGTCGAATTCATCATTCGCCAGGGCCCACAGGCTATTCAGGAGCTGCTCGATTATCCGGTGCTGTTTAATAAAACTCCAGGCGGAGATTTTTCTCTGGCACAGGAAGGCGGACACTCTCATCGGCGGATTTTCAACACCGGCGATCAGACCGGGCTGACGGTAACCCAGACCCTGCTGCAACTGGTCCGACAGCAAAAACAGATTGAGATTTTCGAACATCACATTGCCGTGAATCTGATTACTCATTATCACCCACACCGCACCGATAATCAGGGCGAGGTACTGGGTGCCTACGTACTGGACTGTCAGAAAAATACGATTCATACCTTTGTATCGCGCTGCGTCATCCTCGCCACTGGTGGTGCCGGCAAAACCTATCGTTATACCACCAATCCCATGGTCGCTACCGGCGACGGGGTAGCCATGGCTTACCGGGCCGGTGCCCGGGTGGGTAATATGGAATTCTATCAGTTTCACCCAACCCTGCTGCATCATCATTCGGTTAATAATTTTTTGATTTCCGAAGCGGTACGCGGTGAAGGCGCCCTGCTGAAAAACGCGGAAACCGGCGACCGGTTCATGAGGAACTACGCACCGGAGCAACTGGAACTGGCAACACGTGATGTGGTTGCGCGCGCTATTTTCAGCGAAATCGAGCAAGGGCAGAACGGCTTCGTATATCTCGACATAACCCATCAGCCCCGTGCCTTTTTGAAAAAGCGCTTTCCCCAGATATTCACGACCCTCGAATCAATCGGTATCGATATGAGCCAGGACATGATTCCAGTAGTTCCTGCAGCTCATTACCAGTGTGGAGGCGTATTGACCGATGTGGACGGCCGGACGGATATCAAACGCCTGTTTGCCATTGGCGAAGTGGCCTTTACCGGGCTGCACGGTGCCAATCGACTGGCCAGCAACTCCCTGCTCGAAGCGCTGATTATGGCCAGCAACGCGGCACACTGCACCCTTAAGGACATCATGACGCCCTGCAAGGGCGTGGACAACATCCCGGGCTGGAGTTCCCCCGGTGAAATCAACACGCGCCGTGCCAGCCAGATCAATGCTCACTGGCGCAGTCTGCGTGGCGAGATGACGTCTTATGCCGGCATCGTTCGAACCGAAGCAGGCCTTGAGGATCTGCTACAATTAATCATGAAGCGCAAAAAAATAATTGAAGAATATTACTGGAAACACTGCATTACCCGCGATTTTATTGAATTGCGCAATATCGTGTTGAATGCTGAATTAATTGTGCGTGCCGCCCTGTCGCGCCGGGAGTCCCGTGGTGGCCACTACAGAGAAGATTTTCCGAACAAAAAGGCTCACGCTCAGGAAAGTATTTCCCGAATGACTTCACCGCAGAACCCGTTTATTTAAAGTTTGAGGTATCTTGATATGTTTCGCAGCCCAACCGAGTACCAGCCTGAAAAAACGCTGATGCCCATTACCAATGACATGAGCATTTGTCAGAGTGATTATCCTCTGGACTGGTATCAACAGGATTTTATTCCTTATGCGGAAGAATACCAGGCGCTGCCGGATCGCAGATTAACCACTGTTTTAAACTGGATGACGCCCTACATCCGCAAAGCCCAGGATCACTTCGGCGATGAACTGCTCCTCCTCGCTCACTATTATATGGGTGGCGACATTGTCCGGCTGATTGAACAGTTTGGCGGGCAGATTGGCGACTCGTACCAACTGGCGCTCATGGCGGCTGATAATCCGCAAAAATCGGTTATTATCGAATCGGCAGTTCATTTCATGGCTGAATCTATCAGTATTCTGGCCAATCCTCATCAGTCCGTGTATATCACCAATCCCAAATCCGGCTGCACGATGGAAATGCTTGCCAAAGACTTTATGGTCGAACCGGCTTTTCAGGATCTGAATGAACGCTATGGTGCTGAAAATATCTTACCGGTTTGCTATATGAATACGTCGGGCCGGGTCAAAGCCATGACGGGTGCCCAGGGTGGCGCAGTGTGCACCAGTTCAAACGTGAAAAAAATCTTTCAATGGGCGCAGCAGCAAAATAAAAAAATCCTGTTTATTCCTGACCAGCATATGGGAGAAAACGTAGCCTGGTGGCTGGGCATCAACAATCTCGCCTACTGGCCGGGTGGTACCGCAGGTGCACAGTATTCACTGGCCGAACAGGACAAGGCAACGCTGGATCGCTTCGACAAATCCGACTTGATTCTGTTTGCCAGTCAATGCGCCGTACACACACATTATCAGCCCGAGATGTGCGAGTACTGGCATCAGCAGAAATACACCACCATCGTACACCCTGAGTGTCGCAACTCCGTGGTTCGAGTGGCGCAGCATGCCGGCTCCACCGCATTTATCTGGGATTACGTTGTCCATGATCGTGCCGGTACCGGACATTACGCCATTGGTACCGAGAACCATATGGTTGAGAACCTCAGACAATACTGCCAGAATCTGGGCATCACGGTCGTTAATCTTGCTGAGGCCCCCAAAAATGCTGATGAAAAAGGCATAGGCTGCGGTTGCGCCACCATGTCACGTAACGATCCACCGCATCTGGTAGCCCTGCTTGATCTGCTGCGTCAGGGCAAAGCCATGCCCTATAACGAGGTCAAGGCAGGTGACGTAGTAAATGAATTTACCGGCACCCGTCAACGGCTGCAGACCCAGGATCAACAATGGGTGATTGATAATGCTAAAAAGGCGCTGCGTAAAATGATTGAGATTACGGAGAGTAAATAAGTCGATACAACAAAACCAGCACGGATAAATGCAGAGGGTAATACCACCAGAACAAATAGCGTATCCGTGGCACAGACAGATTTACCCAGGGTGCCAGCAGCATAATCGGCAAGGCCGCCATGGCCCAGAAATTCCTGTTAACGAGGTATAAAAAGGCCGTGGCAAGCAAGGCAGCCACGGCCGTGACGCCATTTGGCTGCCTGCACACCCGCCAGTAGGCCAGACCAAGAATAATCCCCGGCCAGCTGTATTCAACAAAAACACCCGCTACGAGAGCGATGGCAAAGGATTCCAGATTAATCCTTCTGTTCAGCTCATAAAAATACACACAGGCACCGATCGCAAACAACGTAAACAGGATATTGAGCGGAACGAGACCAGTCATGTGTTTCATCAAGATGTACGCAGGTGTTGCAAGGGCGCCGAATATCAGCAGGCGACTGAAGGATTTTTGATAAAAATCGGATTCGAATGGCACCACCTGAGCGTAGTTGTAAGAAAAAACAAAGGCAAAAAGAGGTAAAGCCAGACGCCCCACGTCATAGGCCCAATTGATGCTGCCGTTGTAAAACACACGGTTGCTGTGATCAATCGTCATAAACAAAAGCCCCAGCCATTTAAGTGCCTCGAGGGTTCCGCTGCTGATTTTTATTGGCTTTAAAGCATGCAAGGTATCCGTACTCCCAGAACCAGGATTGATAAAAGGATAATGACACAGATAAGCGTCAGACTAAACACAAACTAAAAACGCAAACCGTATTGATCTATATCAGCTCACACAACACACTCAGCTCTGTACTGGACAATTTCTTAATCTTTATATTATTTGCTCTTCCAGTGCATCATTTGTCCTATCCGCGCAGGCGGGGACTTCCAATTAGCCTTAAGTTTTTCTTTACTTTTGCACTGCCTACGTACCGCGGCTTGTCCGCGGTATCCATTGGTTCAGCGTGAGAAGTCAGCCACTTATGGATACCGCGGACAAGCCGCGGTACGTAGGGGGCTTAGAGTGTCAAGCAAAACTTAAGGCTAATTGGAAGGGTGGGGATCTATGGTCAAATCAGGCCGGAAGCCCGCTCCTGGATAGTTTCCCGCCTGCGCGGGAATGACAGTCCGGAGTTTTTGTCCAGTATAGAGCATACTCAGATTTATCATAAAATTTATGAGTATTTTTATAAATTATCTGCTAAGCTGTAATTGGTATCTTGTTGTATTTTTTTAATTTAATCTAAGGAAGGCTCATTATGAAAAAATCATCATTAGCTGTTGCCACTCTGCTGGCTGCTCTGTCTACCATGCCAGTTGCTTCTGTTGCCTATGCAGATGACACAACAACTGCTCCAGCTTCTGGCTGTGCAGGCTGCAAAGGTTGCAAAGGCTGCTCAGGCTGCAAAGGCTGTTCAGGTTGCTCAGGCTGCAAAGGCTGCTCAGGCTGTTCAGGAAGCTGATTTCCAGATTTGCAGAAGGCTGCTCTGCAAAGAGCAGCCTTCTGTTCCTATGATTATACTCCAAGAGCTTTTTATCGATTCATTATGTCAACACCACCTGACTTTACATTACCCGAATTAAGTAAATGGCATCGAGCCAGGCTGTTGCAGTCAGCAACCCGTGTTCTTGAAGCCCAGCATCACATGACCGGCAAAAAAGGAAAAAACATTTTGCACTACACACTGCAAAAGTCGCGCCGTCATACCAGTTACAGCCATTACCCCAAAGGAGACCGCATCGATCATGCAACGGGAGCGCAGTATTTCTATCATTGCCACCGGGAAGATTTGATCAGCGAGGAGCATGGCCATTTTCACTGCTTTATGCGTTATAAAAACATACCGAAACGCATCCGACACAGCTACCCCGCTGATGTCGCCAGCCATACGCACCCCCCAATGACCCACCTGGTTGCCATCGCCATGAATCGCTTTGGACAGCCTATCCGCCTGTTTACCGTGAACCAATGGGTGTCATCCGAGATCTGGTATGACGCCAGACACGTAGATTATTTTGTCAGGCGTTTTAAAATGACACTGGATAATGACCCATACTGGCAGGTTATGGATCAATGGGTCAGTGGCATGATACAGCTGTTTGCGCCGCAGATTCACTGGCTCCATATGGTGCGCGATCAAAACATAGAACAACTGCGCCTTAAGGCGCCTGATGAAAACGCATTTGAAAATCGAGAAATAGAAGAACTTTCTTCCATTCCACTCGATTTTTCAAGGCAAATCGAGTGGATCATCGGATAACAGGCTATTTGAGGCGCTTGTGCCAGGCCATTAATGCGTCCATTTGCTCACGAATCAGCCCCTGAATCCGCTCATCTGTCAAATTGCCATCGGCATCAAAACCACCGGCAAAGGCATTGGCGAAGACTTCTGGTCTGTTCAGGGGATGCAGGTTGAGAAACACACAAACCTGACGCAGATGATATTGTGAACGCGCTGTTCCCATGCCACCTCCCGCTCCCATGATGGCTACCGGTTTACCCGCGAGGATGGCGTTATCAGGCTCACGGGAAGCCCAGTCCAATGCATTTTTGAGGGCTGGAGCGATGGAATAATTGTATTCTGTACTGGCCAGCAACAAAGCATCTGCCTGTTCTATCTGCCTGAGCAGGGCCAACACCGGTTCCGGTTTTTCGACGATATCAGCATTATAAAAAGGTATCTGGCTGAGGTCAGCAATTTCGATGCTCATACCCGCAGGTGCGTTCGCTTTGGCGTAACGCAGCATACCGGTATTGGTTGACTTGGCGCGCAGGCTACCTGATATTCCCAACACACGTAAGGGACTCATAATGAACTCCGTTTCTGGTGATTACTGTTCACTATAGCAAATTTTGCTGTATTTAAAATACTTGTGTGCTAAAACAGTACAAATATGGTACTATACGCGACACTTTTATCTTTAACTCGGTAACAGTTGGCAATTAGCTCATATTCTGTGATACTGGCGTGCTTTTTGATTTCGTACAAGCTTTATAAGGATTCTCATGTCTAAAGAATTTATCAAAAAAATAAAATTACCCTTGTTTTTATTGGCTATTCTGACTCTCCCCCTCTTTTTAGGCTCGCACGTACCGGTACAGATTAAATCGGTATGCTATGCATTGAGTCTGAGCATGAAAGTGATTCTGGAGTTTATGCTGCCTTTTATCATTTTCAGTTTTGTGTTTTCCTGTCTGTCTAATTTACAAAAGGGTGCCTTGTTTTTTGTTTTTCTTTTGATTGTATGCGTATTTATTTCAAACTTTACGGCCCTGATGGTTGGCTACGCATCCGGTTACGTTGGACTGAACCTGTTCCACTTTACAGCCACGGCCGTTGACTCGGCTCCTCAGCTGTTACCAGCATGGACTCTGCATCTGCGTAAGCTGGTATCCAATGATATTGCTCTTCTCTGTGGTTTTTCTGTTGGAATCTTCTTCTCGATCTGGCCAAGTGTGCGAGCCAAACGCGTTGCCGTTACGCTGAATAAAATGGCGAATGGTTTTTTGAAGCGCGTGTTTATTCCTGTATTGCCCATTTTTATCCTTGGTTTTGTATTTAAACTGGAGTATGAAAAGGTTCTGCAAACCTCACTTACCGTTTACGGGCCTATCCTGTTACTGATCATTTTTACTCAATGGCTGTATCTTACATCCTGGTATCTGGTCGCCAGTCAGTTCTCGCTGAAGAAGTTTGCGTTCTATCTCCGGAACGTGCTGCCCGCAAGTCTTACCGGCTTTACCACCATTTCCAGCGCGGCAGCTATGCCTGTGTTGCTGGTATCTACCGAAAAAAATCTGGGTGATGCTCAAAAAGCTGAAATTCTGGTACCAGCCATCATTAACATTCATACCATTGGCAGTGCGATTGGCATTCCCATTCTGAGCCTGGCCACGATGCTGACCTTTGGCATGCCTATCCCTCCGTTGTCGGTGTTTGTTGTTTTTGCCCTGTACACAGCTTTGGCCAAATACGCCGTTGCGGCGGTTCCTGGTGGCGTAATTATCGTTGTGGCCCCCCTGCTTGAAGCCTATCTTGGCTTTTCCAGTGACATGGTGGGGCTGATAACCGCCGTCTATCTGATTTGCGACCCATTTGGCACAACGGCCAATGTCACGGCAAACGGCGTGTTTCCTATTCTGTTTACACGTTTGCTGGCTACGCTGGAACGCATTACACCACCTGCTCTGACTGGTGCCGGCAAAGTGTCACGTCAGGTTAATTAATAACAATCTTTGCCGGGCCTTGTCTAATGGCGCTGCCCTGGGGCCCGGCAAATCTACTTCAGCCTAATCATAAGTAAATCATCTTAGCAGTATCAATCTATTGCAAGGCAATAAAAAAACACACTGGGCTATAATAATTCATATAAATCACTATTTCATAAAATAAGAGATTAATATGCCATATTTTAATTTTTCCGACTCAGATGATGCCGCGTCATCTTCCGCTCCAGCGCATGAGAGTCAGGTGCAACTGGCAACCGTTTTAGGCAAAAAAAATCTCTCCCCGGAACTATTTGCTCCAAAAAATATCAGTCACTTGTCACTGGAAAATAATCTCAATGATCATGCGAACTGGTTATACCAGAATATATACAGTGTTGCTTATCCTGGATCGCCGCCCATCCCAGCGCACCAGGGTTTATCCAGAGTGGTTCACGGCATAGCTCATGTCTCACGGGCAGCCCACTATGTGCCTGTGCTGGCGAATCTGTATCGCAGACATGGCGCATCGGGAGCCCAGGAACTCACGTCTGAAGACGTACGTTTACTGCAAATCGCGGCTCTGTTCCATGACTCGGCCCGAGAGGGTGAGGAGACCGATTACTGGGACCATGAAAGCGCCCTGCTCCTTTATTGTTACTTGAGAAATGCACTCGGAGTTGAACAGGAAAAAGCACGTACCATTGCCGAAGCAACAGCCAATAAAGACATTGGCCACAAAGGGTATTTTAGAATTTATGAGGAGGACAACGGGGACATCACAGGGGATTTTGATACCGCTTCCGTGCCGTATCAGAAAACAATTTACCATCAGATTATTCATGACGCAGATTGCCTGGATATTATTCGAGCACGTCCCTGTTTTAATGCCGAATACCTGGATTTTTATCAATTGATTGCCATTAATAATCCTCAGGCTTTTGAGGAGCAGGCCCAACTGATTTGTGAAGCCAGAAGTCTTATTAACCGCGTGGGGGACGCATGGGGGCGTCTGGATTTTTCCGTTAAAACCCATTATGAAGGTCATCATTGCTTTCAAAAGCTCAGGCAGGAAATTGAGTCGGGTGCATATCCTGTTCTTGGGAAACTGGGTGAGTCACTGCATCCCATTGAACAACTGACTCAGATGACATTGGTTAATACAACAGCATTTACTCCGGATGCGGAATTAACACAGGAAAATCTTGAATCTGCTTTGCGTGAAGGGCGCATTCTTGGTAGAAGCATCATTTATCCATCGGAAGAACTCGCTATTGGGGCACAGAAAGGAATCAGGAGAAACAAAGCACAGATTGAATTTCAAAAAATGCTGCGAAGACCGGGTATTCCAACACCCAGTTCAAAAGAAGACAGATACAGCAAGCAGGGAAATCCCGATCGTTCTTTTTCACTGATGGGGTATGGAGCCGGCCTTTGGAGTAATGCCGGCTTTCTCGTGATAAATCCGGATTTAGGCGATGTAAAACTGATAAGTGATACGGATATGGATTCCAGTTATGCTAAAAAAACGGAAATGAAAAAACTGGACAACCCATCTATTGAGCAAATTCAGGAACAATATTCCGCTCTGCATAGAAAAATCAAAATGGGTGGAACCTTTAAAAACAGGGGTTTTGCCGGCATTTATATGACTCACAGTGAAATCCTGTACCGTTTCACCAGAGTCGACGCTATTTATTTCAGTAAGGATCCTACAGTACAAAATCCACGTATCACAGCACAGGCGGCTTTCTTACAAGCGGTTTTCTTACGCAATGAATACGAAAAAATCTATGAAACAACCAGAAGAGAGTATATTGAAGTCCATGGAGAAAGCGCAGGAGAATTATTATTCAAAAAGGACGTTGGTGAAAAAAAGCAGTTACCGATTATTGAATACTCCTATCTGCATAATCAAATCAAACCCGTACCGGCAACGGATTTAACAGACGATTTTCTGGTAGAACAGTGGTCGCAAATGGTTGAGCACTACATCAAGACTCAATTGGATACGGGTAATATTGACGTGCTTACGCAAAGCAACGACATCATTAAAATCAGGAGCATGTATCGTATCGAAACCTACGCAGCAAATGAGCAAAGGTCTGATTTGGTTGAGCGTGATTACCTGCTTTATAACAGTCACGTACATGGAGCCGGTGTAAGACCTGCTGATTCAAACTATCCACCAGCCCTGCAGGAACGAATCAGCGAGGTCATTGAGCAACAAAAAGCAAACATGGCACGTGCGTATGAAGACAGCCTGTATGAAAGGCTCATGTCCGGTGACGGCTCGATTCTATCAGAGCACAGTTATCAACTGATTATGCTAAGCCCGGGTTTTCGGGAAAGGCTGAAAGCAGGCGGAGATAAGCTGAACGTATTATTTTTAACAATACCCGAAGCTGACCCACTCAAAAACCAGGCTTTTGTTTACCGCCCCTTGGCTGGGGAAGAAAAAGAGATCCCTAAAAATGCTGAACATTCTTTTAACCTTTTTTATGGCAGCCATGAGATACCCGATTTACGTATCTCGATTGACAAACAAATCAGGCTGATTTTTGCCCTGGGTCTCAATGTCAGGGAGTGTCTCGGTAAAAGATTAAGTGAAGAAGAAAACTTTGGCTTTGATGATGTTATAAGGCTGGTCTACGGCTCCTCTTGTTATCTGATAAAAACCGATCAGGTGCCATCACTTGATGAGCTGAAGGATGCTGAGGCGTCACACTACTATATGTCAGGTGATAATAATCTGTACTATTATGACAAATTGAACCACAGACTTCATGCATTCCAACTTACGCCGGCTGATTTGAATGATTTAAAAGAAGATTTTCCAAACCCCGCTGGTGAAAAAATATATCTGGATGGCTTTAAAATACACTTGCTTACCGCCACGGCGTCTGCCGACGTGGGAATAGGCCAGGTTCAGATCGATACCTGGCTGTTTTCAACCATGGTTAATAAATTAAAGTCCCATTATTTTAATAACAGCGCCAGCTTTGGCCTGAATTACCGGGTTTCCTGCAATGAATTAAATCGTTGCGTTTTTGAACTGGTTCGACTTCTTCCAGACAGCACATTGTCAGAAGCAGAGCTGGCCTGCCTTGAGGAGCTCTATTCCGGCATTCACAGCGAGCATATCAGGCTTATGGCAGGCTGTAACACCAGCTACGAGCCGGATAACCCACTATTCACAGCCGTTTTGGCATTTTATAGAAACAAAATTCAACAAGGCCAACACCTGAGGCAGCAACCAGCCATACCGTCCAGCAGCTCCAGCGAATCATCGATTCAGGACTCCCCGGCCAGACATATCCCCAACCCTCAACCATCCGCCAGGATTCCGGGGGGAGTCATTGGGCCTGGTCCACAATTGTACTCAGATGATGCAGCATTTGAACGGGATTTTGGCATCCCATTCAGGGAGGCGTTAAGCAATAATGATACTCAAGGGATAAGGAAGCTGCTGAAAAAGCGGATCAATCCAGACGATATCAGCATCTTTGATTATCAATTTCGCACCAGTTTTACGGCTCTCAATTATGCAATAGAGCATAACCAATCCGATATGGTCACCCTTCTTCTGGAAGCGGGAGCGAATCCCAATCAGTTTCAAATGGACGTTTCCCCCCTGTGTCGGGCGATAGATAAAAAAAACATGTCCATGATACAGGCACTGCTCAGGCATGGGGCAAATCCAGACATGCCCTCCAGAAGTCTGGTAATGGAATCATTCACGACGATGTACCCTTTGAATATTGCTGTGGCAACGGACAATGTTGATCTGGCCAATCAATTACTGAATGCTGGCGCCCTGCCCGATCCTGAATCATTTCCGTTGCATACGGCCGTTTTTAACAGCATGCTCGACATGGTAAAAACATTGCTGGAGCACGGCATAGAAGTCGATGATAAATGTAATGACATGTTGGCGTTGCTGGATGATCCCTCACAAGTACCGTATTTCCCACCAGTCGATGAGCAGGGCATTATAAAAGAGGAACACTTCACGCCAGTGAAATTATTAAAGTTTTACATTGCTTCGGCACTGGTGAGTGCGGCTATCGACAAACAACCAGATGAAATAAGAACCATGTGCCAGAGTCTGAGTTTAAATGATTCAGATGACTGGCATGACCAGTTTAGATGGCTTATTGCTTACCCTGGGCAAAATCAAAATAACAATAACTCTCCTGCCATAAAGGATTTCTGCAACAGATTACTGGGGTTTTTAAGCAAGACAGCTGTTGACGACAGGAATTATTCCTTTGTACTCGCAGAATATCAAAAACGTCATCAGATAAGTCTGCAATCAAGGGAGGAGCTTAAGAATGAGCTTGATATCTTACTCGCCACTATCAGCTCAAATGCCATTGGAGATAAAGACCAAAAGGTTATGGACTACTGTGCCGAAAAACGGGAGGCCATGGCAGGCAACCAGCAAAACGTAGGCTATCTGCTTATCATTCGCGCTGAACTGACAGAGACACTGCGGTCCCTGCAATCAAATGAGGTAAGACTGGTTAAAGAGGCCATTCAGAATTTACGACAGGACGGATTAAGATTTTTTGGCAAGACAGCTAAAGCCGGAAAAATTGAAGCAGCACTGCGAAATACACCACTCAGCGAGCGCGGCAGGGTTTTGTCTCACGAGCGTCCAGGCAGAGAAGCCAAATCGGTGCAAAAAGAACTGGCCAGACATCGTTTCCTGCTGGCGGGAAAAGTCTATAAAACTGCGAATGGAGCCATTGATGAGCAAAAGGCCGCTCGAAGCTATAGGAAACTGAAACAGTCTTTGCGTGATATTGCCGAAGTTCCCGACAAAACAGGCGATGACAGTGCCACCCCTGGCTCTTCAAATTGATTTTTATCAAGAGCCTGTGGTGTCCCGTAGAATTCGCACAGCGCGGCATGAAAACGGGCAACCCGTCCGGACAAACCTCTGTCGCAGTAATCCATCACCTGTTGGTAAATCGCCTGCTTGAAGGATGCGGTATCATTCTCACCGCCGCTGAGGTTGTCGATACTGAATTGAAACCGATAGCTACAGGCCACGGATAGAATCCATTCGATCGCCTGTGGTTTGACTTCCACACGCTGAAAAAGAGCCTGCTGCTCTGCTGTTCGACCATCCGGTTCATACCAATAGCCATAATCCTCCTGTAAACGCCGCTGTCTGCCGGCAATGAACCAATGCGCACATTCATGCAGCGCACTGCTGAAAAAGCCATGAGCGAAGACAATGGCATGATAGGGCTGTGATTCAGAGACTGGGAGGTAAATGGGTTCGTTATCGCCCTTGACCAGCCGGGTGTTGTGGGTTTTGTCAAAAAGAGTATTGAAGATATGGATTAAGTCGTTATAGCAGTGCATCAGATTTATTTTCCGGAACGGTGTTTTTTCAGAGGAGATTATACAGGATCTGACCAGCACTCTGAACTGCCCAATGACATCTGACGATAACGCGAGTGCAGCGAAGCAATTCACGTTCCGGGCGCTGAACCATGGATTGCTTCACTTTGTTCGCAATGACGGAGAATGGCTTTTTGTTCTAACATGAGTTACTCATGCTCTTGCCCGGAAAGCCCCTTAAACTCCAAGGCTATCCCATGATCTGCCATAAATTCCTGTTCGCATCTCAGTACAAAGCAGTATAGTATATACCAGTCTCACAAGGATTTGAGCTTATGTATCCATTCTATCATGTTGGTTTGTACGTCACGCGATTACTCAGATCCATTGGCCTGTTTTTTGTATTTTTCGGACACCTCTGTCACAGCGTTCTCATCAGCATGTCTGGTCAACTGAGCATCACCTGGAATCATATCTGGCGCGTGCTGTTTCACTCTGGCGTAGCTCTGGTGCTGCCTCTGGCCTTTATCAGCAGCCTGATGACTGTATCAGTAACCGTCAGTACCTATCTCATTCTGTCCCGTTTTAATCTGCAGCAGAAAAATCTGTCCATCGTTCAGGATATTATGACAGTTGATTTGCTTCCGGTTCTGATTGGCTTTGTTTTGTGCATCCAGTCTTCTCTGAGCCTGATAAACGCACGCATCAAAATCACCCGGCGGCAGCAAAGTCCCGAGGAGGTCATTCTGGCGTTTGTCATACCCATCATGATCGGCATCAGTATCACGGCGCTGTTATTATATACCTACGTTCTGGCCGCCATTTTTTTATCTCTCTACCTGACCTTCGATTATTTATATCTGCTGACAACACATGAATTTATTCTGCAGATGTCGCAGTCGATTAGCCTCGAGGAGATCCTGTTTTCTGTGTTTAAAACACTGCTCTTTGGCCTCATTGTCAGTTTGACGGCTGGCTATTACTATTATCAAGTGGCTGTCTACCAGATTACGATGAGACGTGGTGTATCCCGGATACTCACGCGCGGCCTGCTCTGGTTGTTGCTGAGCAGCGTTTTACTGAAACTTATCACGATTTAGTCCATGAACGGATGAAATCATTACTGCCCTTAAGGACAAGCATGCGTAAAAACAGTTTTTATACATTGGTCGGCATATTTGTGCTCGGCTCTCTGGCTCTGATGATAGTTGGCGGCATGCTGGTATACAAAAATCATTTAAAATCCGAAGTGCAGACTTACGTTATTTTCTTCAAAGGCTCACTGAAAGGATTGGATATTTCTACGCCAATTACCTATCGAGGCGTAAAAATCGGCGAGGTCAAGCTGATTGAAATAACCGAAAACAAAGCTGGAAACAACGTAGTAATCCCAGTATATGTTGAGTTTTTTGTTGAAAAAACGCTGGGCTTTTCAACCAACCCGGTCAATCTGCTGATTGCAAATGGCTTTGTGGCCGATATCTCCAAACCCAATTTTCTCACAGGCATAGCCGATATTGAACTGGTCAAGCTGAAACCGGTGCCGAAAACGATTAAACAGACTTTTTTCCGTGGCTATCCCATTTTCCCCTCACGCAACACAGTGGATAAATACAGTTCGATTGACGACTCACTGAAGGCCGCCAATAAAATGTTTAATGATATCAGTGACCTTGTGAAATCGCGTGAGTTGCGCGAAACCATTGACGCTACCCGGCTGATGGTTGATAGTATCAATGAACTGGCACGCAATACCGATCAGTATTTACCATCGGTTACCGCGTACCTGACGCAGAGTCTGAAAAAAATCGGCAATGCCGCTGAGTCCACCCAAAATCTGACGGACTATCTGGCGCGTAATCCAGAATCATTGATACGAGGGAAACGGTGAAGATGACGGACAGGTACAACATGAAACGCCTGGCTCAACACAGCATGATGGCATTGATGATGCTGGCCCTGCTTGCCTGCGGACGCAGCCGACCCGTGCAGTTTTACATTCTCAATCCTTTGCCTTTGCCAGCTAAGGCGGTTGGAAAATATCAGCACCTGCAGATTGGTATCGACAGCATTGAAACACCAGCCTACGCAGAAAAACCTCAGATCATGCTGTATCTGGGTAATCAACAGGTCAGCATGGAAGAATATCATCAATGGGCTGAATCGCTGGATAAAACAATCAAACGCGTTGTTGCCAGTAATCTGACTACCCTGCTGCCGGGTTCGGTGGTGGCCAATTCTCCCTGGGATATTCAATTCAAACCAGAATGGCATTTGCAGATAAACATATCGCAGTTCAAAATCGACGCACAGGGCAACAGCGATTTACGTGCCAATTACCAGATTTATGAACAGGAGCGCCTGGTCATCAAGCGGGATCGCTACTATCATATCCATACCGACAATCTGAGCATGAATTCGCTGGTTACCAGCATGAATCAGAACCTGACCCGACTGACTCGCGATATCGCGAATGCCTTCGCGGGTCTCGGAAGAACACGATGATGATGTAAGGGCTTCGTCACAGCGAGCTGAATGATTATACGGCTCTGTGCTCCAGCACATTGATGGCTTCGCTGGTAATTGACGGGTAGGTCATCATGCCTATCACAGCTCAAAACCAGCCATCCGGGCATCGTCATGAAACATTTTGACTGTGTCCAGCGAGTATTGATCCAGGCAATAGCCGACCAGATTCAGTTTGTTTAAAATACTGTGCATTACCGTAATAATGTGGCAGCCAATCGCATCAGCCTGATAAATATTCAATAACTCCCGCGGACTTGCCCAGATAAGCTCTGCCTTTGGCAAGGGTTTCAGCCATTCGAGAGTGGATTTGAGCATGGGCACCGGATCGCGGCCGGTGTCGGCTATCCGCCCTGCAAAAACGGATAGATACGATGGCACATCGGGATTCAACACACGGATAATATCACGAACCTGGTTTAACGACATAAGTGCGGTTACGTTCACCTTCACCCCCTGCCGGGTCAGTCTTTTTATCAGAGACTGACTGGATTCACCCTGGCTGTTGGTCACCGGAATTTTAACGTACACGTTATCCGCCCAGGAGGCGATCTCGTCTGCCTGGCGCTGCATGTCGGCAAAATCATCGCTCAACACTTCAAACGAGACAGGCTTGTCTTTAATATCAGCCAGAACATCAAGAGCAAAGGCTTTATAATCAGCGATTCCCGCATTGCGCATCAAGCTGGGATTGGTGGTAAATCCCTTTATGCAGCTTCGCGCATACATATCCAGCATACCCTGTTTATCAGCCCCGTCGGCAAAGAGTTTGATCTTAAGCTCATCAACCCGTTTAATATCCATATCGCCTCTCGTTTATACGATTGCAGGTCGCTCTGCCGTGGCAGACTCCCATTTTGTCTGTCGCACGTTCAACCTGGGATGCGACACCAGCAAATGCCAGATCATTGACTGGAAGGCTTCGGAATGCGGGGTGATGCTGTCTGGATTCACGGTCGGGATAACAAGGCAGGCGTCTGCAACCCGCGCAGTATAACCTCCGTCACGCCCCGTCACCCCAAGAATCGTACTGCCGATTGTTTTAGCGTACTGCAGGGCCATCACCAGATTAGGGCTGATGTTTTTCTCCAGACTGCCGCCCCCCACCGATAGGACAAACACCCCATCCTGAGCCTTGAGCCGGCTGATGCGTAACCACTCGGCAAACACCGTTTCCCAGCCTTCGTCGTTGGTTCGGGCTGTCAGTTCGGCAGCGTTATCGCTGGGGGCATAGGCTTCCATACCGGCCAGTTTTCGAAAATCGCACACTGCATGCGAGCAGTTAGCGGCGCTGCCGCCTACGCCTAAAAAAAACAGGCGCCCCTGCCGCTCACGGACAGCGTACAGAAGGCTCACCATACGCTCAATCGTCTGCTGATCAAGTCGCTCGAGGATCATCATGGCTTCTGTTATATGTTGCTGTATGTAATTCATCGCTGCTGTTCCTTACCGTGCCTGTCCCGGATTACGCCTCTGAGATAATGGTCTGTTTCACACCATGCTTCCGGGGTCCCTATGTCATAAAAGCGATGAAAGACCTCGTACCCCAGAATCTCGCCCCGACAGGAATAATCGTGATACACGTCAGCCAGATCAAAACCCTCATGATCCGGGTAATCAGCCAGCATGCTGGCCGATAGAATGCTGATACCATAATCAATATAGTGCCTGACCGCGCTGGCCTGATGCTTGTTGTATTCCAGCAACACCCCGTCCTCAAAACGCACGTTGTTATCGCTGGAATATGGCTCTCGCTTGATAATCGTCATTAAGGCGGGTTTGCTCTGAGCACGAAACCGGTTTTCCAGTTCAGCGCAGGAAACCGACAGCCAGGAGTCCCCATAGAGTACAAAAAAAGCATCTCCCAGCAGAGGCAGGGCTTTTTTCAGAGCCCCCCCGGTTCCCTGAGGTGAGACGCCATCAGATGAATAGTCAATATTCAGTCCGTAACGCGCACCATCGCCAACAAAAGACTGTATCTGCTCACCCAGATGTCCCAGACACAGCACCACCCGCTCAAATCCCTGTTCTTTGGCAAAGGTCAGCTGCCATTCGATAAAAGGACGACCGGCTACCTCCAGCATGGATTTGGGCCGGTGTCGGGTAAACGGGCCGAGGCGGGTGGCATAGCCTCCGGCCAGAATGGCAAGCGTCATCCTCACGATGACAACACCACGCTGGCGCCTTCAAAATCAAAACGAAAACGCACTTCATCCAGGCCTATCTGTTTCATGCGCTGCCGCAGTTTATCCCTGTCCTGAGCCAGGAACATCAGAAAGCCCCCGCCTCCGGCGCCCACGAGCTTGCCGCCCACCGCGCCGTTGCGAATACCCTCGTTATACCAGTCGTCAATCAGCGGATTGCTCATGTGGGTCGATCGTTCTTTTTTACGTTGCCAGTGTTCGTGCATCAGCTCACCGAATGCCAGCGTCTGGCCGTTTTCCAGCAGGTCCCGGCTGAGAAAGCCAAGCTGTTTGATATCATGTAAATTCTGGATCATGGCGGCGTCACGCTCGTTTGAGCGGCTGTTCTGCTCGCTCAAAATACTGCTGGCACTGCGCGAAAATCCAGTAAAGAACAACAGCAGATTGTCTTCCAGATCATGCAGAGTTTCCATGCTCACGGCCAGAGGAGTCGTGCTGACGCTGTGATCCCTGTGAAAGGTAAAACAGCCGAGACCTCCAAGAGCTGAGATGTATTGATCCTGTTTACCTACGGGTTCGCCCAGCCGGTCCAGCTCAATATGACAGGCGAGCTCTGCCAGCTCTCTGGCGTGAATATGCTGCCTGCGATGCGCATAAAGGGCTTTTAACAAAGCCGTGGTGAAACTGCCGGATGAACCCAGACCCGTTCCAGCCGGAATGTCGGCAAAGCTTGCAATTTCAATTTGCGGTAATTGAAGATTTTGATGCTTCAGAACTTCACGGATAATGGGATGCCGGACTTCGTCCACCGAATGAACCTGCTCCAGCTCCGAGTATTTTAAATAAATACCCGGAGTAAAAGGACGCATCACGGTGACGTACACGTATTTATCGATGGCTGCAGACAGCAGAAACCCTTCGTGCTCTTCGTAGTAGGAAGGCAAATCCGTGCCGCCGCCACCCAGACTGACGCGCAAAGGGCTGCGTGCAATGATCATGCTGAAATCAAGCCTGCCACAGCGCCATAAAATCAGGAACCGACATCGCAACCAGCGAATTGGTATCTGACATCGCTTTGGTAATGGCATCCACCTGAGCCGCGGCAAAACGCGTTTTCAGATTACGGGAAAACTTCTCCAGCAGCACCGGTATCCCTTCTTCACGACGTCGCCTGTGACCGATTGGATACTCAACACAGACTGTTTCAGACTCACTGCCATCTTTAAACACCAGTTTGATGCTGTTGGCAATGGAACGTTTTTCCGGATCATGGTAATCCTGCGAGAACTGTGTGTTTTCACTTACGTGCATTTTAGCGCGCAGGGCATCAATACGCGGATCAGCGGCGACTTTGTCTTCATAATGATCAGCGGTCAGATCACCGAACAACAATCCGATGGCTACCATATATTGCAGGCAATGATCCCGGTCAGCCGGGTTATGCAGAGCACCCTGCTTGCTGATAATGCGAATGGCTGACTCATGCGTCACCAGCTCAATACGGGCGATATCATTAAAGCGCGCTGCGACCTGAGGATGCAGCGCTACCGCGCATTCAACGGCTGTCTGCGCGTGGAATTCAGCGGGGTACGAGAGTTTAAACAGCACGTTTTCCATGACATAACTGCCATAAGGCCTTTGGAATTTGAAGGCATTGCCACCAAACAGCACGTCATAAAAGCCCCATTTGCTGGCGGTCAGGGCACTGGGATAACCCATTTCGCCGCGCTGTGCTATCAGAGCCAGGCGAACCGCGCGCGAAGTAGCATCTCCTGCCGCCCATGATTTACGCGAGCCGGCGTTGGGTGCATGACGATAGGTACGCAGGCTCTGACCATCAACAAACACCTGCGACAAGGTACGCAGCATCATATCTCTGTCGGCACCAAATAAGGAGGCTGCTACTGCCGCGCTCGCTATCTTGACCAGAAATACATGATCGAGACCTACCCGGTTAAAACTGTTCTCGAGAGCCAGGCAGCCTTGAATTTCATGCGCCTTGATCATCGCAGTCAGTACGGCGTGCATCGTGACCGCCGCTTTGTTTTGTCTGAGGTTTTCACGGCTGACGTAATCCGCTACCGCCAGAATAGCGCCCAGATTATCGGAGGGATGACCCCATTCGGCGGCCAGCCAGGTGTCATTGAAATCCAGCCAGCGAATCATGGTACCGATGTTGAACGCAGCCTGAACAGGATCCAGTTCATAGGACGTGCCGGGCACACGCGCTCCGCCAGCCAGAACGGCGCCGGGAACGACGGGTCCGAGCAGCTTGGTGCATTCAGGAAAATTCAGCGCCAGCATCCCGCAGCCAAGCGTATCCATCAGGCACAGGCGGGCGGTTTCATAGGCGCTGGCGCTGTTGATGCTGTGGTTCAATACGTAATCGGCTATATCACTGATAACCGCGTCATAATCAGGTTTCACGTTGTCTTCAACATACGTACTCATGTCAGCCTCGTTTCTCAATAGGTAAAAATGCGCGTGGCGCGGGCCCAGTGTATTCTGAACTGGGTCTGATCAGTCGGTTGTCCGCGCGTTGTTCAAATACGTGCGCAGCCCAGCCAGTGATGCGGGACATCACAAAAATCGGTGTAAACAAAGGCGTTGGAATATCACAATAGTGATAAGCCGACGCGCTGTAAAAATCCAGATTGGGGAACAGTTTTTTCTCACGACGCATAATCGCTTCAACACGCTCAGACACTTCATAGAGGCGCGTATCGCCCTTCACCTGCGACAGTTTTTTCGACCAGTGCTTGATAATATCGGAACGTGGATCGCTGTCTTTATAGACACGATGCCCAAAACCCATGATTTTGGCTTTGCTGGCCAGCATGGCCATCAGTTTTTTTTCGGCATCGTCGGCTGTTTCAAACTGTTCCAGCAACTCCATGGCCGCTTCGTTGGCACCGCCGTGCAGAGGGCCACGCAGCGTTCCAATCGCTGAGGTGATGGCCGAATAAAAATCAGACAGGGTGGCGGCCGTTACGCGAGCGGCGAAGGTTGATGCGTTAAATTCATGTTCGGCGTAGAGAATCAGGGATACGTTCATCATATCGCGTTCGATATCCGTAGGCTTTCTGCCATGCAGAAGCGTCAGGAAATGACCGCCAATGGATGATTCGTCAGTGAACTCATTTAATTCCTTGCCCTGAAAATGCCAGGCATACCAATAGCACATCATGGCCGGAAACACGGCAAGCAGGCGGTCTGCGATGTCGTATTGCTGAGAAAAGCTGAATTCCGGTTCCAGATTACCGAGCATGGAGCAGCCTGTGCGCAAGACATCCATGGGATGCGTGTCTTTGGGAATCATTTTCAATACGGTTTTCAATTCGGCTGGCAGCGCACGCAGGCCATTAAGGCGCTTGATGTAGGCGTTCAACTCGTTTTGCGTAGGCAAATGACCATAATGCAGCAGAAACGCTACCTCTTCGAAACTGGCTTTTTCGGCAAGATCATCAATTGAATAGCCGCGGTAGTTCAACCCGCTTCCTTCGTGTCCCACGGTAGCAATAGCGGACTGTCCTGCAATCACACCGGCAAGCCCTGCTGTATTAGTTTCCATCATTTCCCTCCATCAATTGATCCAGTTTTTTTTCGTAATCGAGATAACCGAGCACATCGTACAGTTCCTGCCGTGTCTGCATCCGGTCTATCATGCTTTGCTGCGTGCCCTGCTGGTGAATAGCCTGATATACAGAGAGAGCCGCCTGCGACATGGCACGGAAAGCACTTAAGGGATACAGAATCAATTGTATCCCGGCAGCCGCCAGCTCGTCGCGGGTAAACAAGGGGGTTTTACCAAATTCGGTGATATTGGCCAGCACAGGCACCTTGACACGCTGGGTAAATATTTTGTACTCGTCAAGTGAGGTGATGGCTTCGGCGAAGATCATGTCGGCACCAAGGCTCACGCAATACTGCGCCCGCTCGATGGCTGCATTCATGCCTTCCATCGCGTAGGCATCGGTACGGGCCATGATAACAAAATCGCTGTCGCGGCGGGCATCCACGGCCGCCTTGATTCGATCGCCCATTTCTGCCATGGATACCACGGCTTTATTAGGGCGATGGCCACAGCGCTTGGCCAGTACCTGGTCTTCGATGTGGATGGCGGCCACGCCGGCTCGTTCCATCAGTCTGACGGTTCTGGCTATGTTAAAGGCGTGTCCCCAGCCGGTGTCGACGTCAACCAGCAAAGGCAGAGAACAGATGTCGGTAATGCGCCGGGCATCTTCCAGCACATCGCTCAGACCAGTCATGCCAAGATCAGGCAGGCCATAAGAGGCGTTGGCAACGCCGGCACCTGATAAATAGACCGCCTGACAACCGGCCCGCTCGGCCAGCATGGCGCAATAGGCATTGATGGTACCAACAATTTGCAAAGGTGCCTGCGTCGCAATCAGATGGCGGAATTTTTTTCCGGGGGAATCAGACATACAATGAAACTCCATTTAACACGTATTCAGGTAGACAGGCATTTTTATCATGAGCGAATTCGGATAGCAATAAAAAACCCTGCGCCCAGGTTCCATATCGAGCCGGAGCGCAGGGGTTCTCGGAGTATTTTACCGGGACTGCGCTTTATTTTGCAGAGACTTCTTTCCACCAGTTTGTTTTGGTTTCAGTAGCCCAGTGACCATCGCGTACGCGCGCAACAAAGGCTTCTGTTTTTTCTGGGGAAGAGGATTTCTGATCGAGCTTGACGCACCAGTCCCAATCACCGGTTGTAGACCACATGCTTTCTACGCCATCCCATTTAGCGATTGCGTTTAGGTTTCCGGAGAGACGACTCCGGGTGTGTTTGAGCGTATACCATGGTGCTTGAACCCGCCAATATATGCCCGGAATTTTTTCTGTACTGGACAATTTCCTAATCTTTGTATTATTTGCTCTCCCAGTGCAGCATTTGTCCTCCCCGTGCAGGCGGGGATCTATGGTCAAATCAGGCAACGAAGCCAGCTCCTGGATAGTTTCCCGCCTGCGCGGGAATGACAGTCCGGAGTTTTTATCCGGTGCAGAGCGGAATTTTTTCAGGGCTGAAAGTCTATATCCTCAATAGCATCTAAGGCCGGTTGTTCTTTAAAGACCAGACAATTAGGCAGACTGGCATAAAAATTTTTGGTATTATCACTGCGAAAATTAAACAGCCTGCCGTTGGACAGTTCAGCCCGGCATGTCAGAGTCAATATCCGTTTTAAACGCTCAGCTGGAGCCATTTCCTCATCATAAAGGATATTCTGCATGGCGACGACGGTCGTAGGCCGTTCGTCCCAGCGTGTCTTCCAGAGCCGCCTGTCTTTACCTACAAACGCCAGCAACATGGCGTTCAGAGATGCATTAATATCCACCGACATGACATCAAATATCGAATCATATAACTGGCGGGTGTGTTCGGCTCGCCGACGATGCGGGGCGCTGGCAGCCAGCATGGCCATTTTGATCACAGAAACGGCGGCACCATAACTTTCCGATACATCATTCTCCGCGCGGCGGATTTGCTGCCAGAACCCGGCGATGTGAGCAGGTACTCTTCTGCTGGTTCCATCGTCCAGCTGAATGACAGTTCCGGCAAACAGCCCGCCTCTGACACGCCAGAAATTCCTGTCCAGGCCATCAAGGACTATCGATTTCAAATCAGCCAGAGCTTCCGTTGCCAACTCGCTCTGCTGCTCCAGTATATCTGAAGTTGATATCGGTTCATCCTGCTCCATATCCGGCGAAGGCGTGCGCAGCAATACCCGCGTTAAGTCTGCTGCCGATTCATCATGACTGATGGTCATTTCGTGGAGACCACGCGTTTCCTGAGCACCTTTCACCTCATTAACACTAACAAGAAACTGAGTCATTTTGTCGTTAAACACCGTAACCGCCTGCAGTACCGGATGCCCGCCGGGGAGGAACCCCTCTCCGAGCTGCTTAACCCATGTTTGAGTAAACAGTGGCAGTTTCGTCAGGCGCTGATAGGGCATGGGAACCAGATCCCGGGCAAGTGACACTTCGTTTAACTTCCCTAAACTCGACTGGAGACAAGTAACCACGGTGGTGTTTTTCTGGATAAGACCACTTAGTTTCTCCAGGTTACACACGACCCAGTAATAGCTCGTCAGACGATCTGCCCATGCCCTGCTGAGAGACTTGTCGTCAGTCAGCTCCTGCATTCGCATAAAAATCTGATTAATCGCTTCCTGAGTATAAACGTCCAGCGGATGAGGTTCGGCATTATCGACAGGTTTTTCTGGCAGACATATCTGCCAGAGATCCGTTGGTGTCGCCATCACGCCATAATGCCAGATGGCTGTATCCAGCAACTCACATTCGCTCTGCGTAAAATTTCTGCGGGGCAGCTCCCGCAATGCCTGGACAAAATTGCTCATGTGAGCCGCGAACATCATATCCGTGCTTTGTACTTCTTTCAGGCTGCCTTTCAGGGTCTGCGTGACAGTCGGGTTTTTACGGATAAAATTATGTCCTGGCTGGATATGTAAGACAACCTGATCGGATTGCTGCTCACGACTCAGGCGTGCCATATCGCGGACGCTTTGGTGATAATTCCAGTCAATCACTCCACTGCCAGGGATCACCTCCTGTTCTTCGGTAGAATCAGATACCAGTCGCAGACGGACGTTTCGAGGCAGCATATCAGGATGCGATGTGAAAAAACGTCTCAGATTATCCTGTAGATGAGGCTCAATAAAGCAGTCAAAATCAATCTGCTCTCTGGGATGCGCGCAGGCGGCTTTTTGTATCTGGGCATACAGAGGCAGCAGGCAGGACGCGTCTACTAAAGGCATGTCAGAAACCGCAGTACTGGAGGCCGCGTGCGATCTGGGGCTGTGTGATCCTGACCAGATACTGCTGACCTGAAAAGAGTCAAAGATCGCAGTCAGCTCTTCAGAGAAACTGGCCACAATATCAGCTGTCGGAGTAGCACCCTCCGCCATGGTATAACAGCGTGAATAATCCTGACGCGTGCCGACTGTTTGCTGTAACCAGTTATGATTTTCTGTCTGAAGAGGGTTAAGGTAAAACGAGAGTACGCGAACGGTCATGCCAAACCTGCTGAATATGATTTAATTTTGCGTAATCTATCATATTTTTGTTAAGGAAAAATTAAGCAAATTCCTACCCACCAGGCCTGCCTCTGTGCTCGATAAAAAAAGGATGTCAGCTCTACAGACAAGCATATCGTGGTAACCATGGTTCCCCGGATTACGGCTAAACGCCTAATCCGGGCTACGTGTCCGTTGTGAACGACCATCGTAAACCCCTTGTAGCCCGGATTAGCGTCAGCGTAATCCGGGAACAGACCACCAGCGAAGAATCGTGTGAGGAGGACAAAAAGACGCACGTCAGCCCGATACCTTCATCACCGTGCCTAAGTGCTCCAGAAACTCCTTACTGCCTGTCTCGCCCACGAGGCGCAGAGTATCCAGCTCCTGACTTTCCCTGCCGAGAAACACAAAAGTGGGTGGGGCCACCACCCGATAATCCTGCAACAGAGCCCGCGAGTCGGCGTTGTTTGCGGTTACGTCTACCTTAATCACTGCGAATGGTGCCAGCGCCTTCAGTACCTCCGGGTTTTTAAAGGTAG
Source organism: Legionella navarrensis (assembly GCF_052527415.1). Taxonomy (NCBI): domain Bacteria; kingdom Pseudomonadati; phylum Pseudomonadota; class Gammaproteobacteria; order Legionellales; family Legionellaceae; genus Legionella; species Legionella navarrensis. The sequence continues at coordinate 133,525 of NZ_JBNVZR010000001.1, read as the reverse complement.
TGGCTTCCATTTCCAGACAGGACGCGCACCAGTCTGCGTAAAAATCGAGAAGAACAGGTTTGCCCTGGGCTGCAGCGATGGCCTGCTGCAATCCCTCCACGCTGGTCACCGTTTTCGTTTCCAGTGACTCACCTGCACGATTGTCAACAGCCCAGGCAGCCAGAGGCTGCAATGGATTACTGCCCCCCATGCTGGCGCCGACCAGCACCAGAAGGCCATACACCAGCAGCAGGATACCAACTGCCTGACCAAATTTTTCGTGATGCGTACGCGCCGGAACCAGAGCACCAGAGTAGATTCCTGAAAAAACCAGCAAGGCAGCCCATAAGCCCATAACCAGTGGTGCCGGCAAGATACGGCCAAGCAGATAAATGGCCACAGCCAGCAGCATCACACCAAAGAAGGCCTTAACAGCATTCATCCAGCGACCTGCCCTGGGAAGCCAGCGCCCCGCCGACATGCCAATCAGCAGCAACGGCGTCCCCATGCCCAGCCCCAGGAAAAACAGACTCAGACTGCCCAGTATTACATTGCCACTGCGCGCGATATAGCCCAGGGCACCAATCAGAGGAGCCGTGACACAGGGCGATAAAATCAGCGTAGACAGGCAACCCATGATGGCGGCCCCCAGATAATGACCATTCGCCTGGTTGCGGTTAATCCTGGCCAGCCTGGCCTGCCAGGAAACAGGCAGCTTTAACTCGTAATAACCAAACATGGACAAGGCAAGCAATACAAACAACAGACTGAATATGGCAATTACCCATGGCGACTGCATGATAATCTGCAGATTACTGCCCAGCATGGCAACAACAGCCCCTACTGCGGCGTAGGTCGCCGCCATGCTCAACACATAACTCAAGGACAGTAAAAAGGCCTTGCGCGTCGTTAAATCAGCGCCATGCCCGACAATAATGCCGGATAATACCGGCACCATCGGCAACACACAGGGTGTAAACGCGAGCAAGAGACCAAAACCAAAAAAAGTGATCAGAATAAGCGGCCAGTGATGCGAGTCAAAGACCTGGTCAACCGGGCTGGGTGCAACAACAGGCTTGTCTGACTCCGGCCCGCTCACATCATCATACAAAGCAACCGATGCCAGCCCCAGGTTGTCTCCAATGGTTAACAGCAGCTGGCTGGTCTCGGGAGGATAACAAAAGCCATCGTCAGAGCACCCCTGATAATGCAGTTCCAGCAAGGCCTCACCGGGCTGCACGCCCAGCACGGCAACGGGTAGAGACAGACGGTTACGATAGACAGAATATTGACGCCCCTGATGATCGACTTTGATGACGGGTTTGGGATACCGAATATCGCCCAGGTGAACATTACTGACGGCAGGTGTCGTGATTTTTATACGATCACTGTAAAGAAAATAGCCAGGTTTAATGTCCCAGTTCAGCACAAAGGTATTGGGATCAATGCGCTTCACTTCCAGAGGAAACACCTCAGATGCCGCGGGCGGTTCGGCAAAAGCGAGCATGGATGAAAAACAGCAGAACAAAATAAAAACCCATCTTTTCATAGTAAACCCAATTGTCGATGTCTGTTAAAATGCCATTCTACCTGAAAATGTAGTTTTTTTCGCCATATGATGATATTTGCCAGAGACGGAGAGCTCCTCCCCCTGCTCTTGCCCCGCGCTATTGAATAAACGCTACAAAAATATTTTTGTACCTGCCCTTGAAAAATCATTCCCCTCCCCCATATACACGACATCGGCATCGAACGTCGGTGCTTATCGAAGTCAGAGATCATTCTGAAGAAATTTGGTGATTAACAAAAATCAGGAGAGTAAGTATGAAAATTCGTCCTTTACACGATCGCGTTGTAGTTCGTCGAATGGAAGAAGAACGCACCACTGCCGGTGGAATCGTGATTCCCGACAGTGCGACTGAAAAACCCATGCGCGGTGAAGTCATCGCTGTAGGTGCTGGTAAGGTTTTGGATAACGGCGACGTTCGTGCTCTGGCTGTTAAGACAGGTGATGTTGTTCTGTTCGGCAAATACTCTGGCACTGAGATCAAGATTAACGGTCAGGAACTGGTTGTCATGCGCGAAGATGACATCATGGGCGTGGTTGAGAAATAATTTAAAAGATACGGGAGATAATAAACATGGCTAAAGAATTACGTTTTGGCGACGATGCGCGCCAGCAAATCCTGGCAGGTGTAAATGGTCTGGCTGACGCAGTACGCGTTACCATGGGTCCTCGTGGACGTAACGTGGTACTGGAGCGTTCCTATGGCGCCCCCACCATTACCAAAGACGGCGTGTCCGTTGCCAAGGAAATTGAATTTGAGCAACGCTTCAAAAACATGGGCGCTCAAATGGTCAAGGAAGTGGCGTCAAAAACATCCGATGCAGCCGGTGATGGTACCACCACCGCTACTGTTCTGGCCTGCGCCATCATGATGGAAGGTCAAAAATCCGTTGCTGCCGGCATGAACCCAATGGATCTGAAACGCGGTATCGACAAAGCGGTTGCTGCGATCACCAAAGAACTGGAATCCATGTCCAAACCCTGTAAAGATGGCAAAGCTATTGCTCAGGTTGGTACTATTTCTGCTAACGCTGACGAAGCTATCGGCGCGATCATTGCTGAAGCGATGGAAAAAGTTGGTAAAGAAGGCGTGATCACTGTTGAAGACGGCACTGGTCTGGAAAATGAACTGTCTGTTGTTGAAGGTATGCAGTTTGACCGCGGTTACATTTCTCCATACTTCATCAACAATCAGCAAAACATGTCAGCTGAACTGGAACAACCGTTCATTCTGCTGGTTGACAAAAAAATCTCCAGCATTCGCGATATGCTGTCTGTTCTGGAAGCTGTTGCCAAGTCCGGCCGTCCTCTGCTGATTATTGCTGAAGACGTTGAAGGCGAAGCGCTGGCTACGCTGGTTGTCAACAATATGCGTGGCATTGTTAAAGTCTGTGCGGTTAAAGCACCTGGCTTCGGCGATCGTCGTAAAGCCATGCTGCAGGATATTGCTATCCTGACCAATGGCCAGGTGATTTCTGAAGAAATCGGCAAGAGCCTTGAAACAGCAGGTCTGGACGATCTGGGTACAGCAAAACGCATCGTTGTTACCAAAGAAAACACCACAATCATCGACGGTGAAGGTAAAGCGACTGAAATCAATGGCCGTATCGCTCAAATCCGTTCGCAAATGGAAGAAACCTCTTCTGACTACGATCGTGAAAAATTACAGGAGCGTGTTGCTAAACTGGCTGGCGGCGTTGCCGTTATCAAAGTCGGTGCAGCTACCGAAGTTGAAATGAAAGAAAAGAAAGCCCGTGTTGAAGATGCTCTGCATGCTACACGTGCCGCTGTTGAAGAAGGTATCGTTGCCGGTGGTGGTGTTGCCCTGATTCGTGCTCAAAAAGCACTGGATGGTCTGAAAGGCGATAACGCTGATCAAGACATGGGTATCAACATTCTGCGTCGTGCGATTGAATCCCCACTGCGTCAAATCGTTTCTAACGCAGGTTACGAAGCGTCTGTTGTTGTGAACAACGTAGCCAGCAACAAAGGAAACTACGGTTTCAACGCAGCAACCGGTGAGTACGGTGACATGGTTGACCTGGGTATTCTGGATCCAACCAAAGTAACTCGTACCGCTCTGCAGAACGCGGCGTCTATCGCCAGCCTGATGCTGACTACCGAGTGCATGATTGCTGATCTGCCGAAGAAAGATGATGGCGCTGATGCTGCTGGCGGTATGGGCGGCATGGGTGGTATGGGCGGCATGGGCGGCATGATGTAATTGCCCCCCACCTCCCCTTCAAAACCCGCCATCTGGCGGGTTTTTTTTTTATCTGCTTCAGGCTGCCGTGGAGTTAAATATAAAAATATTAATCATCTTGCTTGATAAATAGCCTGTCAGTAACAATACTTTAAGCGGAAGGAACATACATACAGGTACAGGCACGTTTAATATGCCCAACTCAGTCAGGAATTATCATGGTGAAATTTGTCGAACTTGAGCACAAATTTTGTTTTGACACAGCGGCCGATCTAAACGCCCTTCGCACCTCTATCGAAGCCTGTCAGCCGGAAACGAGCTACAGCATAGAAGTCAATGAACGCTACTTTCTGGTTCAGGGGTTGAACGACTTCATCATTCGTCACAAGGTGGATGGGGAAAAACAAAGCCTGACGCTCAAATCATTTGCCCTTGGTGCCGACTCAGAGCAACGCCTGGAAATTGATATTCCCCTGTCGCAGGAATCAGGTGATCAGCTCGATGCCATTGAGCGGTTCCTATCAGCCTTTGGTGATTTTAACGAATATAAATTAACAAAAGAACTCGAGGTTTTTACGTTTCCGGAAGCTGAAATAATCCTCTACCGTGCTTTTTCATCTGACAGAGAAGTGTTTGTTCTGGAGGTGGAAAGCAAGAAAGAGAACAGGGACAGCGCCCTCTGCCACATCAAAAACTTTGAGACACAGCTCGAACTGCTTACAAAGCAGCGGGAAAAACGTTGTCTGTTTGAATTATTATTTACCTCAAACGAGACAGTGGCGCCACGCATTCATAAAAACAAAAGGTGAATCATGAGCCAACGAGTTGCACTGGTAACCGGCGGAGCAAAAAGGATTGGTCGCAGCATTTCTGAAAGACTGGCCGAGGCTGGCTACGATCTGGTTATTAACCATCATGCGTCCGATATTGAGGCCGAAGACATTAAGCGTGTCATAGAGGCCATGGGACGCCAGTGTCTTATCATGAAAGCGGACATCAGCTGTGCCGAAGCAGTTCATCACATGTTTGAGGAGGTCATGAACACATTTGGCCGAATAGACGTGCTGGTTAACAGCGCATCGCTGTATCCACACAACAGCTTCCCCTGCGAAAGCTATGAACTGTTTGATCAGGCGTTCGGCGTCACAGTGTACGGCAGTCTGTACTGCGCAAACGAAGCGGCGAAAATCATGCTTAGGCAAAATAACGGACTTATCATCAATATCGTGGATTTATTCGCGTTTCATCCACGAAAAAACATGATGTTTCATGGCGTATCCAAGGCGGCGCTGGCCAGTCTCACGCAATATCTGGCTATAGAACTCAGTCCGACAATACGTGTTAATGCCATTGCGCCAGGGCCGGTTCTCCCTCCCACACAGTATTCGCAGGAGAAACTGCAGCAGTCATCTGATCGTACGCTGCTGAAACGATGGGGAGAACCGTCAGACGTGACCAGGGCCGTGATGTACCTGGTTGAGTCAGACTATATAACCGGTGAAATCATGTATGTTGATGGCGGCTCGCATATTAATCAGGGCGTGTAGTGCGGGCAGGAAATACTGAAAATTTCAGTATCTTGTTTTTGTGTTGTAGATATCCCGCGTCTCTTCAAGAGGAGTAAGGGATTAATCATTACTCGGAGGCATTATGCAAGCACATTCCAAAAAGTATTTAATAGATGTCAGCAATGATGATCAGGAAGTCAACAGTATAGACCGTATGCAGACGATTAAGGATATTCTGTCGCTGATTGGCGAGGATTCTCAACGGGAAGGCCTGATTGATACCCCCAGGCGTGTTGTTGAAAGCTGGGCGGAATTGTATGAAGGCTATCGCATTGATGCCGGCAAAATTCTTGAAACGTCATTCACCAATAAGGAAAACTATAATCAGTTGATTCTGCTGCGCGACATTGAAATGTTCTCCATGTGTGAGCATCATATGCTGCCATTTTATGGCCGGGTACATATTGGCTACGTCCCTGGGGGCAAAGTTGTCGGCCTGTCCAAACTGGCACGTCTGGTAGAGTGCTTCTCAAGAAGGCTGCAGATTCAGGAGCGATTGACGGTCCAGATTGCGGAAGCCATTCAGGAGCATATGGCGCCTAAGGGAGTCGGTGTCATGATTGAGTGTCAGCATCTTTGTATGGTGGCACGGGGCGTAAACAAACAGAACTCGACCATGGTTACCAGTCATTACATAGGCAGCCTTGAGACGGACGCCAATATCAAAAAAGAGTTCACCGAGCAAATATTCAGCAAGAACAGATAAGGAAGATTTCGAGGATCTGATGAGTAAGGTCAGATCCTCGATTTCCGCAAATCATGAGTAAGCGCGTTCTGCCGAGTATTTTTTTTCTGATTATCCTGCAACAGGTTGCAATCGATATCTATTTGCCAGCACTTCCCACCATGGCTGAGTACTTTCAGGTAACACCCGCGAATATCCAGCACTCGCTGATTTTCTACCTGCTGGGCTTTGGCTTATCCCCATTAGTGGCCGGACCTCTGTCAGACAGTTTTGGGCGAAAACCGATATTAATCGGCGCCCTGCTCCTTTATCTTGCCGCAAGCCTTGGTTGCGCCGAAACATCGATTATCAACGTTCTGCTGTTCTGTCGGCTGTTGCAGGGTATAGCCAGTGGAGCGCTGCAGATATCAACCTCGGCCATGGCCTGGGACATTACATCGGGAGAATCCCTGGCCATACTGTCATCGCGCATGTCGGCCTGCTGGGCAGTCATCACCATGGTGGCGCCGGTAGCAGGAGGTTATATCTTGACCTGGTTTGGCTGGCGCGCAAATTTCTACGCCATATTTTACCTTGCCCTGGTCGTTTTTGTTTTTGTTCTCCTGGGGTTACCAGAATCGCACCGGAAGCGAAAAACCAACACCATAAAAAACACGCTGAGGATTTATCGTCGCAGCATCAGGAACAGGCGCTTTATTGGCTATATCCTCTTAACAGGGCTTAGTTTTTCGCTGACCATCGCCTTTTATACCATTGCACCCTTTATTTATCAGACGGTGTTTGCAGTCAGCCCAATACGATTTGGATGGCTGTTGTTGCTTGTTGCGGCCTGTTACCTGTCTGGCACGCTGGTGAATGCCCGGTTAATCAGAAAAATCCCTGTCGAAAGGGCTGTTTTATATGGGCTTTATATTATGCTGGTATCTTCGGCTCTTATGCTGTTTTTTATGCTTTTTTCCTGGTTTACTGCGCTTTCCGTGTCAGTTCCCATCTTTTTGCTGATATTTGGTCAGGGATTCATCTTTCCAAACGCTCTCGCCATGGCCTTGTGTTCCCTGAGAGGTAATGTTGCCACATCCATGGCCTTGCTGACCACCGGACAAATGATGTTAATAGGACTGATTGGGTATCTGACCACAATGCTGTCGATTGACTCAGCCGATGAGCTGACTACTCTGCTGGTGCTTATTGTCATCCTGATGATGGCACTGTTTTTTATCATTAACGACGAAAACAGAAAATCTCTGGGCTGAGATCAGCGCGTTGTAGCAAAAAATCGGACCAGGGCACGTGTTTCCTGAAGGTTGACGCTTACGTTGATCAAATTCAACTGCACTTGCGCGGTACTTTGTTCGCGCTGGTTAACCAGAAAAAGTGTACTGTCTCCTTCATGAAATTTTTTGGCCTCACCCGCCTCCACCTGCTGAGCCAGTTTCAGTTCCTGACTTAACAGTTTCCATTGCTGCCGGTATCTTCCGAGCGCTATCAGCAGGTTGGAAAACTGATTATTGAGCTGCTCATACAACAGCTGTCTTTCTGTCTCTATTTGTCTGAGCTCACTGGTTGTACTGATGATTTTTCCCTTAGCCTCCCGCCGGAAAACAGGGAATTTAAAATGAACCCCCACCAATGCGGCCTGAGGCAGAAGCTTGGGATCAGCGCCCGTTCCGTATTGCTTGGATGTGTAGGCCACCGCATCGAGGTTGGGCAATAATTCATTTTTTGCCAGATTCCGCTTTAGCCTGATGATCTGGTAATATCGATCCAGTTTTTGAATCGCAGGATGGCGTATCAGTTCGCGTTGCGTCTGACCGGGGTTGCCCATAGGGTGCGGTTTTTCAGCGAGCGCCGCCGAGGGCAGTTGCCTGACGGAGGGCAGCAGAGGCTGCCCCTTTTCATCGCGGTAATACAAAGAAAGCGCTACCGCTGACTGCTCGTACAGCATGGTTCCCTGATTCACCAGCTGCTGACGCTGCATGATAATCTGCTGATTTTCAGCAACAGCCAGTGCAGGCAAATCGCCAGCCGCTGCCAGCCTGACCACGGCGTCCTGCCTTTTTTGTGCCAAATGCAACAGATGCCTGAAGGTCTGCAGCTGCAGACCGGCTCCAACCCATTGCCAATAGGCTTTAATCGTCTCATGATAAACCGACAGCCTGGTCGCGGCGACATCATGCACACTCATGGCAATGGTTTCTGCCTGAGACAGCAATGCCGTACGTTGCTTATCTATAAAAAAATCCCGCAGCAAAGGCATGGCAACCCCCGCCCGATATTCCCCACCCGAGTTGGTGAGATAATTCTGGTAATAAACAGGGTAATCACCACGACCGATGCGATATCCGGCAAACAGCCGTATGCCATTGGCCAGAGTCGGGATGCTGAACTCGTTGTTGGCGTAATTATTGATATAACCGCCTTCTGGCTGCGAGCGGGTGTCGGCTTTCAGATAAGGATCAAACTGCCCAAGTGCGCTCAGATAATCCCCCTGTGCCCTGGCTACCTGTAAACGCGCTGCAATGATTTTTGGATAACTTTGATTAACCGACTGTAAAATGGTATCCAGTGATAAGGCGCCGGGCTTAGCCTGAGCAAAAACCAGAAAAGACGAACACCATAACAGCAAAAAACAAGGGGTTTTCCAGTAACTCATGGTTTTGTTCATGCTTTGCCTGACTCACTCTGACTTTCTGGTGGAAACCCGTTAAATTGCCGCCACAGTTCGTACCACAAAGGAACCTCGCCTAACTGAACCCAGCCATGCACACGCACTCCCTGGCGCAAATAACGTGTATCCGGCCAGGGCTCGTCGGGAACAATCACCGTACGAAACATACCCAGGCCATTATCGGTTGGATCAATAAAGGAGACTACACCTCCGAACGTGCCCACGGCTATTTCAGGCCACCCTCTGAATTGAATGGCAGGCCAGCCCTCAAACTGAAGACGTGCCTTTTGATTCACACGCACAAAAGGAATATCGTTCCCATCTATCCATAACTCAACTGCCCGTGACTGTGTATCAGGAATAATCTGAGCCAGCACAGCCCCGGCATTCACGACAACGCTTTCCTGACCGGTCAGTCGCTTGTAGATAATTCCGGAGGTTTGTGCCTTAAGCAGCTGGGTACTCTGACGCGCTATTTTGACATCGACATTGACCTTGTCAATATTCGCCTGAGCCAGTTCATTCTGGTATTTTGCGTATTCGATTTGTGCCAGCTCATATTGCCGTTTGGAATTAATACCCTGTTCATATAGTTTTTTCTGGCGGACGACATTCGATTCCGCTGCCTTGATGGCTTCGCCGCTCGCCTTGATTCGTAATAAAATGGCATCCCTCTCCAGCTCGAGACGAGCCAGCAGCTCGGGGTCATTATCGCTGATATCAACGATGGGATCACCCGGATTTACATGAGCGCCTTCATCCACATACCATTTTTTTATGCGGCCACTGATAGGCGAATTGACCGTATGCAGCCGCTCGGTTGGGGAAAAGGCGATGACCTTTCCATTGCCAAGAGCGAATTGCTGCCATGGCACAAAGGCGAAAAAGGTCAGGATAAGAATAAGACAAAGCATGGTGATACGCAGAATTTTCTGAGGTTTAGGCAGTTTCTTAATCATCTCATAGGCATGAAGCTTCATAGGGAGCACACCACTTGGTCAGGCAGTTGGGGGATTTGGTTTTTTAGCGTCGTAATAACCAGCGTTGTATGCTTCATTGCCAGCAACAGGGGCATGACCCTGTCCATTTCATCCTCCTGCAAGTCATCAAGACTGCGATCGATGATGAGCAGCCGCGGGTTGTCAATGATGGCGCGCGCAACCATTAACTGTATCAGCTCCGATAAGGTAAATACCGTCTGCCAGTCATGGATGAGGGTATTGAGCCCATCCGGGCATTGCATTATTTTTTCAAGGAGATGCAGTTTTTTCAAAAGTTCGCAAATAGCCTCTATGGAAACGCCGGCATGATTCAGCACCAGGTTTTGATATATGCTCCCTGCAAACCACTGCGGCTCGCGTATCAGGAGGCTATGCCGGCGTAGAGCAATCAGGGTTGCCTGCGTGCATGGAATACCATTGACCGTGATGGCAGCCGATAAAATATCGTTTAAACCTGATAAGGACTCAACAAAATTTTTGCAGGCATCCTCTTGTTTAAATACAAGCAGCAAGGGCTTTGCCGGCGATGCCTCGACTGGTGACAGGAGGACCTCGGCTGATCCTGAGCCTGCGCAAAGACGTATATCACTGATGCCGAGGTGAATGCTCTTCATGGATGGCAGAAGGTGATTGGCGAACTCCTGACTGTGGTAGTTTTCAAGGGGAACATTGAGCGCAAAATCAATTTTTTCTGTTGAAGCAATCAAATCATAATAATTTTCAAGCAGCGCTCCCAGCCGCTTAAAGCCATAGATCAGGGTGCCGAGAACAATTTCAGACGCAACCAGTTGACCAAGGCTGAGCTGATTATTAATGATCAGGTAGCCGCCGAGCCCCAGTAGTAAACTGGTGGCCAGTGCCGACAGGGCGTACAGGCCAATCTGGTGTTTAACCAGCTGTCTGAAGTGGCGGTTACGCGCCTTTAAAAAGCCAACCAGCCGTTTATCGGCCTGCTCCATGACGTAGCGGGGGTATTCATTGTATTTAAATAAATAGCGGTTAATTAAAATTTCTTCCAGCCAGGAGCCTGTAACATGCTTTTGCGCGCACTCCTCTTTCGCGCTGCTCGCAGCAATTCGGTAAGGAATAAAAATAACAAGTAACAGACTGATGATGATAAAGCCGTCAAAAAAGAGAAAAAGCGGATGATAGAAAAGCAGCAGAATCAGACCAAAGGTCATCTGCAGACCCAGAGTAATACCATACAGCAACAGACTGGCCAGTGCCTTGTTGATCACGACGATTTCAAAAAACCGATTAACCAGCTCCGGGCCGTTATGTGTTGAGAAAATCGCTGGCGACAGATGAGTGAAGTGTTTTGCCAGCTTCAGACTTATCCTGACCATCAGCTTTTGCTGAATAATTTCAATAATCAGCATTTGCCAGACACTCAACAGCCCGAGACCAACCATCAATATAAAAACGATAACACTCAAGGTAATAACAGGCTGCAGCAGCTTGCCAAAGGCAACAATGTTAATCAGGGTTTGAGCGGCAATGGGAACAACAAGGGAAAGCAGGCTTATCAGGGTGCTGATAATGCCGATTGAATAGAGTGAAGATCGGTCAAGAACCTCAAAAACGGCATTTGCTCCACCTTTATCTTTCATTATCAACAATTCCCTTTGAAACAATGGTTAAACTAATATATCTGAGCATACTGAATTTTAAGGTACAATGTATACAAATCAATGCCTTAAGCGCTTTAATAAAAAATACTCCAGCGATTCTATTGCTTTACCGGCTCCCTCTTTTTTGAGCAGCGAGATGTGAATGTCATTCAGTCTCGGGAGGATGGGGCTGTCGATTGACTCAAGATAGTCGGGAATCATGGTACGCTGAATTGCGGTGATACCAAGACCCGCCTTAACAGCCGCCATCTTTCCGGCATAACTGGTGCTCGAATAAACAAGCCGCCAGCGAAGCCCGGCATTCTGCAGGGTATGAATCACATTCTCCCGATAAACACAGGGCGGAGGTGACAGGACCAGGGGGATAATGCTGTTGCTGTCAAATGCTGAAAAAAAATCCGGCTTTCCTATCCATTCAACCCCCTCACTCCAGATGTTTCTGGCATGCGGCAGACTTTCAGGCTGATGTGTTTTCAGTAATACGATATCTGAGCTGCCCTGGGTGAACCTGTTTAAAATATTACGAGTCAGGTCACACTCCACGTTCAATATGACCCGGGGATGCAGTCTTGAAAACTCAACCAGAACATCAGACAAAATCATGGTGGCAAAATCTTCGGGTAAGCCAAAGCGAATTTCGCCTTCAAGTTCAGGCTCCTTAAAGCGGTCCAGTGCTTCCCGATGCAATTCAAAAATCTTTCTTGCATAGCCCAGAAAAAGCTCGCCATCGGTGGTCAGGGAAAGGGTTTTGCCACGGTTAATGAGCGATTTTTCGGTGATGAGCTCAAGCTTGGCGATTTGCTGACTGACAGCTGACTGGGTTCGACCTACGCGGTCAGCCGCCTTTGTGAAACTGCCTGTATCCGCAACCGCCAGAAAGCATTGCAGGGTGACCGTATCGAGAGACATTAGAATTCCTTATCGATAAAATAAATATTATTAATTTTACTGATATTAGCATTTCGACTATAGTTTTTCAATATCAATCGAAATTCTAATGGAGAAGCAGTGATTAATTTAAGCGGACCACTCATCAGCTACCCTGTCCTCATGATCCTTTTTCCAGTCATTGGTCTCAGTGTCAACGCGTTATTCTTCAAAGCAAATCCGGTTCGAGGGGCCAGATTTTCGTCGTTCATGCTGGGTCTGGGTTTGACAGGCAGCCTGGCGGCGATGTTTTTCTACCCTGATCATATCGCAGCGACTGCAGTCTGGGGTTTCAAAACCGATGGACTGTCGTTGTTGATGAGCACCTTAATTCTGGCAGTCAGCTTCGTTGTTCATCAGTACTCGCTGCGCTATATGGCAGGAGACCGACAGTATCGTCCTTATTTTCTTAAGCTGACGGCAATTAGCTCCAGCGCGATTGTGATGGTTTTTGCTGATAATCTGGCGCTTCTCTGGCTGAGCTGGTCCTTTAACAATCTTTTACTTGTCTCATTGATGATACACAAAAGAGAGTGGCAGGCAGCAAGGCAGTCCGGCCTGCTGGCAATTAAAACGCTGTCCCTGGGAAGCCTGGCGCTGCTATTGTCCTTTCTGCTGATGTATCAGGTAACGGGAAGCAGCTCTATTACCTACATCAACGCACAGGCGGCCGGCATACCACTGGTTTACTTAAGCGCTATTCTCGGCCTTCTGATAACAGGTGCCGCAGCTCAATCCGCTCAGTGGCCCTGCCACCGCTGGCTGACCAGTTCATTGAACTCACCCGGCCCGGTGTCGGCTCTGATGCACGCAGGGTTCATTAACGGTGGCGGGTTTATTTTAGTCCGCTTTGCCCCCCTTCTTCTAAACGCCCCCCTCTTTTTGCATCTCCTGTTTCTGACTGGAGCGCTGGCGGCGATTCTGGGCACGGCGTGGAAACTGGTGCAAAGCGATATCAAACGCATGCTGGCTCATTCTACCCTGGCGCAGATGGGATTCATGATGATGCAGTGCGGGCTGGGACTTTTTCCTGCGGCCGTGGCTCATTTATGCTGGCATGGCCTGTTCAAGGCCTCGCTGTTTCTGAATTCGGGTTCGGCCCTGAAGGTAAAAAAGGAAAAGGCCGCCGAATACTCACTCACTGTCATGCTCCTCGCTTTTCTGCCAGGACTTATCGGTGCCGCTGTTTTTGCACTGATCACGGGAAAATCGCTGTTCACTCTTCAGGCCGGAACCTTCCTCGTTGGCTTTGCGTTCATCTCAGGTACGCAATCAGCCTGCTCTATTCTTGCCAGTGGCTCAGCTCGCCGAAGGATGATACCCGCACTGATTACTGTTTCCTTGCTGGCGCTACTGTATGGCGGGAGTATCCGTTTTGTTGAGTCATTTTTCCCATCTTACCCGGCCGACATGCTTCCGGGTCTGAATACGATGCACCTGTTGGTTTTCACACTGTTCGTGCTGTTATGGCTCGGCATGAATTTCAAATCCTCACTCAGGCTGCAACAGAGTTCCCTTTGGAAAAGGCTTTATGTAAGCACGCTGAATGGAAGCCAGCCTCATCCAGACACCATCAGCGCCACTCGTAACAACTACCAGTTTTAAAAGGAGTCACGACATGAACACGAGCAATGCCGTAAAACAAAAACACGTAAGCAGGGAGCAGCTGATGCCTGGCGTAATGTCAGAAAATCAGCCAGGATTGAGTATCACGGAAATGGTAAGCAATGCCGCGGAGCGCCTTGCACCTGTATGGCCCCTGGAAACATTCGTTGCCTGCAATCCTTTACGAGGCTTCGAATCCATGCCATTTGAAGAGGCGCTGGTGGAGGCCAGACGCCTGTTTGGCTCGGCTCATGCCGTTCCAAAACTGGAAATGGTCAATCGCGAGCTGATAAAGTGGTGCGGTGTTTTTCTGGATATGGGACAGGGAACCATCGAAGCCCCCGATCGTCACCTGGGTTTCTATCGTGCATTTGTGAACCTGTCGGTCTATGACCACGCTCTGCACCAGGGCTGCCAGAACACCAGGAACTGGTTAGCTGATTTACCCGAGCGTGCGGAAGACTGTATCCGCTTATGCCTTTCCAAATCAGGCATTGCTCCTGAGCATCAGGCTTCATTTATCAGAGAAAACCTGTTCTGTCTTCCCGGTTGGTCAGGGTATGTCAAATGGCGCTCGGAATGGAAAAACCCGGACGTCATGGACGGCTCATGCCCGGTAACGCTGCTGGATTTTGTTGCCGTTCGCCTGGTTTTGACAAGCGTGCTGTGGCCGGAAGCGCGTTGGGAAAAAAAAAACCTTAAAAAAGATACGGCCTCTGTTCACGCGCTGGTGGCGCAGATAGAACAGGATGAACAGGCATACCAGCATGAGCTGATGCGCAAGCTCATGCCTCAGCTCAAGGGCATGAAAAAAACAAGGGGTCGCGCTCAGGCTCAACTGGTCTTTTGTATTGATGTTCGCTCAGAGGCCTATCGACGCAGTGTTGAGTCGCTTGGCCCCTATGAAACTCTTGGCTTTGCCGGATTTTTTGGTGTTCCGGCGCGCGTTCATCATTACAACACGGGCACAGGCACAGACGCATGCCCCGTACTGCTCAAGCCCCGGCACGACATCGCAGAACGTCCCATTTCCTCAGCCCTGGCCTGTGTCAGAAAACACGAGCAGGGAAGAGGACGAAGCAGACTGCTCAGAAAACTGTACCAGGATTTAAAATATAATTTTTCCAGCCCGTTTGCTCTGGTGGAAACACTGGGCCTCTGGTGCGGATTATCCATGCTGGCAAAAACAATGGCTCCGAATCTTACGAGCAGGGCATCAGCGTGGTTCAGTCACCTGCTGATGCCGACCGTACCCACACAGCCTGCCATTCACAGGGATGACACCGGTTCCAGATACGGTATATCCCCGGCGGAGCAGGCAGACTATGCGGAGTCCGTATTAAGAATCATGGGGTTAACCGAAAATTTTGCCCAACTGGTGGTCTTTTGCGGTCATCGCAGCAGCACGAGGAATAACCCCTATGCCTCCTCACTGGATTGTGGCGCCTGCGGCGGTAATCATGGCGGCGCCAGTGCCAGAATTATTGCCGCCATTTTAAACGCTGGCTCCGTGCGCAAGACCCTGGTACAGCGAGGTATTGTTATCCCGGACGATACTCTCTTCTGTGCGGCAGAACATGATACCACTACGGATGCGATGGTGATATTTGAATCGGGGACAACAGACCAGACGCATCAGCGGCTCCTGGATCAGTTAAGGCAGGATTTGCATCAGGCACGCCAGATTACGGCTCAGGCGCGCAGCCTGAATCCTCAATCAAACGCCATGCAAACCGCTCTTAAACAGAGCAATGACTGGGCCGAAGTCAGACCAGAATGGGGACTGGCACGCAACGCGGCCATTATCATCGGCCCCCGCCAGCTGACAAGGCATGTTAACCTGAATGGACGTTGCTTCCTTCATTCTTATGAGTGGAAGCAGGATGAGGACGGTCGTTCCCTGGAGGCCATTTTAACAGCTCCAGTAATCGTAGCAGAGTGGATCAATACCCAATACCTCTTCTCAACACTTGATAACACTGGCTTTGGCAGCGGCAGCAAAATCACCCACAATGTCACCGGAAAAGTGGGGGTAATGCAGGGGAATGGCAGTGACTTGATGTCGGGTCTGCCGCTGCAATCGGTCAATATAAGCGACGAAGAGCCCTATCACAGGCCGCAGCGCCTTTTAACGCTGGTGTTTGGCAAACGCCGAATCGTTGGAGACATTCTGGCGCGGCAGAAAGGTCTGAATGAATTGATTTTAAATGGCTGGATTAAACTCGTTGTGATTGAGCCGGAAGAGGCAATCGCCTATCAATTGAGCAGAGAGGGTCAATGGCATCCCCTGCATGATTAACATAGAATCGTGCAGGGATGACCATGGTGTCCCGGATTACGGCTACGCCTAATCCGGGCTACGTGTCCGTTGTGAACGACTATCGTAAATCCCTTGTAGCCCGGATTAGCGCCCGCGTAATCCGGGAAACGGGCCACTGACGTGGAACCGTGCCAGGATGACCATGGCGTCCCGGATTACGGCTACGCCTAATCCGGGCTACGTGTCCGTTGTGAACGACTATCGTAAATCCCTTGTAGCCCGGACTAGCGCCCGCGTAATCCGGGAAACGGGCCACTGACGTGGAACCGTGCCAGGATGACCATGGCGTCCCGGATTACGGCTACGCCTAATCCGGGCTACGTGTCCGTTGTGAACGACTATCGTAAATCCCTTGTAGCCCGGATTAGCGCCCGCATAATCCGGGAAACGTGTCTGATGAAATCACCCTCATCCGGTTTTATGGCAGTGAATAACTATCGGTTAAATATACTCAACGTCGAGAATTTCATACTCGACTGGACCATCCGGTGTCTGCACAACAACGGTGTCATCCACTTCCTTGGCAATCAGTGCCCGTGCGATGGGAGAATTGTAGGATATCTTGTTCGCCTTAATATCAGCCTCATCCTCACCCACGATCTGAAAGGTTCGCTCGGTATCCGTTGCCGTCATGCAGACACGCACGGTAGAACCAAAAACGACCTTACCGTTGTTGGTCAGCTTGCTGATGTCTACGATCTGGACATTAGACAGCTTCGCTTCAAGCTCGAGAATACGACCTTCATTAAAGCTCTGCTGTTCGCGGGCAGCATGGTATTCGGCGTTTTCTTTCAGGTCGCCATGAGCGCGCGCTGTTGCGATTGCCTCAACAATGCGCGGTCTGTCAACGAATTTTAAGCGGTGAAGTTCATTTTTCAGCGCCTCTGCGCCTTGAACGGTCATAGGATGTTTTTGCATAAGCACCTCTAATGTAAATCCTGTAAACGGGTAACCGTTTCCCTGTCTTCGTATTTCATTGCCAGACACGCAGCTTCAGCGCCTGACAAAGTAGTTGTATAACTCACCTTATGCTGCAGGGCATTGCGGCGAATCGCGAACGAATCCGCTATTGCCTGCTTACCATCGGTGGTGTTTACAATGAAATCAATCTCATTATTTTTAATGTAGTCAAGCACATGCGGCCGCCCTTCTGCTACCTTGAACACCCGGCGGCATTCAATGCCCGCGGCATGCAGCACCATGGCAGTCCCCCGCGTGGCAATGATTTCAAAGCCAAGCTGTACCAGACGCTTGGCAATCTCACCAACCCGGGCCTTGTCGGCATCCCGAACAGAGACAAACGCGCGGCGACGCTTGACGATATTACATCCAGCGCCAATCTGCGCCTTGGCATAAGCCTGCCCGAAACGACGGGCTATGCCCATGACCTCCCCCGTTGACTTCATCTCCGGGCCGAGTATGGAATCCACACCGGCAAACTTGATGAATGGAAACACCGGCAGCTTAATCGAGTAAAAAGATGGCATGGGATAATGCCGGCTCAGCCCCTGCTGCTTCAGACTGATGCCCACTTTGCATCGTGCCGCAATTTTAGCCAGAGGCAAACCGGTTGCCTTTGACACAAATGGAACCGTACGTGAGGCGCGTGGGTTGACTTCCAGCACAAAGATATCGTCGTGCTGTATGGCGAACTGCGCGTTAATCAGACCGACAACCCCCAGCTCCAGCGCCATCTGTCGTAACTGCTCTATCAAATCCTGCTGCACCACCACGCTGAGACTGAACGGTGGCAGGGTGCATGCCGAGTCACCGGAATGCACACCAGCCTGTTCGATGTGCTCCATAATGGCGCCGATCATGACGTCCTTACCATCACAGACCGCATCAATATCCACCTCAATCGCGTCCGAGAGGAATTTGTCCAGCAATACCGGCGAGTCGTTTGAAACAGCAACGGCATGCGCCAGATAATGACGCAAATCCTCTTCGTGATACACCACTTCCATGCCTCGTCCACCGAGTACGTAAGAGGGTCTGACAACCAGAGGATAACCAATACGGTTCGCCAGTTCAACTGCCTCCGCTTCACTGCGAACTGTACCGTTGGCAGGCTGATGCAGCTTCAGTTTATTGACCATTTTCTGAAAACGTTCGCGATCTTCGGCCATATCGATGGCATCAGGCGAGGTGCCAATAATCGGCACGCCGTTGGCTTCCAGCGCACGGGCAAGCTTCAGCGGCGTCTGTCCGCCGTAATGAACAATCACGCCCATCGGCTTTTCAATCTCGGCAATAGCCAGCACATCTTCCAGCGTGACCGATTCAAAATACAGGCGGTCTGATGTGTCAAAATCGGTTGAAACGGTTTCAGGATTGCAGTTTACCATGATGGTTTGATAACCCGCTTCACGCAAAGCCATGGCGGCATGAACGCAGCAGTAATCAAACTCGATACCCTGACCAATACGGTTAGGGCCACCGCCGAGAACCATGATTTTTTTATCATGGGCTTCTGGCCGCGATTCACAGACTGAACTGGCGGCTTCGTAAGTAGAATACAGGTAAGCGGTATCGCTGGGAAACTCCCCGGCGCAGGAATCGATGCGTTTGAACACCGGCCGGATACCCAGCTCGAGGCGATGGGCACGAACCTGATCTTCCGTGCAGTACAGCAGGCGGGCCAGATAGGCATCAGCAAAGCCTTTTTGCTTAAATCGCCGCATCGTCAGAGCATCGAGATCGCTCAGGGTCTTACCATGCAGGAAGCGCTCCATGCTCACCAGCTCTTCAATCTGAGCCAGAAACCAGGGATCAACCCGGCTTTCCTGATGTATTTCGTCCAAGGTCAGATTCTGGCGGAAGGCATCTGCGATATACCACAGACGATCCGGCGTTGGCTCGCGTAAATGGGCACGTAATTTGGCCTGGTCGCCCTTTTTAAGCTGAGGCTCAAGCCCGCTGCGGCCTGTTTCCAGCCCACGAATTGCTTTTTGCAGGGAGGCCTGAAAATTGGAACCAATAGCCATCACCTCACCCACCGATTTCATTTGTGTGGTCAGGGTTGTTGGTGTCTGCGGAAACTTATCGAAATTGAAGCGGGGAATTTTGGTCACAACGTAATCGATGCTGGGCTCAAACGATGCCGGTGTCTTGCCGCCGGTGATTTCGTTATCCAGTTCATCGAGAGTATACCCAACCGCCAGTTTGGCGGCGATTTTAGCAATGGGAAAGCCTGTTGCCTTCGAGGCCAGAGCCGAGCTGCGCGACACACGCGGGTTCATTTCCACTACCATCAGCTGTCCGTCCTGCGGATTCACGGCAAACTGCACGTTGGAGCCGCCGGTATCAACACCCACCGCGCGCAGCACTTTAATCGCCGCGTCACGCATGCGCTGAAATTCTTTATCGGTCAGGGTCTGCGCGGGTGCGACTGTGATGGAGTCGCCGGTGTGAACGCCCATCGGATCGAGGTTTTCGATGGTACAGACGATGATGCAGTTGTCGTTTTTATCGCGCACCACCTCCATTTCATACTCTTTCCAGCCCAGTACGGATTCATCAATGAGTAACTCGTTAGTCGGCGACAGCTCCAGACCACGCGAACAGATTTCCTCGAACTCTTCCCGGTTATACGCAATACCGCCGCCGCTGCCTCCCATGGTGAACGAGGGACGAATCACAACGGGATATCCCAGCTGCGCCTGAACCTGAAAGGCTTCCTCAAGGCTGTGGGCAATGGCGGAACGCGGCATTTCCAGACCGATTTTTTTCATCAGCTGGCGAAACTTATCCCGGTCTTCCGCCCGGTCAATCGCTTCACGGGTGGCGCCTATCATCTCCACCTGATACTTTTCCAGCACCCCTTCCCGGACCAGGTCCAGAGCACAGTTCAGTGCGGTCTGACCGCCCATGGTTGCCAGCAGGGCATCCGGACGCTCTTTTTCAATCACGCGGGCGACTTCCTGCCATTGTACGGGTTCGATGTAGGTGGCATCGGCCAGTTCGGGATCCGTCATGATGGTAGCGGGATTCGAATTAACCAGAATCACACGATAGCCTTCTTCTTTCAAAGCGCGAACGGCCTGCGTTCCGGAATAATCAAATTCACAGGCCTGGCCTATCACAATAGGACCTGCGCCAAGGATCAAAATCGATTGAATATCTGTGCGTTTAGGCATAGTGTCTGCAAAAAGGGTGAAAGTGGCTTATTTTACCCAGGTTCATGAAAAGTTAATACCTGTTTTGGATATCTTTCGTCATTGAACTCTGTACCGGACAAAACTCCGGTCCGTCATTCCCGCGCAGGGGGGGGAAACTATCCCGGAGCTGGTTCCGAGCCTGATTTGACCATGGTTCCCCGCCTGCGCGGGGAGGACAAATGATCCACTGAGAGGACAAATAATACAAAGTTTTTTTAAGCCCTATCTGACCCGCCGCATCAGCCACGCGCCCAGCAGAGCGAACACCAGCGTTGGCCCCAGTGCAGCAAGTAAGGGAGGAATCTGATACACCTGACTGACCGGGCCGAAGAACTGATTGATGATGTGGAAACCAAATCCAACGGTTGCGCCCACCAGCAGTTTGGATCCCATGGTAGACGAGCGCAAAGGGCCAAAGATAAAGGGAATGGCAAGAATCATCATCACCACCGTGGTCAGCGGCTGAAACAGTCGCTGCCAGTAAGCCAGCTGGTAGTTTAATGCCGATTGATGACTGCGTTTCTGCACGCGCACATACTGACGCAGCTCATGCAGAGTCATCTCATCCGGTTCATTGCTGTTGGCGCCAAGGATAGCCGGCTTCACCGACACATCCCAGTCCATCTGGGGCACCTGGCGGGTCAGCGTCTGCTCATCATTCAGCAGGGTTTCCGCCACATCATAGGCTATCCAGTGCTGGTCTACATAGGTCAGATGGTCGATTTTTCGCGCCAGACGCATCCGGTGTTTTGCATCAAAGCGGAATTGATACACGTTTTCCAGCGTATCGTCGGCCATCACCGAACCCACGGTAATAAAATCATTCTGATAACGCAGCCAGACACCGCCGGCGGTGCGCAGGGCCTGCCCGCCACTGATGGCCTGCATTTTGTGATCGCTGGCAATGCGGGCCATGCGCGGCACCAGCGTTTCGCCAATCAGCGTCACCAGAATAATCACCAGAACCGCGGCCTTTAATACCGCGAAGGTAATCTGGCTGATGGACATACCCGCCGCGCGCATCACAATAAGCTCGCGATGATTGGCCATGATACCCAGGCCCACCAGGCAGCCCAGCAGACTGGCCAGGGGGAAAAACAGATACACCTGATACGGCATCTGCAGCAGCACATAAAATGCAGCCTGGACAATACCGTAATCCCCTCGCCCAAGGTCATCGAGCTGATTCACAAAGAGAATAAAAATCTGCAGCCCCGCGAGCATCAGGGTGACGAGTGCGATGGCAGACAACACAGTTTTGGCGATGTAGCGTTCCAGTAGATTCATCACGGTTTACCCAAGCCTCGCCTGATTACGCCATACCAGAAACAGACCCAGTGCTGCCACCACAACATGAATCCACCACATGCCCAGCCAGACCGGCACTTTTCCGGACACCACCCAGTTGCGGGCGATGAACATAAAGTTGGCGTAGACTATATATAAGACGATCGCAGGCAGCAGTTTGGCAAATTTACCCGAGCGGGGATTCACCCGGCTTAAGGGAACAGCCACCAGGGTCAGAGTCAGAATCATCAGCGGCACCGACAGGCGCCATTGCAGTTCAGCGGCTTTTTTTGTATCGGGATTGAGAAAAGGCAGCAGGCTGGCCGTGTCGGCTGTCCGCATATCGCTTTGCGCAGAAAACTGCGGATGCGGCAGTCTGGCCTGATAACGCTCAAACTCAACAACCTGATAGTTTGCCTGGCCGGGCAGGCCTTCGTATTCGTTACCGTTCAGCAGTACCAGGTAATCTTCCCTGCTCGATGGATCCGTTTCGGCAAAGGCCTTGTCAGCCCAGACAATGGTCCATTGTGGTTTTTCGTCGCGCACAACCTGCCGCGCAAGAAACACGTGTTCGGCACGCGTGTGATCACGGCTCATCGATTCAACATAAAACACCTGCCTGCCGCCGCTGATGGCGGTAAACCGACCGGGCACGACCGTTTGAATCAACGTCTGTATGCCTGAGGTTTTCAACAGTCTTGCGCGCTCAATGGCAATTTTCGGGCTGGCCCAGATCATGAGTACGGCAACCAGTATAAACAGAGCAAAGGCCATGACATAACTGTGTTTCAGCAATTGCGACGGGCCATAGCCGCAGGCCTGCAGCACGGTCATTTCGCTGTCCGCATAGAGACGGCCATAGGCAATCAGCAGAGCGACAAAAAATCCCAGTGGCAGCAGCAGTCCCATCAGGTTGGGCAGTTCCAGCATCATCAGCTTCATGATAATGGTAAAGGGAATCTGCCCACTGGCCGCACGACTGAGATAACGAACGAACTGGTTGCTCATGAAAATTAACATGAGGATCGTGGTCAACGAGGCCAGGGTAATAAAAACCTCTTTAGCCAAATAACGAAAAATCAGCACACTGTATCCCGGACGGTTTGCTACCTGGCTATTCTCATAGCCACCAACTTTCTGTAAACTAGCAGCTTTTGCAGACGATAGGAAGTGAAAATGCATTACGGATTGATTCAGACACCCCCCACGCAAGCCAGTGAATGTCTGGTTTTCGGGGTATTTTCCGATCGGGATACCGTAACCGGATCCGGCTGTCTTCAGCACCAGCAGCAGGAGCTTATCCATCGACTGGCCGGCCGTCTTCAGGAAAACGGCGACAGCCTCTGGCATTATGATGCCGATGGCAGCAGCCTGTATCTTCTGCATTGCGGCAAGGAAGCGGATTTTGATCAGCATCAGCTGCGTAAGCGGCTCAGTGACGTCTGCACTGCTCTGCTCAGACAGCGCATCAAATCAGCTGTACTCTGTCTGCCTCAGATACAGAAACAGGATGCCGACTGGCAATTAACCCAGATGCTGCTGCAGGTGGATGCCCACTGCTATCAAACCCTTGATTTTAAAACCCTCAACAAAAAACCTCATGCTCTGGAATCGGTGCAGTTTTGCCTGGCCCACGCCAGCAAAAGCAGCCTGGAAGAAGCAGAAGCGGTTGCCGACGGCGTTCGCCTGACCCGCCATCTGGCTGATCTGCCGGCCAATCGCTGCACCCCTTCGTACCTGGCTGATCAGGCACGTGAGCTGTCTAAAACATACAGCAGCATCAAAACCCGCATATTCGACAAAGACGAGATGCGCGAAATGGGCATGGGGTCTTTACTCGCCGTAGCTCAGGGCAGCATTGAACCGCCCTGCCTGATTGAAATGCGTTACGATGGCGGCGGTAACAGCGCGCCCTTCGTTCTGGTTGGCAAGGGAATCACTTTCGACTCCGGCGGTTTGTCTCTGAAACCTGCCAACAGCATGGACGAAATGAAATACGACATGGCCGGTGCGGCCAGTGTGCTCGGCACCATGCAGGCCTGCGCACAGCTTAAATTACCTGTAAATCTGATAGGCCTCATTGCCAGCGCTGAAAACATGCCCAGTGGCTCAGCCGTCAAACCTGGTGACATTGTCAACAGCATGTCTGGTCAGAGCATTGAAATATTGAATACCGATGCTGAAGGCCGTCTGGTTCTGGCTGATGCCCTGACCTACGCCGAACGCTTTAACCCGGCCTGGGTAATTGATATCGCAACCCTGACTGGAGCAGTCATTGTTGCCCTGGGCACTCATACCAGCGGCCTGATGACCACCGACGAGGAACTGGCCAGAGACATTCTGAACGCCTCAGAAGCCAGTGCCGACGCCTGCTGGCGTCTGCCCTTGACAGATGTGTACCAGGATGCCATCGATAGCCCCATGGCTGATATGATCAATGCTGGCTTTGATCGCAGTGCCGGCAGCATCACAGCTGCCTGTTTCCTTTCGCGTTTTACCAAAAAATACCGCTGGGCTCACCTGGATATAGCGGGAACAGCCTGGGTCTCTGGTAAAAAGCGTCAGGCCACGGGTCGCCCGGTGCCTTTGTTAGTTCAGATGCTGCGCCATGCCAACACGCGTTGACTTTTATCTGCTGGCCAGCGACAAGGCAGACGATCGCTGGATGCTGGCCTGTCGATTATTGGAAAAGGCCTGGTTACGCGGGCACAGCGTTTTTGTGTATTGTGATAATCAGGAGCAGGCCGAGCTGATTGATGAAATGCTCTGGACCTTCAGGGATGACAGTTTTATACCTCATAACCTGCAGGGCGAAGGCCCGGAGCCACCTCCTCCGGTGCAGATTGGCTACCAACAGGAACCACGGGGATTTAACGACATTCTGCTCAATTTATCTGATCATATTCCGTCGTTTTTTAACCGTTTCCGCCGCATCATGCATCTGGTAGGCAATTCGGATGAATCAAAGGAGTTGAGTCGGGTTCACTATCGTGAATACCGCAGCAGGCAATGTGAGTTACATACCCATCCCATTGACTAGTGAGTGTTGTACTGATGAACCTGCGAACATATTTGATAAGTGGCCTGCTGTCGGCCTTATTAAGCCTGCCTTTTTCCCTGCATGCGACGGAGTCCGATGCGAGTATTGAACAGGAAATTCTGGTCAAGATTAACCAGTATCGAAAGGCACATGGCCTCAATCCCCTGCGGATGAACCCGCTCATGTCCAGCGAGGCAAGGCAGCACAGCCGTGACATGGCGAATCATAAAATCCCATTCGGCCACGCGTATTTTTCTGAACGTGTCAAACGTATTTATGCCAGAGTTCCCCAGCAGCCCATGGGTGCTGCGGAAAACGTAGCGTATAATTACAAAAGCGCCAGCATCGTGGTTAACGGCTGGCTGAAAAGCCCGGGGCATAAGCGAAACATCGACGGAAAATACAACCTGACCGGTATTGGCGTTGTACATGATAAACAAGGCAGACTCTATTTTACGCAGATTTTTTTGCGTGTGAACGATAAGGCATAATAAGGGAACAATGTGACGGATGTTAACGAGTACGGCCAGCTGGGGCGTGATCTGCCGGATACGGAAGAGCAGTTATTTCAATTGGAAAAATATCCGTTGCTGGACGCGGATCTTGGCATTCAGACCATGGGCAGCCGCTCCCTGTTTAAAAGTATGCTCAATGTTATGGTGACCATGGCACTTCCGGATGACCTCAGCCAGATCAAAAAAGCCTATGCCGATAAAGACTGGGATCTGGTGGAGAATCTGGCTCATAAGATTAAAAGCGGCGCCATGTATTGCGGCACGATAAAAATGCAATATGCCTGCCAGTATCTGGAGCGCTACCGCAAGGCTGGCTACAGCCAGTCCCTCGACAGGCTTTATCATCAGCTGCTGGATGTGCTGGAAGAAACACAGATTTCGCTGACGCGCTGGCTGAGTACGGCAGGTTGAGCAGAGTTCGGATCGCATGGGCAGGGTGGGCAAAGGAGCGGAAGCGACGTGCCCACCCTACATCGAGTTATACCTGAGCTCAACCTTCTCAGGCTTTAGCGAAATCGCAGACGTCAATCAGCTCGATGTGCTCGCCTGGTAATACTTCACCCAGAAAAATCTCGCCTACGTGTTGAAAGCGGCGGATGGAGTCCGTGACCAGATAGCGTGTTTCTTCTGCCTGACTTTGCTTGCTGACCAGCAACTGATTGGATTCCAGAACCTGGTGCAGGGCAATTGCCGTGGCGTCAGCTGAGTCGACGATATTGACTGTTTCCGGCAGGAGACTGGCCAGCAAGGGTTTAAATACTGGAAAATGCGTGCAGCCCAGCAACAGGGTATCTTCATCGTGAAATTCCGACAGATAATGCGTCAGAGCCTCACGCGCGACGGCATTCGACACCATCCCCTCTTCCGCCAGAGCAACCAGCACGCTGCAGGCGCGTGCGCTGATGGTAGCACCTGGTAACTGTTCACAAATCAGGCGCTGATAGGCATTGGATGCGATCGTTGTTTCCGTTGCCAGCACGGCGATGCGCTGGTTTCTGGTCGCGGTGATCACGGCTACCGCACCCGGACGCACCACACCAATCACCGGAATATTCGGCAGCATGGCCTGCAAATGCGGTAAGGCCGCGGTGGTTGCTGTGTTGCAGGCAATCACCAGCGCCTTGATTTGCCGCTCAATCAGTACACGTGCCATTTGCGAAGCGTATTGCTGCACGGTATCGGCACTCTTGGTGCCATAAGGCAGACGCGCGGTATCGCCGAGGTAAATAAAGGATTCCCGTGGCAGCGTTTTTTTCAGTGCGCGCAGCACCGTCAGGCCACCCATACCGGAATCAAACACACCGATTGGCAATGCATTGTTCGTCATATCACTCCCTGGAAATTTTTATTATTTAACACCATATCACGGTTTCAGTGACGGTGGTGCATTCTCGTCGCTTAGATTACTGTCTTTAATTTTTTTCATCGTCTCATCAGGGTCTTTAAGCAATTGCTTTTTGAACTCGCCCATCCTCTGAGCCGCCTTGAGCGTCTCGACCCGCTCTTTACTCTGCCCCTCGAATTTTTTCTTTGAAAATCCATTAAAGGAACCAATCATAGTACTCAGTCCCGGATGTTCCTTGAACGCGGTGTTATAAATCGAGTTGCGGGCAAAACCATTGCCCCCCAGTATACCAGTCTGAGTTTTGGGATTAAATTCATGCGAGTCAATCCGGATGGTCTTTTCATTTATGTTAAGATGCGGATTTTCCTTGCCCAGAATCATCAGAGCCGTCCAGACATAAGACAGCTGTGCTTCGTCGCCTCGCCTCAGGGTAATAGGGCGATTGCTGTTGGCTGGCCGGTCGCGCAGAATCTGGCAGGCCAGGGCCATGGCAAATTCAACCCGTGCCTTTTCCGTGCCATTATCGCTGGCGGGAAATACGCTCACGGTGTACCGCGCCTTTGGTATGACCTCCATTATGCCATCTTCCATTCTGGTCGATAAATCACCAGCAAGACGTTCTTCGATAAAGCAGCCTTTTGTCTGCTCCGTTTTGCCAATGGTGTATTCATAAAATTTACCCGCTGGCGCTTTGGTGCCTACGACGTAGTGATCTTTTTCTACCTCTTCCCTATCGTTCTCAACTTCCATCGCTCCGGCAGCCAGGCGATCCCGGGGCAGCGTTCTGTTCAGCAGTTTTTCCTTGTCAGCCAGGTCGTATTCCTTGCGGGTACAATGATAACCAATAAAGCGGGCGATATCCGTGTTCCCTGAAACCACTTCATCAAGTAAAGCCACCAGACCCTTGTTTTCAAGCGTGTTGACGGGCGCTGCGGGATTACCACGAAACCAGAGCTGCAACCCCTCATACATAGCCGCACCGTTCAGAAGATTCCCTAAGGTGGCTTTAAGTTCCTTACGATGCTCCTCAATGGCGGCCAGCTGCTCTTCTGACAACATTCTCGGTATGGTGCCTTCCTTAGGCAACGCGCTCAGCTGCTGATCCAGTTGGTCGATACGGGCATTAAACTGCCGGCATATCTCGTCGCATGCTTCTGGCAGGCCTTGAAAACGGTGCTGCAGGAGTTTCGCGTCGCTAATAGCGGTTGCCTGAAACTCAGGACTCAGCCAGTCCAGCGCATCCGTTTTACTCAGCTGGATCAAGGTGTTGTGTATATCACCGTCCAGTTTAGACAAAGCCTCAATTGGCCCTTTACTTTTGTTCAGTCTGGCCTTGCTGTCCTTAAGCGCATCTTCAACAATTTCTGGGCGTGTAAATCTGGTTTTATTCAGTCCTGGCTTCAGACGGTTATACCGTTCCAGTGTGAAGGTATTTTTAAAGGATTTCTGAAACACCGGCTCCAGACCAGATACAGGAGCGCTTTTCATAAATTCGCGGTATGACCCGGTACTTACCAGCTCAGGTAATAGATTCTTATCAGGTTCCGCCTTCACATCAAACGCTTTCCCTTTACGCAGTGTCAGGACGTAATCGCGAAAAAGGGTCTTTTCCTGCGTGTATCGGCTGGTGTCGCGTGCCAGCAACAGCGCATTAAACTCCCGCTGTTGTTCCATTGCAGCCTGCACAGCGGAATTCGCGATTGTACCTGAGGCATCCAGACCGCATGATGAGCGAAATCGGTCCCGGTCATTTGAATCCAGAAGGCTGGCGATGGTATTGATCGTATCTGGATACGCTGCGGTCGAAAAATCCACCGCATTGGGAGGCAGAGCCGACAACATGGCGTTAATGTTTTGAATTCGGGTTCTGTCCAAGGTGACGCCAGCCAGATGTCGTGCCAGCTCGGCATTGATAATATACTGGCTGTTGCCAATACCGTTCACTTCCGCAGCCAGTTCGTCAGTAATTTTATCTGGCTCAATATTCAAAATGCTGATTAATTCATCTCGCTTCCTGGTATTCAAAATAGCAGGCATGAATTGCTCATTGGCCAGCCGTTTACGCTGATCCGCCAGAGGCAGGCTAAGCAACAGCTTCATCAGCTGAGGTCTGTAGCTGGCATCGTAATTCGATGAGCTGGCCATTTGCAGGCTCAGCGCGCGCTCAACCGCGGCCTGTTGTGCTGCCGCCATTGTTTCGCTGTTGACCCAGTCCTGAGCCGTTATGTCAATATCGGTCAGTGCGGCTTTGAATGCGGCCTCGTCTTCGGCATTCACCACGGCCATCAGTTTTTTGGCAGCGGCCTCGTCGGGCACAGGGAAATTACGCAGCAGGGCCGGCGTTAAACGCCCGCGGATGTAGTTTTGTTCTGTAACTGGAATATTCTTAAAAAATTGATTATCCAGCTTGTTTATAAGATCTATCATGCCAGCTAACTGGCTATTACCCTCAGCCCTCAATACCAGCCTCTCGCAAAGTGCCAGAGCGCGGAGCGTTCGCTGGAGGCTGGGAGCCTTGTCCAGCAAATCATGAGCACGGGGGTCACCCAGCAGGGAAGCAGTCTGTTGCTTAAGGTCCGACATACTCTGGACGTTATTAAACCGTTGCAGATCATCTGCACTCATTTTTTTGAAGGCTTCTTTCATAACTCGAATAAGGCATTGCTCCCGCAGCAGCGTTTGATTCCCTTCTATTTCGAAATGAGCCTGAACAGCAGACAGATCCGTCAACGCCGGAAGAAATTTATCGCGAAAGTGTGTCGCTAAAGCGGTCGGATTAACCACCGGATTCCCAAGAGAAATCCCAGGGGCCCAGGCTTCATCGCCAATGAAATACGCCAGCTCGGCCACATCAGCACTGAGAGTTTTACCATATACCTGAGCCGCCGTCTGAATCGCATCTATCGAGTTCATATCAGCGACCGTACGGCGAAAAGCTTCATTCGCCGTACCTGAAAGACCAAGAGCCGGGTGCGCTTCAAGAACCGCGCTCAAATCAGCGCCGGTAGTGGCTGCGGCTATAGCATCAAGCGCCGCCACATCGGAGCAGCGCGCCAGTGACAGGAGCAGCGCCTTGCCTGCCGCTGCCAGGCGGAAGGATGCCGCATTGCTGTCGTTGATAATCAGCCGGGCGCTGGCGTCGTTTAAAGCGCCACGGATTGGCCGTGCGCGTAATTCAGCGGTATTGCTGGCAGCAGCTATTTTTTTAAGATCATCCAGTTCGTCAATACCGAGATTAATAACGGCGTTGACATAGTGTTGTCCCAGACTGACCTTCACAGCCGGGGCATCGGAAGGATCCAGGGAGGGGAAAATGATGGAGGGCAATGCCTCTCCGGGTAATACTACCGCGTCACAAAAGGCCTTATTATCACGGTTCAACAACGCTGCAACGTGTTCCAGCCTTCCGCCGAAAGTCTCGTTAACTATCTTTTCAGACTCACGCACATAAAGGATTTTAGCAGCTGAACGGACAATGTCATCCAGGATGCCCGCGTATAAATCATTATCCTCATGAATACCTAGAGAAGGATCCAGTACACCAAGAGTCGTTTTACAGGGTTCGGTATTCAGAATCTGGCCCAGATTGCCATTGTTTTGACGGGCTGTGATGATAGACAGCAGAGCATCATTACTCAACTCATCCATAGCCGCAATCACCCGACGCTTTACCGCCAGCACGAATAACAAGGGTAAATTGTTTTCGTTTTTATCCGAAGGATCAATAAAATCTGTGGAGTTATCAAACACAACCATCGGGTCTCTAAGATCTGGCACGGTGCTGCGCCAGAATGCCTCATGATCTTTTATCGCTTTACGGAACGCGGCACTATATAGATCTCGATCAATGCCATAATCTGCCTGGACAATCGCATCCAGTGCCGCCCGCGATTCATCAGTCAAGCGGTTGATGTTTTCCAGCGCTTCTCTCAACTGTGCATTTTTAGCCATGAAATACCCCACTTGTGTTTATGCGTCCATTTTAAACTTTTAATCTTAAGGCGTCCTTAAGATTATGAAAAAAGATCATCTCTTGCCAGGAGGCTTAACACTGGCCGGCTCAGATGTGTCCGGCAACCCGTCGCTGGCGCTTGCTTCATCCAAAACGGTCTTTGCTTCCGTGAATAGATTTCTTGTTCCCGGCAAAGGGAAAAAGCCATGATGCTTACCGTATTGTCTGGCCTCTTTGTGCTCTCTTAACAGAGAAGAAATGTCCTCTGTCCCAAGTTGGAATGTGTTCTTTAATACGGTTTTTAATTCTTCAAGGCTGTATTTTTTTAGAATCCGTGTCATGAAGCGATTTTCCGTGGCAGCCGACAGCACGCTCCTGTTTTTCAATGAAACAGGATTTTGTGTGGCGAGAACGCAAAAGCCAGGCTTTTCCGGTGGATTTTTTTCAGGATCAAGGCCTGACAGCAAATCGTTCAGCAGTTTTTCGTCGGTCAGGCTGTTAAACTCATCGATAATCACCACCTCACCGTTATGAAATGCCGCCAGCATTTTTTCCCGGGCTTCCTGGGGTTTGCTCAGCTGTATAATGACCGGCTCGATATCCATTGCCCTCAGCATGGCAACGCATAACCGACTCTTTCCAAGACCTGGCGCGCCTTCAAGCAGAAAGCCGTTGATGCCATGCTCCTGCCTGAACCGGGGTTTGTCTGAATCAGGATCTATAAGACCAGGACGCTCACTGGCCTTTATTTTTTCTTCACGAATCAGCAGCATGGTAAGCAGGACAAGACCTGTCTTTATTCGTGACGGCGTCCACTCAAACCCGCCGTTCTGAAGATTGGGCATCAACGCCTTGAGCGAGTTCGTTAAGGTGTCGCGCGATGCCTGCCACACATCGCTGGCTTTTATGTCCTGAACCAGTCTTTTGGTCTTGCTGTTGTCTATAGTCAGGCTCTTGAGTTCGTTGATGATGGCATAATGCATAAAGGCATCATCGCTCAGGCCCGTGTCCTGTAACTGCTTCTTCAGCACAAACGCTGTCTGGCAGATGTTTATGGCATTACGGGGTGTGATAACCAGGCCTGCCTGTTGAGCCTTTTCATAGTGGTGCATTAACAGCGCCCCCATCTCGCCACGCTGGTCAAAATACGTCAAAAAGGGCGCGATTATATTTTCAAGCGGCTGTGCCTTGAACTCCATATACCAGGGATAGCGTTTAAAGAGACTGGCCTGAATGCGACCACCATAACGCTCAGGATTGCCGGCAAAAACGACTTTATGCCTGCCAAGATCATATTTGTTACCATTCAGCCAGATGCTTTTTTCACCTTTGGCCAGATTTTCAAAGACCTGATACTGCTCCGTGGATATGTTGGCCTCGTCGATAAACAATATGGGCAGCTCATCTTTTGACGCAGCCCACTGCTCTATCTGGTTCATTTCGTTAAACAGCCTGACGCCAGGAACCTCTTCGCGAATTCGTTTGTTTAAAAAATGACTCTTTCCGGCACCCGATTCACTGACCAGAAACACAAAAGGTCTGTCGCGCAGATACGCGATTAATTCATCAGGTTCGGTTGTCTGAGTGTTTTCAATCCGACTGGAGCTGGAGGGTTGATTTTCTGGCTTGCTGAAACGGCCCACCGACAGGCCAAGACCCTTGTATAAATCCTGATACCAGCTCTGCTGCGCCTCCTGCCCTCCCTGAAATGGAAATGCTTCAAAATGGCTGTGACAGGGCTTGATGTTCCAGTCACGATATACCTGCCTGAGCCTGTCCTGAAATGGCTGGGGGATACGCTGCAAATCCACTTCGGGATCATAAGGCCTCTTCTCGTGTACGCATGCTGCAAATGAGCCAGGCTCATCGCTTAGAAACGTGATGGATCCGGATACAGGATAACGCCGGCCATTGACGGTCAGCGAGGGGGGATCGACCAGCAGCGTCTGCATTTTCTGGATAAATGTTTTTGAAAACTGCCCCTTCAAGACAATAGGCTGTCCGCGTCTAACCATACGGAGCAGATCCGTTTCCTCACCATAAAAGCTTCCATACTCATCGCGCCTGACATGAAAAAACAAGGAATCAAAGCGTGTCTTCTGAGTGACAGAGATGACCTCCGCCTGCGGCATGTTCAGCGCATCCAGGGCCTCATCGATATCGCCGGCCTCTACAGGCTGAATCGAAGCATGGGGACGCAGCAAGGCTGACGGCACTTGCCTTTCCCTGAGCTGCTCCGGTATCTGCACCCCCGGCACGGGTTGAAAGCGCAGCCTGACCTGGTGTTTTTTTGCCTCTGACAACAGCTTAAACCATTCCAGTGGGTTCATGTTCTCGCTGCACTTGAGCCAGACTTCCTTGCCCTGATTGAGCTGAAATAATCCGGGTGCGTTTTTAACCCCTTGTCTGCCCAGACTCAGACGCGGAAAAAACGATGCATAAGTGGCCGGATTTAATACCGCAGTATCGCCTGATGACGATGCTTCCTCTCGAACCAGCAGGGAAGACAAATCAACAAGCGGGGATCGAAAATGCAACTGAAATCCCACTGGCAGGCTATGGTACTCACCGTTGTAGAAAAAACGGCCGGTTTTGTTAAGCTCATCAATAAAGAAACGAAACTCACGGTCAGCCCAGGGTGCATTGTGGATTGTTAAAGACAGAGGATGACCCGTTTTGGCTGCCTCAGTCAGCTTACCATTGCGTATATGAAGCGTATTTTTTTCGATGTAAACCTGTCCCAGCAGTTCTTTTTTCCAGTCATTTTCATGAACGATCAGCGCGTCATCGGGCTCAATTTCTGCCTTTGGTTCCTGGTTTCTCGCAGGCACCGTCAAATATGGCGCCTGACTGGTGGCATCAATCCTGGACAGGTATTCTTCGCCCATGTTTTCCGCCGATGCCTTGTCCATTATCGCGACAATCCTCACATTTGGCGGTATACGTAGCCCGTTAACATGGGGCTCCTCATTATCAATGATACTGTTCAGACTGATGTGCTCGGCCTTGGAATCGGACCAGTCGATAAACCAGGTGACGGGCCTGTCGTGCTCCCCTGCCCGTTTCAAAAAGCGCGCCAGAGGGGTGTCTACGCGCTGGCTGCCACCGCCCTCTATTTTCCCGCATTCCAGCGACATTGAGTCCAGATTTGGGCTGAAAAAAGACGCATCATGCGCATCCGAGCCTGCCCATGCCGAGTGAATGGCCTCTATTGACTGTCTGTCATGGGTTACGACCAGCTGACGCCTGGGGCGTCCGGCTGCAGCACTAAGCTCGTTAACCAGACCGGGAGCATCGTCTGCCTGCAGCCGATGCGTGCGCCAGGTCTGAAAGCGATTCGTTTCGGATAACTCGAACAGCTCAGGAGCTCTTTTTACTGTTCGGGCGGATCCCGACACTCTGGGAGCCGCGGACAGATCAGGTTCTTCCTTGAGCGGGCTTATCTGGGCATTGGCAGGAGCACCGCCCAAATCAAAAACCATTCGCTCACCGTTCCCACTCAAAACGCTGGTGAAGGCATGAAGATCATTGGTCACATAGTGAGCTTTTATGCCAAAGCTGGATGCCAGGGCGGTGAACAACATGGCCCGATGCCGACAGGCCCCCGCACGTTGTTTGAGGGTATAGTTCAGAGTGGCATAGCCAGGCCCTTTAAAGTCACTGGTAAAGGGGGTCGGAAAAGAACAATATTGACGTAATGCCTCGATGAGCCGGTCTTTTGACAGGCCCTGCAATTGACGAAACGCGTTATTGTCTATTAAAAGCCCGCGACTGTCGAACGCCAGATCGCCGATAAGACGCAGATATTCAGCGGCCTCTTTCTCGCTCAGATTCAATACCGATGTATTAAACACCGGTCTGGATCGAAGGGTAAAACTGAGAGACAGAGAAACCGGATTATCCGCCAGTACCCGAAAATACAGATAGCCACTGTTTTTGTCCCGGCAATACTCTATCTTATGATTTGCTCTCGTACCCGACTCAATCAGCTCATCCTGATGAGACAGCCCCGGTAATTGATGCCAGACATTGGGCGACAGGTTGCGGAACTCCTTTCTGCCAAAGAAATCAACCTGGCTGTTCCCTGGAAAATCAGCATGCATTTGTGCCGGATCAATCTGTCTGGGCTTAAGTGCTTCGATGTTGTCTGCGTCAGGCTGCCTGAGATGAAACGGGCTTGTCTGATCGTTGGGGCAGTAATCATAGGCATGTAAGTGATAGTGCTCTAAATGAACGTCAGCGCCGTTTCTGGATTTAAATATTTCCTGCCCCTGGTGGACCTTCTTTTCGTCCTGTTCAAAACCGCCATCCACCGTCATCCTGTCGGGAGCTTTCCCTGGAACCGGCGTAGAGGATGTCGTCGGTAATACGCGGGATGCCTGCGATGCTGAAGCAGGACGATTAGAATACACAGGGTTTGGGCTCGCCACAAATGCAAAGCGGATATAAGGAAATTCCTTCTCTAAAATCTGGATATCCTCTGAGCTGATGCGATCGCAGCATATGAGGCTCACGTCTATTATATGCCCGGATTTGGTCAGAACAGCACGAAGTGTATCGATTGACACATCAACCCTGTCCAGCACCAGATGCTCCAGGTTGTCCGGTATTGAGGCATCCGCTGAAAGCACCACATTACGCCAACGGAGTACGCGAAGGGCGTCACTCTGCATAGACAGAGTGGAAAAATTATCTGCCCGGCCAAACGTATTCCCTTCAACAGTAAGCGTTCCGAGTGCGTGGGAGGCAAGCACGGAGTTATTTATTTCCTGACCAGAAAAATCTACATTAAAGCGAGCCTCTCGAAGTTCAGGCGCCGTCGATAAAATATTCAGGCATTGCGCTTCAGACAGATGAGCACTGACACTGCTCAAATGTTTCAAATATCTGCCATCGGGGTTAAGCACGTGATGAAAATCACCTGATCTATCCACCCTGTAGCGATTATCCATCCCCACTCGTGACAGCCTCGGCGAAGCCGAGATCAGGTTTGCCAGCAAGGCATCTCTCACCGTGGCAGAAAAGATATTGATTCGGGTAAGTTTTCCTAAATACCCAACTGGAAGAGGCGTAAAGTCGCCCTCTTCATAATAACAGTTATTGATAGTCAGCTGTTCAAGATTGGGAGCCGCTGACAAAAGACGAATCAAATCGGAATAACGAATTCCTCCAGACACCTCAAGCTGCTTCAGATTTTTTAATTGTTCAGGTTCCAGAGTCAGCTCTTCTCGCTCAGAATTGTAGGTGTTTGCAATTTTCAGGCTGGTCAACTGAGGCGCCGACTTGATTATTTTTTGAAAATCCTGCGCATGCATAAACATTAAATCAATGTTCAGATGTTTCAAATGGCGCAAAGGAGGAATAGAGCGCAATGGCTGACTTTCTTCCTTATCGATAATGCTTCTAAGCTCCAGATACTCCAGATCAGGCGACAGATTAAGCAGTTCAAACAAAGCGCTTGTACTGGTTTTATCCAAAGTCAGAGAAGTGATTTTTTTAAATCGTTCTAAGGTTTCCCGGTCTATCCAATCGCTGCCAGCGTCGATGAGAAAACGTGTGTTTTCAATCCCAAGCCTTGTCAGACTGGGACATTTTGAAAATAATCGCGCCAGGGTTGAAATACGAGGCAGTCCACTCACGTTGACCTCTTTGACTTGAGGGAGCGGCAGCATGGCCTCGGTCATCCATCCTTCCAACAGATAACGGAAGGTCAGGGTTTCGAGATCAGGGCAGGCAGCAAGCAGATTTTCCGTTATTTCCGGCGTAAAGTTATAGTCCTCGAAGCTTAAATGCCGCAGGTGACTCAGCCCATTGGCACCGAGATTATACGCTGCCTGGTAACCAAGTAACTGGTTTTTGGCTTTTGCTATATCAAACTGAAAGCCCGGGTTTTGCTTTAAAAAATCATCAAATATCGACGCAATGGCGGTCTCATCAAGGCCACCTGTCAAAACGCGCTGAACTGTGTCCATGCTTCCGGGATAATCGGCCATGGAAAAATAGAGTTCCTTCTTCTCGTCTTTTTCGTTTAATACCGTAAAAACCAGCTTTGAGAAATCCGGAGTGAATGATATGTATAAGGTTCCTTTTTCGATTTGGCCGGGACCCAGCAATAGTTCTGTTTTGAAATTATGCCAGCTGTCTTTGAATCTGAAACCGCTTAACAGGGGTGTCTGTGTTAAGAGCCTGTTGAGGGTAAAAGGAGAGATGTCGCATCGTTCAATTGACAGGGTTTTCAGGCTGGCAAGCGCTCCGGGTTCCAACACAGGCAAATCATATTGATACAGATTGGTACAGGCATACAGACTCAGACTGCTCAGATTCCTGTAATGATTGAGAAGCCTGGCTAACTGTATGGCATTGATATTGGAAGAGTTGATAACCAGGCGCTCCAGCGATGGGTATTGCGCAATAATCCTGTCTAAATCCTGGTCTTGAACATCAGAGTTAATGATGAGCTCACCCACAAGTGGATCGGGCTTCGCTGGTTCTGTTTCTCTTCTAAAATGTATAAAAGCCCGATCATCCGGATCAAGCGGTATGTTCAGGGATTGAAAAGACTCCCGCGACATTGGGAGATAAGCATTGGAGTCAGGCCTGTCACCGGGCGCCGCAAAATAGTCAGTCAGCTCAAGCAGGCGTTTGGTATTGATGATATCGAGCGAATCAACCGACAATCCCTGCGCCGCAGCCTGGCTGACCGCGTCTTTTGATTCAATGGGCTGAAAATCGGCGAGCTCACGATCCAGAAGCGTCCTATCCTTCACTTTCTTAAGCCCGTCATTCTGGGAAACATAAACGTCATGGCCGGCCTCAATCAGCTGCTCCAGCACAAAGACAAATTTTGCCTTCAGTTTTTCCGACATCTCAGCAAAATACCAGGCGGATACTATGATTGTCTTTTTTACCTGAACTTTCGTCACATCATAATCAACCCAGCACTGCTCTTTTCCCTCCCAGAAAGCATCGTCGTCAATTACACCTGTAATATCCGACGTCAGGCTATGATCAATAATATTCTGCTCGTAGGTAAATCCCATCAGGTGATAGAGATTTTTGAATTTACTCGCATTCACAATGAGCTCTTATCTGGTCTTTGTGATCAAATTATAGACCAGCCTGCAAAGCCTGATGTGAGCAGTCCCTGAGTCTGCGCGCCATATAGCCAGGACGGCTTCAGGTAACCAGAGACAAACCCAGCAGGGTGCTGACAATAAGCCAGGTGAACAGCCCCACCATCCAGACATTGGGGACGGCCTGAAACATTCTGCGTTTATTCCATATCATGATCCCGCCCATCGGTAAAAACGTCATGAGCATCAATAAAATCACAGCGGCTGTGCTGCTGGCACCAATGGTGAACGGCAGCAGCGAAGCGAGGAACTCCACAGCCGAAATCAGATAAATCTGTGCCTTGACTAACAGCCAGACAAAAAATGACTCAAAGGTGACCAGGGCATAACTCACCATCAGCAAAGGTACAAACAAGGCAAACCAGGGTTTGGCAAACAGTTTTTTTAGCAGCTTGCCAAAATCATGCAAAAATATCACCAGTATTGCGGCAACCAGCACAAAAAATACCAGGCTCTCCATCATGGTACTAACTCCTTTCTTCCAGCCATTCCCAGCGTTGATACAGGCCTGCCAGCTGCGTTTCAAGCTCAGCCAGATGGCGATTAAATTCTGTCAGCACAGCGGCCTCCTGCTGATAGAATTCCGGCGCTGTCATTTTTAAGTGTAGATCAGCAACCTCCTGCTCCAGCTGCTCAATTTTCTGTGGCAACAGGCCCAGTTCACGCTGTTCATTAAACGATAATTTCGCGTCATTGCTGCTGCGAACCACCGTCTTTTCAGGGGCGGTGTCGCGTTGCTGCTTTTTCTGTCGCCGATAGTCATCGTATCCACCAACGTATTCGTTAAACTGCCCCTCCCCTTCCCACACCAGTACACTGGTCACAACCTGGTTAATGAAGGCCCGGTCATGGCTTATCAGCAAGAGTGTGCCTTTGTATTCTACCAGCAGAGTCTCCAGCAGTTCGAGCGTTTCAATGTCCAGATCGTTGGTCGGCTCGTCCATAATGAGCAGATTCACGGGTTTGGCCAGTAATTTAGCCAGCAACAGACGGTTACGCTCACCGCCAGACAGCGTGGCTACAGTTTGATTGAATCGCTCGGGAGGGAAAAGAAACTCGCGCAGATAGGTCGCAACATGCTTTTGTTTACCGTTAATGGTCACGTAATCAGCGCCATCACCCACGTTGGCCATCACAGTCTGCTGCTCATCCAGCTGGCGGCGCAGCTGATCGAAATAGGCAACATCCAGCGAAGTACCCTGCCTGACTGTACCGGAATCGGGCTGCAACTCACCAAGCAGGAGACGAATCAGCGTTGTTTTACCGCACCCATTCGGGCCGATTATTCCGAGCTTGTCACCACGGGTAACCAGCAACGACAGATCCTTGATCAGGTTTTTTCCGCCGATCGAATAATTCAGTCTGTCTACCTCAAACACCAGCGAACCTGAGCGCGTGACATCAGTACTCAAACCCTTTACTTTGCCCATTTGATGGCGACGGGCCTTGTATTCTTCCCGCATCGCCTTCAGGGCTCTTACCCGACCTTCGTTGCGCGTGCGTCTTGCTTTAATACCGGTACGAATCCACACTTCCTCTTCGCTCAGACGCTTATCAAACAGCTCGTTTTGTTTCTCTTCCGCA
Source organism: Legionella navarrensis (assembly GCF_052527415.1). NCBI lineage: Bacteria > Pseudomonadati > Pseudomonadota > Gammaproteobacteria > Legionellales > Legionellaceae > Legionella > Legionella navarrensis. The sequence goes on along the minus strand of NZ_JBNVZR010000001.1, from coordinate 94,355 downwards.
AGGCGCATGGCTTCACGGCGATCGAGGTAGGTCGCGTAGTCGCAATCGTAGGTGTTCAGTTTGCCGCGATCAATTTCAACAATGCGGTTGGCTACCTGCCCGAGAAACTCCCGGTCGTGGGTTACGACCACCAGGCTGCCAGTATAGGTGCGCAGATAAGCCTCCAGCCACTCAATGGAATCCATGTCGAGATGGTTAGTGGGCTCATCGAGCAGCAACAGATCGGGCGCGGCTATCAAAGAGGCGGCCAGCAGTGCACGTCGCTTCATACCACCGGATAAATCGCTCATCTCGGTCAGAGGATCGAGGCCGAGGCGGCTGGCCATCATGTCAACGCGGGGCAGTAAATCCCAGGCGTGGCGATTGTCCATTTTCTGCTGGCAGACAGCCAGCTGGTTCAAATCACCGCCCATAGACAGGCGGTGAAACTCGGCCAGCAGCTCGCCGATATCGCCAAGACCCTTAACAAGGAAATGGTATACGGATTCGTGCGCCGTTACCGGAACTTCCTGAGTCAGACTGGCAACGCGCAGACCATTTAACTGGCTAATCTGGCCGCTGTCGGCCACCAGCTGCCCTTGCAGTAATTTCAGCAGCGATGATTTACCGGCACCGTTACGCCCAACCAGCGCAATGCGATCCTGAGCCTGAATCTGCCAGTCTGCGGCATCCAGCAGGCGATTGCCGGCAAGGTTGAGGGTAACGCGGTTCAGGGTAAGAATGCTCATGCTGTCATGTCCGGATTATATAATGAAACGAGGGATTATTTGCCTCAGGCTTTGCGGGAGCTTAGCCTACCTGGGGGAGAGACGCAATATCTGCGCCAAACCTGGTCAGGGCTGTCCCATCTAAATTTGAACTGATCAACTTCGAGATGGCTGGGCGCTCCGAACATTGCTGCGACCGCTATGTTACCCTGGCAGCCTTGTGGCGTTTAATGCTATTATCCTGACTGAGGACGACAATCTGGTCAGTTAATGAAGCAACAACAGCATATATCGCTGGTCACATACAATATCCACAAGGGCTTTGGGGTTGGGAAACTGCGGTTTCTGCTGCCAGAAATGCGTAATGCCCTGTCTGGCATTAACCCGGATTTTGTTTTTTTACAGGAAGTACAGGGCCTGCACCACAAGCGTGCCAGACGCATCGGCAGCTGGCCTGCCCTGCCTCAGTTTGAATACATGGCCGAACACGACTGGCCGCATTTTCTATATGCCAAAAACGCCATTTATCAATCTGGTCACCATGGCAACGCCATTTTAAGCAAATACCCCTTTGTCCGTTTTGAAAACGTCAACCTGTCGAGCCGAAACCGGGCATCGCGCAGTATCCTGCATGCGGAAGTGAAAACAGACACAGGAGGTTCTCTGCATTTGCTCTGCGTTCATTTAGGCCTGTTTAAAGCCGAACGCGCCTTTCAAATGGAAGCCATGATAGCCTGGATCAGAGATAACGTACCGGCAGACGAGCCGCTGATCATGGCTGGAGATTTCAACGACTGGCGACGGCACCTGTCCAGCCCGCTGGAAGAAGCCCTGGGTATTCAGGAAGCGTTTCATTTTCTGGAAGGCCGGCATGCCCGCTCGTTTCCGGCACTGAAACCGGCTTTGTGCGTTGACCGGATTTATTTTCGTGGGATTGGTGTACTGGATGTCAAATGCTTTCAGGGTAAACCCTGGCGCACGCTCTCGGACCATCTGCCCTTGTGCGCGCGCTTCGTTTTGGACTGATTACGCTTCCATGTCTGGCTGATACTCGCCGAAGCAGGCGGCACTGTTTAAGCGCGCACGTTTCAACAGGGCATCCTGAGCAGCAGCAACGTTCTCATGCTTGCCAGCCCATACCTTCAGACAGTCTTCCTGCAGAGCCCGGCCGTAGGAAAAGCTTAAATTCCATGGCTGATAGCCGGTTGCGTTGATCGCATTCAGGTTAGCAGTAGCCTGTTGCGGCGTCTGGCCACCTGACAGGAAATTAATGGTTGGAACAGCCGCTGGCACGTTGTTACGAAACACGCTGACAGTGTAATCAGCAACATCTTCCGGACTGCTGAACGGTGAAGCCGATTTACCGCTGGTTACCATGCTGGGCTTCAGTACGATGTTTTCCAGCTCGACCTGATGAACAAACAAAGCGTTAAACACTTCATGCAGCACCATTTCAGAGGCTTCAGCACAGTATTCGATGCTGTGATCGCCGTCCATCAGCACTTCTGGCTCTACAATCGGTACAATACCCACAGCCTGGCAGCAGGCGGCATAACGCGCCAGCATTTCGGCACCGGCCTTAATAGCCGTCAGACTGGGCGTGAACTCAGAAATGGAATACACATTACGCCATTTGGCAAAACGGGCCCCCAGTTGCTTGAAATGCAGCAGACGCTCGGTCAGGCCGTCCAGCCCCTGAGTCACCTGCTCACCATTGGTATTGGCCAGTTCAACCAGACCTTTATCCACCTTAATTCCGGGAACGATGCCTTTTTTGGCAAATAATTCAGCGATGGGTGTGCCCTCATCGTCTTTTTGACTGAAGGTTTCTTCAAACAGAATCACGCCATTGATGTATTGCTCCAGGCCTGGCGTGGTGGCCAGCAACAGGCGATAGGCTCTACGGTATTCTTCTGTATTTTCAACACCAATCGTTGCAAATCGCTTGCCAATGGTGCCATTGCTTTCGTCGGCAGCCAGAATACCCTTGCCATCCTGCAGCAATATCTCCATCGTGTCCGACAATTCTTCGTAATGCATGTTTAATAATCTCCCTTAGCGTGCTGAAATGTATTTTTCACGCACGATTTGTTGTGAAGTAAACCCTGATTCTTTTAATGCCTCAAACGCCGCATCAATCATACCGGGATTGCCGCATAAATAAACCACATCCTGTTCGGCGTTCAGAGCCAAATCAGGGAAAGCATGTTGTACATAGCCCGAAAACTGGCCAGATGCCAGATCACTGGGGCCAGTCCGGCTCAGGTGAGCGCGGAAGCTGACCTGCTGCGGACAGGCTTCTACCAGCTCGTTAAACGCCTGCGCGTAAAGAATTTCATCCGCAGTCTGCACACCCAGCATAATAACAACCTTCAGAGATGGATTGCTCATGAGGCGCGCCTTCAACTCTGTCAGCATGGCACGATACGGGGTAACCCCGGTGCTGGTGGCGATGAGCAGGTAACGTCCAGGAATCTCATCTTTCAGTATCAGACGACCAAATGGGCCACTGATATTAATAGTGTCGCCTGGTTTGAGATTGAAGAGTAAATCCGTACCGGGTCCGCCCTCAACATAACCTGCGGCAAATTCAATTCGATTGTTTTCTTCGGGTGGATTCGCGATACTGTAACTGCGCTTCAGGGGTTTACCATCACGCTCAAAATGGATGGTAATAAACTGGCCGGGCAGATATTGAAAAGCAGGACTGAGATCGGCACGAAAAACAAAATGCTTCACTTTTGGCGAAATCATATACGATTCGACCAGCGTGACGGGAAATATGTTTAATGGCATGGTAGAGGCAATCCTGATTGAAAAGCTCCCTAATATAGGGGAAATATTCTGTATTGCAAGACCTGGACAAAAAATAGCTCGTAATTTTCGGTATATACTATACAGATGGATAACAATAACCTCATATCAATGATTGGCCATCTCAGCCAATCCGCTTTTTCTGTCCAACATCTTGTTGCCGGGCTGGGGTACGTGCTCGGCCTTCTTTTTTTTATAATAGCGCTGCACAAACTCCATAAAATCGGCAGCAGCCCGGCTGGTTCTGCCAGTGAGAGTCTGTTTATCCCCATTGCCTACCTTGTTGGCGGCTCTGGTCTGTTGTTTCTGCCTTCTTTATACGGTGTGCTGTCAAATACACTGTTCGGCACCGGGAATATTCTCGAATACGGTAAATACAATCCCTACAATATTTTCAATGCGATGTCCGTCATTATCCGTACGGCCGGTATCATCTGGTTTGTGCGTGGCTGTGTGCTGTTGACTCAGGCCAGCGAGCCGGGTGTGCAGCATGGCCCTAAGGGACTGATGTTCCTGACGGCTGGAATTTTTTCCATGAACTTTGAAACCACGCTCAGCATGATTAACTGGATTATCCAGCAGATACTGGCCTATACCCTCACATCCAACGCACCGACTCAGTAAATTCCCGAAGGCAGTTGTCAACACGCACTACTCATTTTCACCGCAGATTTTCAGATTGTTTTCTTTGGCAAAGGCCATGATGGCCTGATAAATCTGAGGGCTGCTTTCTTTCAGGCGCGGATCGAGCAGGACGCATTTGAACCCTTCGGTATTGACGCTGGGCTGCAACAGGGGCGAATAATGAAAACGGCTGTTTTTAAAACTGGCCATGACGCCGCTCATCCGTTCGGCCCAATCGCTGGGACGAAAGGTTTTGCCCTGTTCAGTTACCCCTTCAATTACAATTTTTTTATCATCATCTTTGATCATATTCATAACAATGTGTAAATACCATGCCCTAGTATAGCATCATTCAGAGTGTTTAGACGACGTACTGGCAAGCGGAAGCAGATTTATGCTAGGATGTTCGCGTTTAACTCTTTAGAATACGGATACCTCGTGAACCCAAAAGAACATCATTCCGGCATTTACCTACTACCCAATCTGTTTACTACAGCCAGCCTCTTCGCTGCCTTCTACTCTATTGTGGCATCGTTCAGAGCGCAATACGAAGTTGCGATTGTTGCTATTTTTATTGGTATGATTGCCGATAGCCTGGATGGGCGCATTGCGCGTCTGACCAATACGCAGTCTGATTTTGGCGCTCAATACGACAGTATGTCGGATATGGTCACGTTTGGTGTGGCGCCCGCCCTGCTTCTGTATTGCTGGAACCTGAATCATCTTGGCAAACTGGGTTGGCTGGTTGCGTTTATCTATACCGCCGCCGTTGCCATACGCCTGGCGCGATTCAATACTCAGCTGGAAACAGCCGACAAACGCTATTTTCAGGGGCTGGCCTGTCCACCGGGCGCTGCCATCGTATGCTCTCTGGCCTGGCTGTGCCAGCAGCATCAGCTGAACAATGTCATTGTATCCATCCTGACAGCGGTTATTGCAGTGATCACCGCAGCTCTGATGGTCAGCAATGTGCGCTATTACAGCTTCAAGGAGATTGATTTTAAGGGGCGGGTACCTTTTTTGTATCTGCTGCTGATGGTCGTTCTGTTTGTAGCGATTGCTGCTAACCCATCGCTGGTACTGTTCACAGGGTTCGTTATTTATGCGCTGTCTGGCATCGTGCAGTTCCTGTTCACGCTGCGACGCGCGCGTAAATCAGATACTCAATAGTCAGGGAGGCTGGCGGGTTTACTCAGGCTCGCCAAAGCGATTGTTAATCAGATCGACCAGCGCTTTTTCCATTTCAACTTCATCTGGCCCGTCAATCTGCAGAACCAGTTCGCTGCCCTGACTGGCTGCCAGCATCATGACACCCATAATACTCTTGCCGTTTACAGTCTGCGACTGCTTAGTGACATCAATATGACTTTGAAATCGGGCGGCCATAGCAACAAACTTTGCAGACGCTCTTGCGTGCAAGCCCAGTTTATTGATGATTTGGATCGTGGTTTTTATCATAAGGGCCAATGTAACACTTACCGCGATGAAGTACAATCACAAGCATTAGACAAATCCCGCTGAAACCTCGTATAATTAGCGCTCTTTTTTTACAGACAGCGAAAAAAAATGAATCATAAGGTAGGATTTGTCAGCCTGGGTTGCCCGAAAGCATTGGTTGATTCAGAAAGGATTATTACGCAGTTACGTGCACAGGGTTACGACCTCGTGTCCAGCTATGACGATGCCGGGGTCGTTGTTGTCAATACCTGCGGGTTTATCGATGCCGCGGTAACGGAATCTCTGGACACCATCAAGGAAGCCATGGCCGAAAATGGCCGGGTGATTGTAACGGGTTGCCTGGGTGCCAAGGCCGATGTCATACGCGAGGCCTGCCCCGACGTGTTGCACATCAGCGGCGCTCATGCCTACGAAGAGGTGGTGCGGGCCGTTCACAGGCATCTGCCGCCTCCAGCCGATCCCTTTACTCAGCTGGTACCGCCACAGGGAATCAAACTGACACCCCGCCATTATGCCTATCTGAAAATTTCCGAAGGCTGTAATCAAAAGTGTACCTTTTGTATCATCCCCACCATGCGCGGCAAGCTGCAGAGCTACCCGTTGACTCAGCTACTGTCAGAAGCCAAACGTCTGAAAGCCGCTGGCGTAAACGAATTGCTGGTAATTTCGCAGGATACCAGTGCCTACGGCGTCGATACCCGATACGAAACGGTTGAGTGGCAGGGCAAACAGGTCAGCACCCGTTTTTACGATTTGTGCGAGCAACTGGGCGAGCTGGGTATCTGGGTGCGTCTGCATTATGTTTATCCCTATCCGCATGTGGATGACGTCATTCCTCTGATGCGCGATGGCCTGATCCTGCCCTATCTTGATATCCCCCTGCAGCACGCAAGTTCGCGCGTATTAAAAGCCATGAAGCGTCCAGCCAGCAGTGAAAATACACTGGCACGCATTGCTAAATGGCGCGAAATCTGCCCGGATATCACCATACGATCCACATTTATCGTTGGCTTCCCTGGTGAAACAGACGAAGAGTTTCATGAGCTGCTGGATTTTCTGCGCGAAGCCAGACTGGATCGTGTGGGCTGTTTCCAGTACTCACCGGTTGAAGGTGCCAGGGCCAACGAGCTGGCTGATCCCGTTTCGGATGAAGTCAAGGAAGAGCGTTATCACCAGTTCATGCAGGTTCAGGCTGAAATCAGTCGTGAGAAACTGGCGATGAAAATCGGCAGCGAACAACGCGTTCTCATCGACAGCATCACTGACGAGCAGGTTATCGCCCGCAGCAAAAGTGACGCTCCGGAAATCGATGGACTGGTTTATCTGCCGCTTAACGACCAGGTTAAAATGGGTGATTTTGTGGACGTGACCATCGTTGACAGCGATGATTATGATTTGTATGCCGATTATAACTAAGCGCGGGCGGGAATGACTGCCCGGCGTTTTTCTCCGGTACTACGAAGCGGCAGGCTTTCTGCCTGCCGCCCTCTTCTATTGAATCAGTTCGCCAGAGCATCAGCCGCAGGGACGTAATCATAGCCCAGATCACGTGCCACCGCTTCAAATGTCACCATGCCTTTGTGAACGTTCAGGCCATTCAGGAAATGCCTGTCGCTCAGCAAGGCCTTTTTCGTGCCTTTGGTGACCAGACTCATCACAAAGGGTAAGGTGGCATTATTCAGAGCAAAGGTTGAGGTACGGGGTACGGCACCTGGCATGTTGGCTACGCAATAATGCACCACATCATCCACAACATAAGTAGGTTCATGATGCGTGGTGGGTCGGCTGGTTTCAAAACATCCCCCCTGATCAATGGCCACGTCTACCACCACTGATCCTTTACGCATCGACTGCAGCATGCTGCGGGTAACCAGTTTGGGAGCCGCAGCACCGTGAACCAGAACCGCTCCAATCACCAGATCGGCACTGCGGACATAATGCTCAAGCGCATCTTCCGTAGCATAAATTGTATTCAGTTTGGCGCCAAACTGAAAATCCAGCTCACGCAGACGAGACAGGGACTTATCCAGCACAATAACACGTGCCTCCATACCCATGGCCATGCGCACCGCGTTGGTACCAACCACACCGCCACCAATAACCACCACATTGCCCGCTGCAACACCAGGAACACCACCCAGCAGAATTCCGCTGCCGCCCTGAGCCATTTCCAGACAATGCGCACCGGCCTGAATCGACATGCGGCCAGCTACCTGCGACATAGGAGTCAACAGAGGCAGACCACCATTATCTTCCGTCACTGTTTCGTACGCGATGGCTGTTACGCCAGACTCTTTCAATAAGCGGGCCTGTTGTGGATCCGGAGCCAGATGCAGATAGGTAAACAGCGTTTGACCTTCGCGCAGTCGTCGACACTCAATCGGCTGTGGCTCTTTAACCTTGATGATAAGTTCAGAGCGATCGAATATTTCCTCTGCGCTGTCAAGAATTTCCGCACCCGCCTGACGGTATTGCTCGTCGTCAATGCCAATGCCAAGACCTGCGCCTTTTTCAACAAACACGGTGCTTCCGGCACGAACCACTTCCCTTACGCTGCCTGGCACGAGGCCAACACGGTTTTCCTGTGGTTTTATTTCCCTGGGTACTCCTACTATCATGATGTCTTCCTTAATTGTTCAATAAGTTGCGGTACAATTTCAAATAAATCCCCTACCAGACCATAATCAGCGACTTGAAAAACCGGGGCATCCGGATCTTTGTTGATGGCTACGATCACTTTGGAGTCTTTCATGCCGGCCAGATGCTGAACGGCTCCGGATATTCCGATTGCCATGTATAAATCCGGTGCCACCACTTTACCTGTCTGTCCAACCTGATAATCATTAGGCACAAAGCCTGCGTCCACAGCAGCGCGTGAAGCCCCAACGGCGGCTCCCAGCGTATCAGCCAACTCCTCAATCAGACTGAATTTTTCAGCGCTTTGCAGGCCACGTCCACCCGATACCACGATTTTTGCACTGCCGAGTTCAGGGCGCTCCGATTTAGTCAGCTCCTGACGGACGAATTCGGTTTTACCCTGCGTGTCCACGGCCTCAACCCGCTCAATGCAGCAAGCCGGCTGAGTGTCGCTGACAGCCTGGAATGCGGTGCTGCGAATGGTTAATACTTTTTTACTGTCCAGCATTTTAACCGTTTCGATGGCGTTGCCCGCATAAACGGGATGCTCAAACACATCCTGGCTGATGATACGACTCACATCCGATACCTGGGCAACATCCAGCAAAGCCGCTACGCGTGGCATCAGGTTCTTCCCGAAGGTAGAGGATGATGCCAGCAGCGTGGTGTAGGAGCTGGCCAGCGAAGCAATCAGCTCACTCATGTTTTCCGCCAGCTGATGGGCAAAACAGGGAGCATCCACGTACAAAATCGTACCGGCACCTGCCAGAGTCGCGGCATGTTCGGCTACACCCAGACAGGAGGAGCCGGCTACCAGCAGCGCCGGACTGGAGTCAAGCTGCAAAGCAGCAGCCAGTGCGTTCCGGCTTGCGGGATGTATGTGCTGATTATCGTGTTCTATGATGACTAAGGTGCTCATACGTTCTCCTGTATCAAAGCACTTTGGCTTCGTTGCGTAATTTGTCCAGTAAAGCCTCAACCGAATCAACCTTGATACCGGCTGAACGTACCGGCGGTGCCTTGACAGACATCACCTCAATATGATCTCTTAAACTAAGACCGAGACTGTCCAGAGGAATGATATCCAGTGGTTTGCGCTTGGCTTTCATGATATTCGGCAGGCTGGCATAACGCGGTTCGTTAAGACGCAGATCGGTACTGACTACTGCCGGCAAAGGCAAGGCCAGGGTTTCCAGGCCGCCATCGACTTCGCGTGTCACCTGCAGACGGTTGTTTTCCAGCGTCAGCGCCGATGCGAACGTAGCCTGAGGCCAGTTCAACAGGGCAGCGAGCATTTGTGGGGTCTGATTGTTATCGCCGTCAATGGACTGTTTGCCCATGAGGATCAAATCAACCTGCTCCTTATGGCTTATCTGCTGGAGAATTTTGGCAATGTTGAGGCTGCACAAGGCGCGGTCGCAGGACACGAGGATACCTCTGTCGGCGCCTAGAGCCAGCCCATGACGCAGGGTATCCTGGCAGACATCGGACCCTATCGAAACAACCACGACTTCCGTAGCCAGCCCCTGTTCGCGCAGACGCAGCGCCGCTTCCACGGCGATTTCGTCGAAGGGATTCATCGACATTTTGACGTTTTGAGTTTCAACGCCTGTTTGATCCGTTTTCACGCGGATTTTGACGTAGGGGTCAATGACCCGTTTTACGGCAACCAGAATTTTCATAGATCCTCATTGGAAATTCAAATCAATACGCATCTTGCCAGACATTGGCAGGCCAGTTCAAGCGGAAAACGCCAGGGCCACGTCCTCATCAGGGAACAATTCCATTGCATCGTCATCGGATTCCTGTGTGGATTCGATCGGCGGCAGGCGCGAGGAAATACCCGAAGTGAGGGCATCGGGATGATATTCAATGCTCAGCGCAGGGGCTCTGCCAGACAACAGGCCTTCACACATGGACATGGCCGATGCAACAGCCAGATGCGCCCTCGAATATGGTTTGGCAACGCGCGAATCGTCCAACAGCGAGCGCAAAATGTCTTTACTCTGCTGCAGTTTAACATCCATTGCGGACGGGCTCTGATCAATCATCTGTAGTTGAGTGAGGACTATGTCTATTCTCTGACGCTTGTATTCCCCTTTTCTCATTGTTGACAGCCACTGCATCTTTTGCTGCTCCTGCCAGGCTTCAAGATTACCAGACAGCATCTTTAATTCCAGGGACTGAAATGCACGCCCTCCGAGCAAATGCACAGGAGAAAACGCCATAGCGGGGGAGGATTCAGAAAATGAGGAAGAGGATGCTGCTGCCCCTGAGGGAGCTGGATATTTTTCCGTTAAGGCATTGTATATTGCCGAACAGGCCACGGTGCCATAATGATAGGCACTGTCAAAAGCAAAGAAATTTAATTTAATGAACATGGAAATCAGCATGGTCGATGCCTGGGCAATACCGGTGCTCATTTTATTGGTATGATAAGCAATGGCCTGCCATCGATGGGAGCTGGATTTAGCCATCCAGCGGCTACCCAGCGATATCGAGTAGGTCAGGGAATAGAGCAGGGCCAGTTCGGTGATGTACAGACTGATGCAGACTCCGCTGGTGATATAGGGTAAAGTGCGCAGCGTTTTTTTCAGCCAGTCCTGATCGACTTCCTTCGTGCGGGGATCATGTTTTTCCGCGCTGTCCAGAATGTCCAGCATGTGTTTAATCACGGCTTTCTGAGTCAGGGTGGTGGCCTCCGCCAGCCTTCTCTTCAAAAGTTCCCGAAACTCTTCCATATTGCTGATGTTTTCATAGGCGTTGAACTGCTTAGACTCCTGCTTGATGGCATCAGCGCAGATACCGGCCAGACTTGAGCAGTGTCCACCAAAATTACCCTGGCTCATAGCCTGCTCCAGCCAGTGCGTTTCAGGATCCCTCAGTTTTATCTTGTCTGGATGAAAATGGATAATCAGCTCTTTACGACGCTTGTTAATCTGCTCTTCTTTTGTTCCATCCTGAGCCAGATATTGGGAGAATAATGTGGTAAGATGTGCTTCGATTTGTTGCCGGGTTTCATCGGACAGGGGCCGTTCCTGCCAGGTCGGGTACAAACCTGTGGACGGATCGGGTGTCGCAAAAAGCGCCACGATTTTTTTTATATTTTGTTCGAGATTTACCATAGCGGTACTCCTTTACGTGCCGTTAAATTATCGTGTCAGGCCCCTGGCCTGCCCCTGACCAGCCAGATTAAGGTGGTGTTTACCTCATATGCAAGACGTTGATGTCATTATCATTGGTGCCGGTGCCGCCGGACTTATGTGCGCCCAGGAAGCCGGAAAACGCCGGCGCAGGGTTGTTGTACTGGATCAAGCCAATAAACCTGGCAAAAAAATTCTCATGTCGGGCGGCGGCCGCTGTAATTTCACTAATTATTATAGCAGTCCTGAGCAGTTTCTCTCACATAATCCGCATTTTTGCAAATCGGCCTTAACACGTTACACGCAATGGGATTTTATCGAGCTGGTTAAACGACATAAAATCCCTTTTCATGAAAAAACGCTGGGGCAATTGTTTTGCGACAACAAATCCAGCGATATTGTAACGATGCTGCTGAAAGAATGCGAGCAGGCCGGGGCGGCTATTTTGCTGAATACGCAGATTGAGCGCATAGAAAGAATGGATGACGGCCGTTTCAGAACAGATACGTCACGCGGCGTTTTTCAGTGCAGCTCGCTGGTTGTTGCCAGTGGCGGTCTGTCGATACCCACCATGGGCTCCAGCCCATTCGCCTACAAAACGGCAGAACAGTTTGGTCTTAAGGTCTGGCCGACCAGGGCCGGCCTGGTTCCCTTGACTCTGGATGTTCAGGATAAAGAGCGTTTGTCAGTGCTGTCAGGCGTAGCGGTCGATAGTCTGGTTGAAAATGAACGCATTTCCTTCCGGGAAAATACGCTGTTTACGCATCGCGGCCTCAGTGGACCCGCGATTTTGCAGATTTCTTCGTATTGGCAGCCCGGGGAAAGCATTCGCATCAACCTGTTACCGGAGTGCAGCTTACTCGAAACCCTGAAAAGCGCCCGCACGGAATCGGCGCAGAAGCAGCTGAATACCCTGCTCTGCCAGTTTCTCCCCCGGCGCGTAGTGGAGGTGTTTTTACCCGCTGATATGGCAGAAAAAAAACTCTCTGATTTGTCTAATCGCGCCCTCGAAGAAATTGCCGGGCAGTTTAATCACTGGCAGATTCAACCCAACGGTACCGAAGGTTACCGCACCGCCGAAGTCACCCTCGGCGGTGTTGACTGCCATGAACTGTCGTCTAAAACCATGATGGCCAGCAAGGTAGCCGGGCTGTATTTTATTGGCGAAGCCACCGACGTTACGGGCTGGCTGGGCGGTTATAATTTTCAGTGGGCCTGGTCTTCAGGCTGGGCAGCGGGTCAGGTGGTTTAGGTTAATCCTTCCTGTCAACCACCAGAGGCAGCCAGGATTTTTTCTGCAGCAGCCAGACCAGGAGCCCTACTTCAATCAAGGCAAGAAACGCGGCGCTCAGCACGTCGGAGAGATAATGATGGACCAGCAAAACGCGCGACAGAGAAACCAATAACCCAATCGCGATAAAACGGCCAAAGTAACGCGGAAATACCACCGACAGGGCAAAGGCCAGCGTCATAATGGTGGTGGTGTGCCCTGACGGCAGCGACCAGTAACTGTTCTGGGCATGAAAACCATAGAATCCCCAGGCCTGCTCACTGAACCAGGCCTCTGGCCGGGCACGTCCCAGCATCGTTTTCAGTATTCCGCACACCGCACTGGTCACGAAAACACAGAGCAGCAGAAACCAGGAACGCTCCTCCCACAGACGATTTGGTCTGACGTAACGGCAATAGATGCCTGCACCGAAAAACAAAACAAGCCAGGGAGCAAAAGAACCCAGTTTTGTGAACAGATTCAGCAGATAAAAATTATTTCTCAGATCGAACGATATCAGATACTCAGCCAGAGGCCGGTCAATATAAAAAAACGAAAACACCACCAGAAAGAGATAAAGCACAATCATCCATGGCTTTATCATGAAAGATAACAGTCTTTTAAAGTGTGGCATGTTCACATTCTCCGGAGTAAGGGGTTGATGCGCACATTCTACATGAAAGGAGTTAATTTCGAATCTGTAACCGTGCTCTTTTCATCTGGACAAACAATAGTCTGTTGCCCCCCCGCCTGCGTGCCACGCTTTACGCCCGGCACCCACTCAGTCCATAAGCTCTGCTTGGAAGCAAAAACGATATAATTATCGTACAATTTGATTATTTCTATCTCACGGCATTTGAAAATGGCTACGAATAAACGTGTTTTAGAAAAATGGATGAACGATGTCAAAGCTCCTATCCAGGCAGCCAGCGTAGCCCGGATTAGGCGATAGCCGTAATCCGGGGTCACGGAGCCTGACCCCTTCCCGGATTACGCTGCGCTAATCCGGGCTACGACTCGATGTCGCGGCTTCGATTCTCAACACAAGCGTAGCCCGGATTAGGCGATAGCCGTAATCCGGGGTCACGGAGCCTGGCCCCTTCCCGGATTACGCTGCGCTAATCCGGGCTACGATTCGATGTTGCGGCTTCGATTCTCAACACAAGCGTAGCCCGGATTAGGCGATAGCCGTAATCCGGGGTCACGGAGCCTGGCCCCTTCCCGGATTACGCTGCGCTAATCCGGGCTGCGATTCGATGTTGCGGCTTCAATTCTCAACACAAGCGTAGCCCGGATTAGGCGATAGCCGTAATCCGGGACGCCACGGCTGACAAATCGTATCGTCAAAAAAAAGAGTAAGAGGATCAAATTTACTACCCTCATTGACCAGTATCATTTAGACTATCCGCTGGCCAACTAACTCCTGTTTATCCTATGCTGGAATTATCTACCGTACAGCAAATCGCAGTCTGGATTCTTCCGGTTCTGTTTGCTATTACACTGCACGAAGCCGCTCACGCCTGGGTTGCCTATATGCTGGGCGATGTCACGGCCAGGCAGGCTGGACGTGTCAGTATCAATCCTATGCGACATATTGACCCGGTGGGTACTGTTGTCGTCCCCATTGTGGTGATGCTCCTCAGTCATTTTAGTTTTGTATTTGGCTGGGCAAAACCGGTGATGATCAATTCGTCTCACTTTAAAAAACCGCGCCGGGATATCGCTCTGTCTGTTGCAGCAGGCCCCACTGCCAATGTGCTTATGGCCGTGCTGTGGGCATGCGCTCTTAAAATCGGTCTGATGCTGCACCCGGAGTCGTCCAGTGCCGCCCTGTTTCTGATTCTGACCGCGCGCGCCGGAATCATCATTAATCTGTTACTGGCTATTTTCAATCTCTTACCGGTTCCACCGCTGGACGGCAGCAAAATTGTTGCCATGCTGTTACCAGCACAGCAGGCGATGCTCTTTCAAAAACTGGAGCCCTATGGTTTTTTTATTCTGCTGGCACTGATGTTTACCGGCGTGCTCAACTGGCTGATCTCACCGCCGATTAACTGGTCGCTTGGCGTCATCAGCAGGTTGTTTGGCCTATGAAACTACTGGCCGACGCATCCCTGCCGGGGTTGATTGATTGCTTTCCAGCCCCTTTCAAACTGAGCCTGTATCATAACGAGCATGAGTTACGTCAGCTGCTGCCTGATCATGATGCCCTGCTTTGTCGCTCGACGTTAAAGGTGACGGAGGATTTGCTGCAGGGCAGCCAGCTTCGCTGCATCGCCACTGCGAGCAGCGGCACGGATCATATTGATAAGGATCTGTTGCTCAGTAAATCGATAGAGTTGTTCGATGCGCGAGGCAGTAATGCGTCTTCGGTCGCGGATTATGTGCTGGCGTCTATTGCATGGCTGGATAAAAATACAGCCTTTAGGGGAAAACGGGCGCTGATTATTGGTTATGGTGCCGTCGGCTCGACGGTGGCGCGGCGGCTTGAGCGGATTGGCTATGAGGTGCTTGCTTACGATCCCCTCAAGGGGGATGGGTTTCAGAGTTGTGATCTGGATGAAATAAGCCGTTGTGATCTGATTTGCGTGCACGCCAGTCTGCATGATTCATCGCCACATCCCAGCCGAGGCCTGCTCAGCAATACCCTGTTGCAGACAATACGGACGAATGCCGCCATTATCAATGCGGCTCGCGGCGGCATCGTCGATGAGTCTGCGTTGCTGGCCCTGAAGCCTCCTCTATATTACTGCACCGATGTTTACAGCAATGAGCCGGGCTGTCATCCTGGTGTTATTGAATTTGCCAGCCTGTGCACGCCGCATATCGCCGGCCACAGCGTCGAAGCAAAACTTGATGCGGTTCGCATGGCGAGTCACAGTCTGCATGCCTATTGTCAGCTAAAGACACCTGCGTGGGAGCCTTTACAGGCAGAACAGGAGCTGGTACTTGATGGAGAGGATGACTGGCGGGACAAGGTGTTGGCGCTTTATAATCCGGAAGAGGAAACGCTTGGGCTTAAACTGGCCGCAGACAAGCGGGAAGCGTTTTTACGCCTGCGCAAAGCGCATTGCTGCCATGATTTCGGCATCCGGGTTTAGGAAGCCTGCCCCCTTCCCGGATTACGCTGCGCTAATCCGGGCTACGATTCGATGTCGCGGCTTCGATTCTCAACACAAGCGTAGCCCGGATTAGGCGATAGCCGTAATCCGGGGTCACGGAGCCTGGCCCCCTTCCCGGATTACGCTGCGCTAATCCGGGCTACGGTTTAATAATTGCGTGATTACCTCATGATCTGAAAACGGGTGTCGGATGCTGCCTATCTGCTGATAGGCTTCGTGGCCTTTGCCGGCAACCAGCACAATATCATCTTTATCCGCAAGCTGAATCGCCCTGGCTATGGCCTGTTTTCGATCAGCTATTCGATACACCTCATGATCATGCGCAACAATACCCTTCTCGATATCACGAATGATTTGCTCTGGATCCTCGCTGCGGGGATTATCGCTGGTGATGATCGTGACGTCAGCATGACGGCTGGCGATATCACCCATGATCGGGCGTTTGCTTTTATCCCTGTCGCCACCGCAGCCAAACACAACAAATAAACGCTTTCTCTTCACCTTGTTCAGAGTCTGCAACACGTTTTCCAAGGCATCCGGTGTGTGTGCATAATCCACCAGCATGCAGGGTTCCTGCGCAACCATATCCATGCGTCCGGGTGCTGGCTGCAGCTGAGCCATGACGGCAATTACGTCCTCAACGGGGTAGCCATGCAGCATCAGGCTGCTGAAAATCGCCAGCGCATTGTAAATATTAAAAAAGCCCAGCGCACGGATTCTAAGCTGATGCGCACCCCAGGGAGATTCGATATCAATACTCGTGCCCAGCATGTTAACGTCCCAGCGCAGAGCACGCACAAGACAGCCCGCGCCGATACCATAGGTCATCACCTGACAGCCAGGAGCTGTCGCCGCCTTCATGATAGGCGCGTAGGGATCATCCTCATTAATAATGGCCCACTGCAAACCGCGACGCTGAAACAGCAGCGCCTTGGCGGCTGCATAAGCCTCCATGCTGTGGTGATAGTCGAGGTGATCCAAGGTCAGATTGGTAAAAATCGCCTGCCGGAAATCGATGTTGTCTACCCGCCCCTGATCAAGGGCGTGCGAGGAGACTTCCATGGCAACCTGACATCGACCCTGATTGAGATACTCATAAAACAACGACTGCAGACACAAGGCATCCGGTGTGGTGTTTGCGGATAACTGCAAATCCGATACCGGCCCATAGCCTAGGGTACCAATATATGCGGCTGGAGAAGACAGCCGTTCGTGCGCCTGAGCCAGCTGGTAGGCAATGGTCGTTTTGCCATTGGTGCCCGTGATACCTGTTAAGGATAGATTTCGGGTTGGCTCACCGTAAAATCGACTGGCAATCGCCGCCAGATGATGAGCCAGATCGGGCAAGGCTACACAGGGACAGCTGTCGGGCAGGCTGATGTGAGCGGGCCAGTTGCCCGGTTCATACACAATCGCCACGGCACCGGCATCCGCTGCCTGTTTAACGTATAGGCGCCCATCCGTGGCAGCCCCCGGATACGCAAGAAAGACACCGCCCGGCTTCACCTGGCGGCTGTCATTATACAAAGCGCGGATCTCAACATCGGGAAGATCGCAGGCAACCCAAGGCAATAACAGCTCATTCAGAGATTTAAGCATCTTGACCTACCGTTTTGTCAGGTGGAACATCGAGAATCCGCAGGGCGCCAGCCATCACTTTGGAAAACAGTGGTGCGGCAACTGCGGTCGCGTAATAACCATTGCGAGTCGGTTCGTAAATAATAACCACAACAACCAGACGAGGGTTAGACACCGGAGCTATCCCGGCGAAACTGGCGATGTATCGTTTTTCCTGGTAGCCGCGCTTACCGGCAATACGTGCCGTTCCTGTCTTACCGGCCACACGGTAACCGGCAACGCGCGCCTGAATTCCCGTTCCCCCGTTACCCAATACGGCTTCCATCATGGCCAGCACCTGATCCGAGGTTTTCGCATCGATAACCTGCTGTGCCGCTTCATGTTCGTCACTGTGCAGGAGCGTGACCGGGCGCAGACTGCCGTGATTGGCGAATACCATATACGCCTTCGCCAGCTGCAAAGCGGTAGACGAGATACCATAACCGAAACTCATGGTGGCCAGCACAAACGGATTGGCATCCTTGGCCTTCACCATGCCACCATCACTCTCGCCGGGGTAGCCGCTTTCCGTGCGCTGACCAAAGCCCATGCGCTGCAAAAGACCGATAAACTGCTCCGGCGGACTTAACAGGACCATTTTACTGACACCAATATTACTTGAGTGCTGCAGCACCCCCGTCACATCCAGAACGCCATAATTGTGCACGTCACGAATACCATGACCGTGTACGGTCATCCAGCCGGGGCGCGTGTCAAAAATGGTATCTGGCTTGACGAGCCCCGTCGACAGAGCGCTGGCTATGCTGAATGGCTTAATCACGGAGCCGGGTTCAAACGTGTCCGTAATGGCCTTGTTACGGTAGCGGTCGCGGGTATAACGACCACGGGCATTCGGGTTAAAGGATGGGTAATTGGCCGCCGCCAGAATTTCACCATTTTGTGAATCCAGAACCACCACGGAGCCCGCCTTGGCGGCAAATTTTTCAATGGTGTTTTGTAATTCATGATATGCCAGATATTGAATCCGTCTGTCTACGCTCAAGACCAGATCATGACCAGGCCTGGGCTCTTTCAGTACGCCCAGTTCTTCAATGATGCGTCCGGTTCTGTCCTTCACCACGCGTTTTTTGCCTTCCGAGCCCATCAGCCACTCCTGATAAGCCAGCTCCAGACCTTCAATTCCAACATCGTCAATGTTGGTAAAGCCCAGCAACTGCGCCATGCTGTCGCCTTCGGGATAATAACGCTTGAACTCCTGCTGGAAATTGATGCCGGGAATATCCAGCGCGGCAATCTGTTTTGCCAGAACGGGTGGCAGCTGCCGACGCAGATAAATAAATTCGCGGGTTTTGGCCTGCTCAACGTGAGCGGTCAGAGCCTTGACTGGCACACTCAGCAACTGCGCAAGGGCCGCCAGTTGTTTCGCATCAGGAGAGAACTCTTTAGGATTTACCCACACCGATTGTACTGGTGTGCTGATGGCAAGCGGGGTGCCCTGCCTGTCGGTTATCATCCCCCGATAGGCAGGAATGGCCTGTACACGCAGACTGCGGGCATCGCCCTGCCCTTTCAGGAACTGGCGATGCAGCACAGTCAGATCAATCATACGGAATACGATGGCGCACAACAACAGCACAAAAAAAATCGAAATGGTTATTAAGCGTGAGCGGTGTCCTCGTTTGGTCATTGCAACTGCAACACGAACGTCTGTTTGTCTTCGGGTAACTGCATTTGTAACTTTTGTACGGCCAGCTGCTCAACCCGTGCCGGTGTCGCCAGGCTGGACCGCTCCAGCAGCAGTTGCCCCCATTGCATCTCCAGTTGCTGTTCCTGCTGTTCCAGCAGTTGCAACTGACTGAAACTGGAGCGATGCTCATTGGTTGTGTACACCACAACAAGACCTGTACACAATACGAGCAACAATAAAAGCAGCGTCAGACAGAGTTGTTTTGACAAACGTATGTCCAGTAAGTGACCATCAAACAGATTACCCTGATGGATTGCTTTAGCCGCGGCATTCATGCTGTTTTCTCCCCTATTCTAAGGATGGCACTGCGAGATCGGACGTTTTGTCTGATTTCGTCCTCACCTGGTTTAATGGCTTTCCCAACCCTCCTGAAGCAGGTCTGCATGTCTACGTGTCGTATGGGCAAACCAGCAGGTGGTCGAATACCCGTTTCCTTGTCTCGCATAAACTGTTTAACAATCCGGTCTTCCAGCGAATGGAAGCTGATGACCGACAGACGCCCACCGGGCGCGAGGCAATCGATGGCTGCGTCCAGAATACGACGCAGATCGGTCAATTCCTGATTGATATGAATTCTAATGGCCTGAAAAACACGGGTTGCAGGATGTTTGTGCTTTTCCCATTTCGGATTCGCCTGTTTCACGATTTCAGCCAGAACGGCTGTACTGACAATCGGCGCCTGAGCACGGGCTTCAACAATGGCGCGCGCAATCCGGCCGGCAAAACGCTCTTCACCGTATTCGCGAAAGACTGCCGCCATCTCTTCAGCCGAGGTCTGGTTTACGTAAACGGATGCATCCAGCGCCTGGGTGGGATCCATGCGCATGTCCAGTGGACCATCCTGCATGAAGCTGAAACCACGCTCCGGATCATCCAGCTGCGGCGAAGACACCCCCAAATCCAGCAAAATCCCATTTATCAGGCCATACACGCCAGCATCCCTGGCAAACTGCGGCAGGTCGGCAAAGGAGCCCTGGATTATCTGAAACCGTTTGTCCTGACCGAAGCGCTCGCGGGCGTGAGCCACAGCCTCGCTGTCTTTATCAATGGCAATGAGCCTGCCCTGTTCAGACAGGTGTTGCAAAATAGCGGCACTGTGTCCGCCGCGTCCAAAAGTGCCATCCACATAAACGCCATCAGCCTGAATAGCCAGGCCGTCGATAGACTCTTGTAGTAATACTGACTGGTGTACCATCATCGTTCCGTTACAAAGAAAAGGTCTTCATTTCATCGGGCAGAGCGTCCTGTTGCGCCGCTTCTTCTGCCAGCCAATGTTCCCGTCTTTGCTGCCACAGCGTTTCATCCCAAATCTCAAACTTATTGCCCTGACCAATCATGACCGAATGTTTACTCAGCTGAGCGTAATCCCTCAGCAACTGCGGTAAGAGCACGCGACCGCTGTTATCAACATCCACGTCCGTTGCATGCCCTATCAACAGGCGCTGAATACGACGCGCTGCGGTATTAAAACTAGGCAGGCTCTGCAGCTTGCTTTCAATTAACTGCCATTCTGCCTCGGGATACAGCAGGAGACAGGTTTCTTCGGTGTCGATAGTCAACACCAGCGACATGCTGTTTTGCAGACTCAATGCATCACGGATACGTGCTGGCAGAGCCAGGCGTCCTTTTCCGTCAATGGTTATCGCATAGATTCCACGAAACATAATTGTCCTGATTGGGGGCCGATTTTACTCTTTCCCACAATTCTCCACTTTTTTATTATTTTACGCCACTTTTATACACTATAGAAACACAATTTCCCATGCGTCAACCAAAAATGGATTTTTTTTGACAAAAAATTTACCGATGCGCCTGAGAAAGCGCGCAATTCGATCGGGATGATTTATTTAAGAACAACTGGACTGAATAAACGCAGAAACAGTGTTAGCGGTTCATTAAAGTCGCCTGTCGCAGTCCCTGTAAAACCAGGTCGGGGACCAGCTGATCATATAACCCCTGATTATCAAACAGCGACGCAAACCCGCCGGTGGCCAGCACAATGACCTCCTGCTTCGCAAACGACTCGGCCTTGATACGGCTTATCAGCTCGCGGCAGGCGCCCACGGCACCAAAATACACACCAGACTGAATGCTTTCACCCGTTGAACGACCAACCACCTGCTCAGGCTTGATGATCTCCACCGCCGACAGTTTGGCTGTATTGCTGGACAACGCATCCACTGACAAGCGAATGCCAGGAAGAATCGCGCCACCCCAGTATTCTTTGTGGGCACTTATAACACAAAAAGTTGTTGCTGTACCGAAATCGATCACGATGGCGTTTTTACCCGGATGAGCCTGAACGGCCGCGATTGCATTTGCAATACGATCAGCCCCGACTTCGACAGGATTACGGTATTTAATGTTCAGACCTGTTTTTACACCGGCCTGTAAAAAAAACGGATCGATTAAAAAATATTTGAGGCAGGCTGAGCGCAGGGAATAATCCAGCTGAGGAACAACCGAGCATACGGCTATTTCCCGGATGGTTTCCGGCGCGCAGTCGTTCTCACGCAGCACGGTTTTGAGGAAAATGCCCAGCTCATCCGAGGTACTCACTTTGGAGGTGTGACGAAAGCGCACTTTAATCGTGTCGCCATCAAAAACTCCACCATATATATGAGAATTACCCACATCAATACATAACATCATGTTATAAGCCCACCATGGAAAAAATCTGGCTGATGGTAAACTTTGTGCGCAATAGAATCAAGTAAGGTTAGGACGCACAAATAGCAGTCTATGCTATCATTTTGCCTACTTAATATATAAAATCATCAATTAATTTCCATAAATTGAAAAAAAAGCTTGATTCGTGACCATTTTTTTCTTAAGCTTCCCTTAATAAATGAATATCTATAAAACAATCTTTACACTCTTTGTTATATTTGATAGCATATGGTTCATGGTGCTCTGTTTGTGATTCAACAGAGCAAAAATGATTGAGAAGTTTAAGACAGTACGGAGAAAGAAATGAGCAGTGTGATGCACAAGATTGAACACGTTAATGAAGCACTAACCCAGCAGGTTGTTTCGGTTGTCAAAGGCTATCTGAACAACGTAAGCAGCAAGGATCTCAATTTGAATCTTTATCAGCTCGTGGTTGAAGAGGTTGAGGCCCCCCTGTTCCGCACTGTTATGGAATTAACACGTTACAATCAATCCAAAGCTGCCCGTGTACTGGGTGTCAGCCGTGGAACGCTGCGAACAAAACTGAAACGTTATTTTGATGACGAATTTATCGGTACTCGCTAATCTCCACGTAATTTGATACCATCCCTCACGAAGTCGGTCAGGCAATCGCTCTCAGGATTTATCCTGAGGGAGGAAAGTCCGGGCTCCACAGGGCAAAGTGCCAGGTAACGCCTGGGAGGCGCGAGTCTACGGAAAGTGCCACAGAAAATATACCGCCTGTATCAACCCTGTGTTGGTACAGGTAAGGGTGAAATGGTGCGGTAAGAGCGCACCGCGCGGCTGGCAACAGGCGTGGCAGGGAAAACCCCACTTGGAGCAAGACCAAATAGAAATCCAACTTATCTTCGGGTAAGGACGTACGGCCCGTACGGGATTTGGGTAGGTTGCTTGAGGCATACGGTGACGTATGTCCCAGATGAATGATTGTCCGCGACAGAACCCGGCTTATCGACCGACTTTTTTCATATTACAGATTAAGAAAAAGGGATATCCACATGGGGGATATCCCTTTTTTTTTGTGACGGAAAATGCCACTTCGGAAACTCAGGCTCAGCACGCTGAATCATGGATTGCTTCGCTGCGCTCGCAATGACAGGGTCAGGATGGATCCATATCACTGACCGTAAAACTTTCCCCACAACCACATTGTCCGGTCTGATTTGGATTGGTAAAGACAAATTTCTGATTCAGCCCCTGCCTGACGTAGTCAATACTCATGCCTTTCAGAAAGGGATAACTGGCTTTATCGATACACACCACATACTTATCGTTCAGTTGGATAATAATGTCATTGTCAGCCGGTGTCTGTACGTAGTCAACAACGTAAGACAGGCCGGAACAACCTGTTTTTTTGACAGACAGGCGAACGCCAGCGCTGTCATTAGCTTCCACCAGGTTTTTCAGTAAATGATTTCTGGCGTCATCGGTCAGCGTTAAAATGGTCTGCTTATCAGCTACGTATTGCTCAACACTCATCTTGTTTCCCCTGTAATCGTTCATTCATTTTCTCTACTACCGATTGGTATCCCCGCTCAATCAGGACAGCCACGGCATACTGAGTAGCCGGTATCGCCAGTTTTCGCACAATCTCATGATAATCCAGGCGCGGGTGCTCTGAAATAAACGTACCCTGCATTTCGGTACATAACCATTCCAGCCCGGCAATCACATAAGGGTTGCCATACGCCAGGAAACGTGCTGCCACAATTTCACCCGTTGCCAGACAGGACAGGTACAGCTCAAAACATGCACCGTGAGCTTTCTCGCCCATTCGGCACATCACCGTGTTGGCCTGACGGGTGTCGAGCGTACCAGCGTGTCTGGCCTGAAAAAAATACTGTTCTACAGTTTTATTATAATTCATAGTGGCGATATTTTACGTAAATGTTCAATTTGTCTGCAAATAATCTGAATCGCGGCGTCGATCTGTTCGTCACTCGTAAAGCGTCCAAGAGACAGGCGAATGGAGCTGTAGGCCAAATCCTCGCTTAAACCCAGTGAACGCAGTACGTAGGATGGTTCTGTACTCGCTGAAGCACAGGCCGACGTGGTGGATACAGCCAGCTCACGCAGGGCCAGCAACAGAGAGTCCGAATCAATACCGGAAAAGCTCATGTTCAGATTTCCGGCGATGCGCTGTTCCGGATGACCGTTCAACTGAATACCAGGCAGATGCCGGATCCCTTCCCACAAACGCCGTCGCATGGCCAGCAGGCGCGGCTGTTCCTGCTCACGCATGGACTCAGACAAGCTCAGCGCCTCAGCCAGTCCCACAATCTGATGCACGGGCAAGGTACCGGAACGCAAACCGCCCTCGTGACCACCGCCAAAGGTCTGTGCCTGCAGACGAATCCGTGGCTTACGACGAACATACAAGGCGCCAATTCCCTTGGGACCGTAATTTTTATGCCCGGACAAAGACATCAAATCCACTGGCAGCTCACGCAAATCAATGGCCAGCTTGCCGGCACTCTGTGCCGCATCAACATGAAAGATGATGCCACGATTGCGAAGACCGGCGGCGATGGCAGGTATATCCTGGATCACGCCAATTTCATTGTTAACGTGCATGATGGATACCAGTATGGTTTCTGGCGTGAGAGCCTCCATCAGTGTATTAAAATCCAGCAGTCCGTCGGCACTGGGCTTCAGGTACGTGACGTTAAAGCCCTCTTTTTCGAGTTGCGCAAACGTGTCCAGTACGGATTTGTGCTCGGTTGTCATGGTAATCAGATGATTGCCTTTGCGGCGATAAAAACGCGCAGCACCCAGAATGGCCAGATTATTGGATTCGGTGGCGCCGGAAGTAAACACGATTTCAGCGGGCGATGCGTGAATGACCGCAGCTACCTGCTCACGTGCGTGCTCAACCGCCTGTGCGGCCTGTAAACCATAAACGTGCCTGGTCGAGGCGGCATTACCATACACACCGTCGGGGCCGAGGTATTGAATCATTCTGGCTATCACACGCGGATCAACCGGCGTAGTCGCCATGTAATCAAAGTAGATGGGTAAGGCTGTATTGTTGATATCCGGGTTATTCATCATGTTCTTTCCCGATGGCTTTCTGCACATTGCTCAGAATACCACGCAAAATGGCTACTTCCATACGCTCGAGACCGGCGCGATTGAACAGACGTCGAATGCGCTGCTGTACGCGGTGTGGATTGTGTGGCTTTAAAAAATTGATGGCCGCCAGTACATCCGCCAGATGCGCATAAAAATGTTCAATTTCATCGTGGGGAGCCAGCTCGTCGAGTTGATGGGCTACCTGTGCTTTTGGCTGCAGCAGATTCATCCGCAGCTCATAGGCAATAATCTGCACCGCCTGCGCCAGATTCAGGGAGCTGTAGTCGGGATTGCTGGGGATATTGACGTGATAATGACAACGCAGTAGCTCGTCGTTGGTCAAGCCGGAGCGTTCACGGCCAAACACGATGGCCACTTCTGTGCTTTCTGCCTGCTCACCGATTAAAGCAGCGCAGGAGTGAGGCGTTAAACCTGGCAAAGACAGGCCACGCGGTCTGGCACTGGTCGCTATCGCCAGCTGACAGCCACGCAGAGCCTCGTCCAGGGTTTCGGTCACTATGGCAGCGTTTAATACGTCATCGGCACCAGCGGCCATTTCACAGGCCACCAGATCCGGAAAAAATTCCGGCGTTACCAGATAGAGGCGTTCAAGACCCATGGTTTTCATGGCACGTGCCGTAGAACCAATGTTTCCGGGGTGTGAGGTAGCAACCAATACGATTCTGATAGAGGAAAAATTCATAACGACTTCGAAAAATATAACAAAAAATGCAACTATAACAGCAATGACTTATCTCTGTACAAAAAAAATGTGATAGAATCGCGGACTTTGTCGATCTGAGAGAGCAAATCATGCAACCTTTACTAAATATTGCCGTTAATGCCGCGCGTCAGGCCGGGGATCTTATTGTTCGACATATTGAACAGATAGACCGGATTAAAATTACCGCGAAAAACAATAACGAGTATTTCAGCGAGGTTGATGTCAAAGCGGAACAACTGATCATTAAAACGATTTTAAAGGCCTACCCTGATCACGGCATTATTGCCGAGGAAAGCGGTACGCAGAATCCGGACTGCGAATCGGTCTGGATCATTGACCCCCTGGATGGTACCACTAATTTCCTGCACGGCTTCCCTTTTTACTGCGTCTCCATCGCACATCGGGTCAAAAACCGGATTGAGCACGCGGTGGTGTATGATCCGATCCGTCATGAGTGTTTTTCTGCCAGCCGTGGCCGTGGAGCGCAGTTGAATGATCGCCGCATCCGGGTGTCCAAGCAGACGCAGTTGAGCGGTGCTGTTTTAGGCACGGGCTTTCCAACGCGCAGCGAAGCCCTGACCGAGCGGTACATGCCCACCTTTCAGGCGATGTTTAATAAATGCGCCGGCATGCGTCGTACCGGTTCCGCAGCTCTGGATCTGGCTTATGTGGCCTGCGGTCGCCTCGATGGTTTCTGGGAATTCGGTCTGCGCCCCTGGGATATCGCGGCAGCGTCGCTGTTGATTAAGGAAGCGGGTGGGTTGATTGGCGATATTCACGGCGGTGAAAATTATTTCAGCCAGGGCGATGTCGTTGCCGGAACGCCGAAGATTTTCAAGTCGCTGCTGCAGACCTTCGCTCCTGTGCTTAAATAAAACAGCCCCGTTGACAATACCACTGAGCCAGGGACTGGCCTGCTGTTCCAAATAATCCTTAAGGCCTCTTGCTATACTTTAGTAAAGTCTATAGGATTTTTGGCTTATGAAACCATCAACTGGTACGCAAAAGGGATTTAGTTTACTGGAAGTGCTGATAAGTACCGTTATATTGGCGATTGGTCTGCTGGGTATTGCAGCACTCCAGACCAGCGCCATCAAATACAATCATTCAGCGCTGCTGCGTTCTATCGCTGTTTCTCAGGCAGGAGACATGATCGATCGCATGCAGGCCAATCCCCTTGGCGTCAACTCCGGCGCTTACAACAATGTTTCTGGTACAGGCAGTATGCCTTCCTGCACAACCTGCAGCAACGCTCAGATTGCCCAGCGCGATATCTATCAGTGGAACACCAGCAATGCCACCCTGCTGCCCTCAGGCCAGGGAACCATCACCGCGAATGGAAATCAGCTGACCCTGACTATCCGTTGGGACAATGATCGAACCGGTGCTACCGGCACAGGCTGCAGTGGTAACCCGGACGTTGATTTAACCTGCCTGATCATGGAGATCCAGATATGATAAAGCCGGCGGCGGCTGGATATTCAATCATTGAATTCATGATTGCCATTTCGCTGGGCGCCATGCTGGTTGCCGGTGTAGCCACAGTGTATCTCAGCAATAAATCAACCTACGTCGTGCAGGAGGGTCTGGCGCGACTACAGGAAAATGGTCGTTATGCCAACTATCTGCTGTCGCGGGAAATACGCATGGCCGGCTACCAGGGCTGTACCAATCAGAAGCAGGTCACCATAGTTAATCAGGTCAACAACCCTTCCAGCATGGTAAATTTTACCAATCCCCTGTTTGGATACGATGGCACAACCGGGTTCAGCCCCGCCTTACCATCGAATATTTCAGCCAAATCACCCGTTGCTGGCAGCGATGTTATTGAAATACGCCGAGGCTCCGAAGTAAGCGTCGATCTGAATGCCGACATGGCCTCGGCCTCCGCTCCAGTTTCCGTATACCCAGTCTCAGGAATAAGCTCAGGGCGGGCTGCCCTTATCACCAACTGCGTTCTTGCCGATATTTTTATTCCCGGATCAAACAGCAACAGTGGCTCCATCAGTCACGCCAGTGGCAGTAA
Source organism: Legionella navarrensis (assembly GCF_052527415.1). Lineage (NCBI taxonomy): Bacteria > Pseudomonadati > Pseudomonadota > Gammaproteobacteria > Legionellales > Legionellaceae > Legionella > Legionella navarrensis. The sequence continues at coordinate 66,742 of NZ_JBNVZR010000001.1, read as the reverse complement.
CATCAGCGGCAGTCTGAGCCTGTCTTACCCTCGCCAATCCTCGGTGATGAGCTTTATTTACTATGCGTTCTACATAAAGGATACCGGCCGGGTTAACAGCTCAAACGCACCGATTCGCGCGCTGGTCAGACTGGATATCAATGGCAACGAAGATGAAATAGCCGAAGGGGTAGAACAGATGCAGGTATTGTATGGCGTTGACACGAACGGCGACAATACGGCCGACACCTACCAGACAGCAGCCCAGGTCAATGCGGCAAACAACTGGTCTAACGTAATCAGCCTGCAGATCAATCTGCTGCTCAGCACCACGGAAAACGTCAACAATCGCTCGGTCAGCTATACTTTTAATGGCGCTACAACTACGCCAACGGACAGGCGACTGCGGCGTGAATGGAATACATTCATTACATTAAGAAACAGAGGGCTGCCATCATGAGCAGACAGCGCGGCACAACGCTGGCAATCGCCCTGTTGATGCTGCTGGTGCTTACCTTGCTGGGCATCAGCACCATTCAGGTCACCAGCATGCAGGAAAAAATGACAGCCAACCTGCAGGACAAGGAACTGTCGTTCCGGGCGGCAGAGTCTGCGCTGGCAGCCGGTGAGATATGGCTGATGGCCCAGGGTACCCTGCCCAGGGTAAGCGTGAACTGCACAGCCTGGCCCTGCGTACAGGAAGAGCGTTCCAACTTTAATTTCGCCAGTCAGTCTCTCTCGTGGTGGGCAGGCAATTCAACCGCTTATGCCAGTGGACTGGATAATGTGAACACCGCACCGCGTTACGTCATTGAATTTCTGCAGTTCGTTCCTGACTCACCCGCTGTTGGCAATGCCGGAACAGGCGCGGGTGTGTATTATTATCAGATTACGGCTCGTGGGACAGGTTCAACCAATGATTCTGTATCCATATTACAAACCACTGTTGCCAGGAGATTTTGATGAAGCATGCTCTCTGGGCATTGGGTTTGGCTGGCAGTATCCTGAGCAATGCGGTCTTTTCGGCCCCACTTAATTTATCGCAGATTCCGCTGTTCATCAGTCAGGCGGTCGCCCCTCTGACCATGCTGGTTCTAAGCCGTGACGGCTCGCTGTACTTCGAGGCCTACAATGACTCGACTGATCTGAACAACGACGGGGTCATCAACACGCGCTTCACTCCGGGCATCAATTATTACGGTTATTTTGATAGCAACAAATGCTATCAATACGACAGCACGCAGCAGTACTTCTACCCTGTTTCCATTACCGCTGATAAAAAATGCCCGGGTAAATGGAGTGGCCTGTTTCTTAATTACGTGACCACCGCTCGCTTCGACGCCATTCGTAAAGTGCTCTATGGTGGCCTGCGCAGTGTGGACACCACTACCGCGACCGTTCTGCAGCGCACATATATCCCACAGGAAGGTCATAGCTGGGGTAAGGAATATCAGAGTCTGGCCGTGGACGGCTTTAACATCAGCGACTACACTCCCCTCAGCGCGCCCTCCAGCGGACGATACCTGCTGTTTGCCAACACCACGCTGCGCAACGGCACCGCCAACCCTCTGCTGCGCGTGGCTCCCAACCAGCCCTATCGGATTTGGGAGTGGGTCAGTATCGAGCGCCCCGTTGCCGGCAGCAAGGCGCTGCATGGAACGGACGGCACCACGATGAGCAACATTACGGACTATGTCGTCCGGGTCAAAGTCTGTGATCCTGCGGTGGGCCTGGAGGACAATTGCCAAATCTATCCAAATGGTCAATACAAACCCATCGGTCTGCTGCAGGAATATGGCGAAAACGACGCCATGCAGTTTGGTCTGCTCACCGGCAGTTATGCTAACAGCCTCCAGGGTGGCGTGCTGCGAAAAAATATTTCGAGTATCACCGACGAAATCAATTTGAAAACCGGCCAGTTCACCAGCGTCAACGGTATTATCTCCACGCTGAACAAGTTAACAGTCACCAACCTTGGCACAGACTACGTATACGCAAACTGTGGCTTTATTACCACACGAAACATTGTCAACGGCGAGTGCGAAATGTGGGGCAATCCGGTTGCCGAAATGCTCTATGAAACGATTCGCTATCTGGCTGGAAAAACAACACCAACCGCAGCCTTTGATTATTCTACCGGGCTTGATGTGACACTGGGCTTACCCAAACCGGCCTGGGTTGATCCCTACAAGGTCTATCCTTATTGTTCCAAAGCGAATATTTTACTGCTGAGCGACCTGTACCCAACCTACGACAGCAATTACGTTCCCGGCAGTTATTTCAATTCTTTTACAGGCGATCTGACCCCTTCTCTGAACGCAGCCTCACTGGCGAAAACCATTTTTGATGGCGAAGGGTTTTCCAGTGTGCTGGCCTTTATTGGGCAGTCTGGCGCGGTGAACGACGGAGCCCCCACTCCCAAGACCGTAACCAGTTTTGGTGACATTCGCGGCCTGGCACCTCAGGACACGAACTCCGAAGGTAGTTATTATTCGGCCAGCGTAGCCTATTATGGCTGGATCAACGACCTGAATCCCGCTCAGGGCGTACAAAACGTCAAATCCTATATTGTGGCCCTGTCCTCGCCCAAGCCCGAAATTAAATTCGTGGTGGGCGGAAATCCCATAACAATCGTTCCTTTTGGTAAATCAGTCAGTGGATTCAGCATTGACAGCACCAAGGGCGCTTATCAGCCTAATAATGAAATTGTCGATTTCTATATTGAATCACTGACGCCAACGGGAGGCGTTTTCCGGGTTAATTTTGCTGATCTGCAGCAGGGCGGCGATTTCGATATGGACGCCATTGTCAAATACACCATTACGGTCAACGCGAACAACACCATTACGGTTCAGACCGACAGCATTTATGCCGCCGGAAGTATGTCCCAGCATATGGGCTACGTCATTTCGGGAACCACGAATGATGGTTTGTATCTGGAAGTACGGGACGTTGATACCACGTCATCAAGTGACGTGGACTACTTCCTCGACACCCCTCCCGGCGTCTTGCCCGGCGGCACCTGGAAGGACAAAAAACCCCTGCCATTGACAGCCACAAGAACCTTCAGCCCGAGCAGCACGCCATCTGCGATAACACTGAAATCTCCGCTCTGGTATGCAGCCAAATGGGGTGGATTCAACGACAGCAACGGCAACAGCAAACCAGACGACACAAAGGAGTTCGATGCAGATGGTGACGGTACGCCGGACAATTATTTTCTCGTCAGCAACGCCACGTTTTTACGCTCTCAGCTGGCCAAGGCCTTCCAGCAGATCATCGATCGCTCCGGCTCCTTCGCATCAGCTTCTCTGAACAGCAGCTTCCTGACTTCGACAACGGCCCTTTACCAGTCGATATTCCGCACCAAAGACTGGAGCGGTCAACTCCTGAGTTACAAAATTGATCCAACCAATGGGGATATTCTATACACGGGCACTGGCCCCAATGGTTCCACCTGGGATGCGTCTGAACGACTGAATACCCAAAACTATTCTACCGGCAGGCGCATTTTAACCTACAAGCCATCAAAAAAAATCGGAATAAGGTTCAAATGGCCGTCAAACCCACTCCTGCCGGGCACAAGCGAGCTGGATTTGACCCAGGTCAACGCATTAAATACCAATCCCCAGACAGGTGTGTCTGACTCACTGGGCAGCGCCCGACTGGATTATATTCGTGGCAACAAGGCGCAGGAAGTGAGCAGGGGCGGTACTTTCCGCAATCGCACCTACCTGCTCGGCGACATCATTAACTCATCTCCCCTTATTATCGGCGCGCCTAATCAAGCGTACCCATCGAGCTGGTCTGGCTCAGCCCCTGAAAACAGCGCTCCTTACAGCACATTCCAGGCAGCCAACATCAACCGCACGGAGGTTGTATACGTGGGCGCTAACGACGGAATGCTGCATGCCTTTGACGCTGTCAGTGGTAACGAACTGTTTGCCTATGTGCCATCCAGTGTTTTCCCTAATCTGAATCAGTTGACCAATCCTGCTTACACACATCAGTTTTATGTGGATGGCTCACCTAATGTCGTAGATGTGTTCGCTTCGTCGAATCAGTGGATGACCGTCCTGGTGGGCACCCTTCAGGCTGGTGGACAGGGTGTGTTTGCGCTGGATGTCACCGATCCATCCGCCATCTCTGAAGCCACTGCGGCCAGCGTAGTCAAATGGGAATTCACAGACAGGGATGATGCCGATGTGGGCTTTGTGTACGGCCAGGCCTCCATCGTCCGCCTGGCCAACGGCCAGTGGGCCGCCATTTTTGGTAACGGTTACAACAACACCGTAGCAGATGGCTATGCCAGTACCACAGGTAATGCAGTCATTTACATCGTCGATATCAATACCGGCGCCCTGATCAAAAAATTTGATACCAAGGTCGGCATGCTCGCTGATCCTCTGTTGCTTGGCCGTCCAAACGGCATGGCCAGCCCTGTGGTGGTGGACAGAGACGGCAACTCAATCGCCGACACCATTTATGCCGGCGATCTCTTTGGCAACCTGTGGAAAATTGATATCTCGTCCAGCTCGGTGAGCAACTGGGATTTCAGTTACAGACAAAGCACCAACCCGGCCCCTTTGTTTGTTGCAACCGACAGCAACGGAAAACGGCAACCCATCACCAGTCGCCCCGCTGTTTCCAAAATCAAAACCAACCCGTCTGGCCTGCAGCTTTATTTCGGCACAGGCAAATACCTTGAAGCCGGCGACAAAACCGACAAGAGCATCCAGACCGTATACTCCATTCAGGATAACAACACGACACCGATAGCCGGACGCGGCGAGCTGCTGCAGCAGGTCATACTGGCAGAAACCAGCACGCAACGCGCAACCAGTAATTACCTGATGGCCAATAATCAACGCGGCTGGTATATGGATTTAACGTTTAATAATCAGGCTCTTGGGGAACGTATCATTTCGAACATTATTTTTCGCAGTGATAAAATCATTTTTGCGACCATTATACCCTCCGACAACCCCTGCGATTTTGGCGGTACCAGCTGGTTAATGGAGCTGAACGCCCTTAATGGATCGCGTCTCAATTACAACGTATTTGACAGTAATGAAGACGGCTTATTTGATAATAACGACGGCATCACGTTCAGTCAGAACGGACAAAATATTACGGTACCTGCGAGTGGCTTAAAACCCAGGAATGGCGGGTTGATGGGGACTCCCCCTATCATCAACGCCGGCAGCAAGGAATACAAATATATGACGGGCACCAGCGGCGGTATTCAGAAGATAGGCGAAAACCCAGGCCCACAGATTTTTGGCCGACAATCGTGGCGACAGTTGCAATAAGGCGGGGCTGTCATACCCGCTGAGCAATCGGAGCCCCGGGTAAACGCATCTACTCGCGTGATATCTGAGTATTTATTTTCAATTAAAAACGGACAATTATCGAGCTTCATGATACCATATTAAGCAAAACGATTGTGCGAGAATACTATGGCCAGCATCATAATTACGTTAAAAAAGGGTAAAAAAACCTATAATTTAACCGAAAAACAAGATTTAATCGCATTTAAGAAACTAATTACCAAAGCCATTAATGAAGGCAGTCATGCTTATCTTAAAGAAGCCGAAAAGCAACTCCAACAACATGGAGTAGATTTAACGGAACAGGAAAAAGGGCTGTTAACACGTATTTCGAGCTGTTTAAACGAGACACGCGCCGCATCCGTCTCACCGGCTGCCCGTACTGGATCCAGCTCCAGACCCAGCTCCAGACCCAGTTCCAGCTCCAGTTCCAGCTCCAGCTCCAGCTCCAGCTCCAGCTCCAGTTCCAGCTCCAGCTCCAGCTCCAGTTCCAGTTCCAGCTGTGACGCTGCCACAATCGTAGATTCTTATCTTTTTCCACGCTCGGAGTATTACTCCCGCTTCGCTGGCAGTTCCGCTTTCGATATGTCTCAACATAAATTTTGGGGCTCTTACCATCGCAGCGAAGCTACGCGCTTTTTTGCTCATGCCGGTAGAAGAAAAAATGCACAGATAATCAGTCCATGCTTAAAAAAAACCGGTCAGGCTAACTCTTTTTCAGCCCATACCGGCGGAATTCATTCACCATTCCACTTTGACAGTTATCGCAACCTCATTACTTTAAAACACGAAGTGCCTCGATCGGATGAACCTGTACGCGATACATTACTAGACTATAAAAACCGATTAGCCATGGCAATCGTTAAAGGCTTTGAGACGCATAACAAGCCATCCACTGGCGTAAAGCCAAAACGCCCAATCGTTTATACTGAAAATGGCTACCCTTGCGTTATGGTTCAATTGCCCATCCTGAAACGCGAATGTTCAAAAACACCCGTTGCACGCTATTGGCAAAAAAAACCTCAGCAGTTTCAATGCCTCTTAATGGCTTCGTTTATAGCAATTGTGAACGTTGAAGCCATGTCAGCCGGGATTCCAATTGAAATGGTTTTACGAGCCGGTTTTGGACACAATACACCAAGCGTTTGCCAGACCAACAAAACGTTTCGGATCAATACAGGATTAATACCTCTGGCCTATGCCGAGCTGGCAGGCAAATCCCTGGCAAAGCTTAACGAATTGATTGAGGCCATGAACCAGAGCAGTTACACAAGGCCTGCAACATTCTCTGTCGAACAGCTGGACCAGGTGAGAAGGTATAATGCCCAAAAACTGATGAGCGCCATTGAACGTAATGCGTGTTATAAAAAAATCCGTGAGGAAGAACCCCTTATGTCAGAAATGGCCGAGCTTCCTGAGGTTTTTAACCGTGTTTATGAAAAATTCAAGACCATCACACAAAGCAAGCCTCAAGGCTATAGCACCTTCATACCCGTATCGCTTGAACATGCGACGGTGTGGGAGATCTTTGCACGGCCCGGCGACAGCATGGGCAAATCCATTCTCAAGGAATGTTTTCGCATGCCAGGAACGGAAGAATGGTTTGCCAATCAGGTCATGAACGCGTTGCTGAATGGCGCCTCCAATCCAATCGAGAGCGCTATGGTCGAGTTATTAACCTGTCTGCGTTATGGCGAAACCGCTACCATGGATTACAGCAGGATACGTGCCGGGCTGAATCAACGGTTTACCTTTCCCCGCGAAGACTTTACCGCTGTTTACGAACAGGACAAGGCGTTCGATGAAATAATCCAGTTACTATCTGGTGCGTTGCTGATTCCTAAACCAACCCTTAATCTGTACGCCACATTAGAGCGGGCAGCCGTCAGCCTGTTTACCCAATACAAAAGCCAGGAAATGGTTTCCAGCACAGATGATTATGGCAGCGATTCTGATTTTTCTGATGATGACATGGCTCATGATGAGGTAAAGGAAACAGACGAGAGCGAAAAAAAACATCTGTCCCACACCAAATACCGTGTCTGCTCCGGTATGAAAGCCATCGTTATCGCGCAATATGCGGCATTATGCTACCTGGCATCCAAAGAAAACAAAACCTATCGAATTGATTTTAAACAAATGTATTATGAAGTAGCCGAAGCGTTTCAGTACGTGAAGGCAAAAGACATGCAGCTAAATAAAATCCGATCCAATTCTGGCGCCAGCATTCTGCACTATGATTTAAATCATTGTAATTCGACCAACAAAGCCTTTCCCAGTCTATCGGAAAAATTGTCCAGGACCCAATACACCGTGGTGATTCTCGACTATACCAGCAGCACGTCCAAACAAATCAAACAAGCACTCAGGACATGTTTTTCGCACGCTGGAATCGAGGCTGTCATGTTGGTGGAAAGTGGTCTGAAAAACAGCCAGGGTGGAGCCGATTTTAATCCCTATGGTGAAGTCCGGATTTGTTGTTCGAGCCGCGAGCGAACCACGCAAATGGCACATTACGTCCGTGAGGGCCTTTCTGAGGCAGATAAATTAACCCCGCAGGCTCATGAGCTTGTGCGGATTTGCAAACTAAGAAAAATGGCGTTTAGTTTAAAGAGTCTGTTTTTCAAGCCTGCGCCGCCAGAACATCGTGAGGCTGAGGCAATGGCTCTTTCAATTAAACATCCTGTATAGCACTTCTGCCAATAGGCTATAGACAATGGTAGGATTTATTATACAATTAGAACTTCCGAAAATCATATTCCCAGTTTTTATAAGGAACATCAAAGTCAGTGACTACTCACGATAACGAAATCATGAACGATGGTGGATTCAAGCGTGGCCTGAAAGACCGCCACGTGCAATTGATTGCCCTTGGGGGTATTATTGGCTCGGGCTATTTTCTCGGAACAGGTGCCGTCATCAACCAGGTTGGTCCGTCTGTTTTTATTGCCTATATTCTTGGTGGATTGATCATCTACCTGACGATGCTGTGCATGGGGGAGCTGGCCGTTGCCATCCCTATCTCCGGATCGTTTATCACCTACACGGCTGAATTCATTTCGCCGTCCATAGCCTGTGGTGTCGGGTGGTCGTACTGGATCAGCTGGGTTGCCTATATACCGGCCGAATGCATAGCCGGCGGTATTATCATGCAGCATTTTACCGGGGTAAACGGCTACGTCTGGGCGATCTGTTTCGGTATGCTGATTACCTACATCAACATCGCCAAGGTCGGCACCTTTGGTGAAATTGAATTCTGGCTGGCTCTGATTAAAATTGCAGCGCTGGGTGGCTTTGTCTTTTTATCGCTGCTTATTTTCTTTGGCCTGATTCATGGACATGAATCAACCGGCTTTATCGGTGGGAAATATATTTTTGGCCAGGGCGGCCTCTTTCCCAATGGCGGTATGGTGCTGTTAACCGCCATGGTTCTGCTGCTGGTGAATTATCAGGGGTCGGAAATCATTGGACTGGCGGCCGGTGAATCTCAGAACCCTGCCCGAATGATTCCGCGTGCGGTCAGGAACGTAACCTTCCGTATTCTGTTTATCTACATTATCCCTGTTTTTTGCCTGGTATTGATTTTTCCATGGCAAAAAGCCGGACTGGCTAATTCTGTCTTCGCCGATGCCTTGAATCTCTATGGCCTGCACTGGGCGGGAGCTGCCACCAGCTTTGTCACCCTGACCGCGACCCTGTCCTGCTCTAATTCGGGCGTATATGGCATCGTTCGCTCGCTGAATGCGCTGGCAAGAAATGGCATGGCCCCCAGGCCTCTCGGTAAACTCAATCGTAATGCCGTACCACAGAACGCAGGTATCGCGACCCTGATTGCCATCTGGCTGCTGCTCGCAACCAGTTATTTTTTTGGGCAATCCATGCTCTACATTGCCTTGCTGCTGGTATCCGGTTTTACTGGCGCCACCGCCTGGATTTCATTGTGCTGGGCACAGATCCGCTTTCGCGCACGTTTATACGAAGCCGGCTACACAACCGATGATCTACGCTATAAAACGCCAGGATCACCTTACACCGGTATCGTCGCTATTGTATTAATGCTGGGTTGTCTGGCGTTTTTATTGATGAATCAGGACCCTACCTATAAAATTGCTTTTTACATGGGTGTGACCAGCTTTGCCCTGCCTATCCTGATTTATAAGCTGGGCGGCTATCATAAAAAACGCCATCTCGCGCTGGAAGAACACCGCCATCTGCAGTTTAAGGATATCTTCCCCAAACGAAACTAGTGCTCTATCAATATTCAATCCTGGGGTAGGGTGAGCAAAGGAGCGAAGCGACGTGCCCACCATGGTTGTGCTCTGTGCCAATAGCTGGTGGGCACAGAGCTTCGCTCCTTTACCCACCCTACCCTTAATGTCGATAAGGCAGCCCCCGCCGGCGCGTGGGGGCACGTTTAAACGCCTTCTTAGCCTCGCCCCTGACCGGACGATTGCGATGACGTTGCGGCCTGTTCAGGCTGCGGGCATTCCCTATCATGCTTCCTGACCTTGTGGTAAAAAAAGTGATCCTTTCCAAGGGTCAATCCAATAAAATCATGCCGCCCCTTTGCCTGCGCAATAATGCGCTCGTCGAGCGGCTCGACATAAAACATCCAGTCATGACTCAATTGCGTGTAAACAGCTGATTCATAATCGCTGAGCCCATGGCGCAACAGATGTTTATCCACTTCGTTAAAGTAACTGAACAACGCATACTGCCGCAGACAAGGCAGATATGCCGCGTTACGCAGCCAGGCCATCACAAAATGAGGGAAGGAAAACCGTGTCAGATTTGAGTCGAGCAACGGACTCCATAGATTGTTGTCAACGATGAATCTGGCCAGATCCATCATCGTTCTATCGACGGGCCTGGGGATTTTGCCTTTTTCGATCAAAAGGAAAATCACAGCCATTTGTATGCGATGAGCCGCAGGGCCATGAACAATTCCTGCCATCGACAAAGATGATTCCGCAATACGCCCTCCTGACCGAATCACCTGATTGGCAATCTCGGAAGGCACAAAACCCCAGAAACGGGTAATACCATCGTGTTCCACAGCATCCGGATAGCCGGCTCGTTTTTCAATATTTAACAAAACATGGTGCAGGGCACGGTTCATTTTTCGCTGTTCAGGCGGCAGATTTTTCCACCAGATATAAGCCTCAGCGGATGGAATACTCAACTCATACAGCTTAAGCTGTGCTTCTTCACAACAGTCTGCAATGGGCGTGAGCACAGGCAGCGCAGTTGCCAGCTCTGCTTCGAGCTGTCTGAGTCCGGTCTCAAACTTTTCTACATTATGAAACGTACTGTGTATGGCTTCAATGGTAGCCCGCCATTCGCCAGGAGGTATCACAGGATAGACACCTGCACACTGCTTGAACGGGCCTTCCGTTCTGATAAAATGGTTATCCAGAGGCACGGCATCTCCCTTAAAATAGACCATGCGGTAACAGGGGCTGGTTTGTTTCGCCAGAGAGAGAATGACAGGCATTCCCCTCTGTAGATTCAGATACTTTGCCATGAGTGTGGCTAATTGCAAAAAACCATGCTCTGTATAGGCACGGATCTGCTTCCGTCGATCAAATTGCTCCGGGAATTGCTTTAAATACTGGCGGCATTGCCTGTCCAGCTCCTTGATAATCTGCGCCTGGTTAAGAGAAAAACCGGACTGCAGCCAGATTTTGGCACAGCGTACTGCGAGCCCGTCATAAACCCTGTCAAACAGCGCAAATACGGAAGAATAGGCCCTGATTCGGGTGTCATTTGAGGAAAAATCATAGCCCAGGAAGTCCATGATTGTGTCAATAAACCGAAACGACAAACCGCAGAAGCGCATAACGGGAAACAAGGTCTCCACCGACTCGCAATCACCCTGCTGAAGCAGTTGGAACACCAGATTCCGCTGTCTTTTTATCATATTGAACGGCAGTTCTTTTTGCCTGTTCAGCGCGTATTTATTAATAAAAACACATAAAAAGGGATTATAAACCAGATGTGTCAGAGGCAGGCGGGACTTGTCTCTGGCCATTTTATACTGAAACGTGGCCAGCAATCGATCAAACAATTCACTGAAAGGTATTTTATCGATATCCGATTTTTCCAAAGTCAGACCAGCGTTTTTAATTACATGTCTGACAGGCCCGCGTCGCATCGATGGGTAATATATTGAAAGTCCGCTGTTAAATAATTCAGATAAAATATCCAGCCCGGTTGGTGTTGAGAGCAGGAGATGAAGCAACTGCAAATGATAATCTAAATGCTGCCTCACCAAAGTCTGATAGCGTGAAGGCTGGCCGGAAAAAAAATAGTCCACCATGTTTTGAAACTGTGTGCTCGTTCGTTGCCTGTCATTGACCATGTTGCCCAGCATGTGAAGAAAATCCGTCATGGTGGGTGAGGGCTTCAGAGTATCAGGCCATAAAACCTCGATACGCGCTTTCGCCAGCTCCAGAGTCGGTTTGCTTATCAGCTCCCGTTCGTACAGACAAGACAGAAAAACAGGTAAATCGCGCGGTTTCATCACCAGTTTGACAGCAAATATCTGCGGCTCCAGGGAGAAGCTGGGAAAAGGCCCGGAATCGAGGATATCATCAAGTTCAGGCGGTATTGATCCGTTGGAACAAAGCGTCTCACGCCTCAGGCGAATCTCACACAGATCATTTTGGGGAAGCAGGGATATTTCAGGAAACATCTGGTTATTTTTTTTGATTAGAGTGCGCGCATTTTGAATCGATGAGGCATTTGGTGTCAATCTATCATCAGTGAATCAGCTTTCGATTGACAAAGCTTCAGCTTCAAAATATGCCTGTTTGTCTGAATTATCAGGCAACGTCCTTAACTTTTTTAGGGCGTGTTGGCAATAGTCCCCGCCGCCTACGTGCCGCGGCGCGTAGGCGGCGGGGACTATTGTCAACACGCCCTGGACATGACCTGCCAGTTTTAAACAAAAAACGGCGTTAGATCTGCAAAACACTGTCCAGTAAACGCCGGGTGTAGGCATGAGTGGGGTTTTTCAGGATCTGCTCACAGGGGCCTGACTCGACCACCTGCCCCTGGCGCATCACCAGTATCTCATCAGCCAGCCATGAGACCACCGACATGTTGTGCGTAATAAACAGATATGACATGCCAAGCTCCCCCTGCAACTCTTTCAGCAGGTTGAGGATCTGCGCCTGAACGGACATATCCAGAGCGCTGGTTGGCTCATCACAAATCAACACCTCCGGTTCTGTTGCCAGAGCACGTGCGATGCAGATACGCTGCCTCTGTCCGCCGGAAAACTGATGTGGGTAGCGAGTCAGACTGCTGGCCGGCAGGTTCACCTGGTCCAGCAAAACCAGCTGTCGACGCTTGATATCAGCAGCGCGCATGCCCTGAGCCAGCAGGCCCTCGGCGATGATATCGCCCACCATCATCCTTGGATTCATCGCGGCAAAGGGATCCTGAAAAATCAACTGCACCTGTTTACGATAGGAGCGCAGCTGACGGCGCGACATGGCCAACACATCCTCATCGCGATAACTCAGGATTCCGGAGCTTATCGGCAGCAAACGCAGCAGCGCACGGCTGACCGTGGTTTTACCGCAGCCTGATTCGCCCACCAGAGCCAGAGTCCGTCCTTTGTGCAGCCTGAATGACAGCTTATCCACCGCTTTAAATGCTGCTCTTCTGGGTTTTAAAAATCCCCCGCCAAGGCCGAACTGAACACATAGATCGGTGACTGAAAACAGACAATCCCCCTGCTCGGTCTGCTGTGGCCAGGGTAGTTCCTCCTGGTTGAGAGTGGGCAAAACCCGATGCCTGGGATATAGGTGGCAGCGTACGCTCTCCTCTTCAATGGTCTGCAGCACAGGCTCGTCGTCTCGACAACGTGACATGACATGAGCACAGCGAGGGTGAAAACGGCAACCCGAAGGCATGGCGCCAGGCGCTGGCACGGTACCGCTGATGGTCTGCAGGCGATAATTGCGCTGTGAAAAGCCCGGAATGGACGCCAGCAGCTGCTGAGAATAGGGGTGCCTGACCTGCTTAAAAAAATCACTGACCCTGGCTTCTTCAACCACCTGGCCGGCATACATCACACAAACGCGGTCCGCTACGGCCTTCACCACACCCAGATCATGCGTAATGAGCAACAGGCTCATCTGATGTTCCTGCTGCAGTTTTTTCAGCAAAGCAAGAATCTGTGCCTGGATGGTCACATCAAGGGCCGTTGTTGGTTCATCGGCTATCAGAATGTCGGGATTATTCGCCAGAGCCATGGCAATGACAATGCGTTGCTTTTGACCACCAGACAATTGATGCGGATATTGAGTCAGGCGTAATTCCGGCTCGGGGATTTCCACTTCCTCAAGCAGCCTCAGCAGACGTTGATGTCGCTCAGATGGCGACATGGCCTTATCACGAAACGCTTCCGCCAGCTGGTCGCCGATGCGCATGACGGGGTTCAGAGCCGTCATGGGTTCCTGAAAAATTATAGCAATACGGCGGCCACGGAGCTGACGCATGAGGTTTTCAGGCAGATCCAGTATATCCTCGTCATCCACCCGCACCTGGCTGCGCATCCCATAAACCGCTCCTTCAGGTAAAAGACGCATCAAGGCCAGCGAAGTCAGAGACTTCCCGCAGCCAGATTCACCCAGCAAGGCGAGGGTTTCTCCGGGTCTTAATGAAAAACTGATGCCATCCACAGCAACCAGGGGCCGTATGCTCTGTTGAAATCCAATCTGTAACTGCCTGATATCAGCTGATTTTGTCATCGGAATCCGGGTAATGAGTGCATGTATAACTGTAACAAGCCTTCAGGAAAACAGGAAGAGCATAAAATAAATGCACGTCACACGCGGCTTATGGTATCCTTGTCGAAAACAATAAACTATCCTGCGAATCATACTGCGTGTTACCTGTTACCAATCCATCAAAAACCTCTTCCCTGCAACGCTACACTATCTGGTTTGTAGGCGTCTGCTTTGTGTTGTTTCAGTTTTTTTTACAACTGTCTTCCGGCGTGGTGATTCAATCCATTGTCCAGGAAATGCAGCTGAGTGCGCTGGCTGCCGGACTGCTGGGCAGTTCGTTTTATTATGTGTATACCAGCCTGCAGATCCCGGTAGGGTTTCTCTTTGATTTGAAAAGCACACGCGCGCTGCTGGCCTGCTCGGCTCTGGTCTGCAGCCTCGGCTGTGCTTTGTTTGCACAAAGCCATAGTCTGCTGACCCTGTTTTCTACGCGTTTAATCATAGGTGGTGGCGCCTCGTTTGCCTTTATTGGCCTGTCGCACCTGCTGCGGCAGCATTTTCCTCTGAATCAATTCGCTTTTATGATAGGCCTGTCTGAAACACTTGGCTTTCTCATCACCATGCTCGGCATTATCAGCCTCGGTGTGCTGGTGCAGCACTGGGGCTGGCGCAGCTTTATTAACGGCGCCGCCATAGCGGGTTTACTGATTGCGTGGCTGTGCTGGCGGATTGTACCCGTTGATGACAAACAACAGGAGCGCCCGAATCTGTCGCAGTGGAGGCAGTTTATGGTGATACTGCGTTCCGGACCAATCTGGATTAATGGTGTATTCGTCGGACTGAGTTTTACGGTGATTACCGTATTTGGCGCCATGTGGGCGGTGCCCTTCATTCAGACCAAGCTGGGCTGTGATTTAAAAAATGCCAGCATCCTGGATTCCATGCTCTTTCTCGGCGGTGCTATCAGCTGCCCGTTATTTGGGTATCTGGCCGGCCGCTTCAAACGCCGTCCCATCATTCTGACTTCCTGCCTGTCTACGGCCCTTCTCATCGTATTGATTTTATTTATACCCACTAAAAGTGCCGTGCTGATTGGCAGTCTGATGTTTCTGATAGGGCTGTGTTGCGGTGCCTACATGCTGGCCTATTCCATCGCCAACGAACAGGCGCCAGAGGGTACCTTGTCGACCTGCACCGGGTTTATCAATACGCTGGCCATGCTCAGCGCTCCCATTATGCAGCCCGCAGTCGGGTTCATTCTCGACAGAGTCAGTCAAAATGATGCGGCCTTTACTCTGCATGCCTACCAGCTGGCTCTGGCGATTGTGCCTGCTGGGCTTGTGATCGCCGCAGGCCTGTCCCTGTTGCTGCCCGAGGGAGAACAGGGACAGGGTTAGCTGCCTGTGACTCCCCCACGCGGTTGCTCCCCGGATTACGCATTCGTTGTGAACGACCATCATAAATCCGGGCTACGCGTTCTGGCCTGTTAACAGACCACAAAAAATGCCCAAATAATAGACCAGAAGTATTTTTTATGATAAATTTCATCCTGAATTAACCTTTAGAGGAAATATCAAAATGAATTTGAGAGAGTTCGGTTCTCGATATATGCATAATCTCAGGCGCTCATTTAGATTTCGTTACCTGGAAACACCGAGCGGTAGCGGTTTAGAACTTGCCGTGCTTTTTGCTTTAGTATCACCCATCACCCATACCATAGGGGCATTAGTAAAAACCATTGTTGATGCAAAAACCAGAAATCCCCAGCCTCAAGACGCCATAATGGCGACACAAGGTCGCATTGCGGAAGCGGGCCCAGAGGAAATGGCTCGATTACTCGGTAGTGTTGATAATCTCAGGCCACACTCCTCTTCCAGTCAGAAATTATTAACCAGATTGAGAGCGACCAACCGTAATATAGCGCGACAAGAGGAAGATGCGGCGCTAGAGGAACGATATGCCGTATTAGGTATTGCTAATCCAACAAGTCGATTTGAAATAGAACATGCTTTATCACGCTCGCTGACTGCAGAACAAGAGACCAGCTTGACGCAAAGGGTTGAGGAAAGAAAATCGGTACTTGCTGAAGAGCGTCAGGCCGAACGAAAGCGTCTTGTAACGAATTATCTGGGCAAAGAAAAAAATAATGGGAAGCTTGTGCATCAGAGAATTATGAGCTTTTTTAATCCTCAGCCTGAACAGCTGGCAGAGCCTTTGAGTGAACAATCCCCGCTGATACAATCTCCCGTTTAGTCTTTTCTCTGGACTCCAGGTGAGCTTAATGGACGTCCAGAGATACTCTGTTAATGAAGGCGCACCAGGCGTCTTCAGGGCGATTTCATCAGAGTGCAAATAGAATACAACTGACTAAAAAAGTCATAAAGCGTACAGAATGACAGTCCGGAATTTTGTCCGGCACAGAGCAGCGTCTTCTCTTCAGCACATTACTTGTCCTCCCCACGAGGGCGGGGACGACACATGTCAAAACTAAATCGTACTAGTGCCCTGTCAATATTCAATCTTGGGGTAGGGTGGGCAAAGGAGCGAAGCGACGTGCCCACCAGTCATTAGCACAGAGCACAACCATGGTGGGCACGTCGCTTCGCTCCTTTGCCCACCCTACCCCTGTATTTAATGTTGATAAGGCACTAGTTGATCTCATCAAAACTAATGGCGCAAAAGCCAGGTAAGGGAGCTTCGGTAAAGCCAAGTATCCGTTGCTGACCAATGTCAATTTTATCCAGCAGATTATCAAGTGATAAATCGACTTTGGGAGCAGGAACCCGGATTCGCCAATGGTTATCGGCGCCGCCCTGCACTGTTAAAAACTGTGACATGGTAACCGCTTGGCCCTGCTCATCGCGCCAGCCGGCAACCGAGGCACGTACCGCGTCGGATTCGGGCAGGGTAACAGAGTACAGCGCACTGCCGTTGTTAAACGAGCACAAAACCGAACTCATCTGATGCTTGCCCGATAGCGGACTGCTGACCCACATTTGCCGGAACCAGGCTTTTCTGGCGGTGACAAATTGTTCAGGATTGCTCTCGCCGAGCTGAATGTGGCCGTTTAACTGACCCGTCTGACTGACCAGCAGTTCAATACCATCCCGCAGACTTTGCCGTTTTGGCGCCTGTCCGTTTGCGGGAGCGAGCATATCGACCTTGAAATTAAAGCCTTTTTTGTCTTTATCCTTCACCCCATAAACCCAGCTGTTGTTAATCGGATTAAAGCGAATAAAAATATTGCCAACCTGCCAGTGCGTCAGCTCCGGCTGCTCAATCAGGGTATTGCTTTCCTCATAAACAGCAACTGCTTTACTTTGTGTGTTAATCAGCGTTGCAACAGCATGAAAGCGGGCATTCTCACGTTGAATCTGTAAAAAATACGCGTAACGCTCACCGCCTTCGCTCGTTACGTTACCTGAAAATGTCCAGTTAGCCTGCATGGAATGCAGCGACAACACCGCCTGAACGGAAGCATTCTCCACTTCTTCGCCAACAGCTATCTCTGCCCGCACAGAAAGGGAAAGAGATAACAAAAAAAATATCGCAATACGGCGTATAGCAACTATCATGTGTGTCATTTTGGGAAATAACCTTTTAAACAATCGTGTGACCACAACGCGTGCCAGAAGGGCTCGCGTAACCTGGCGTTAACGGGTAGATAATACCAGTGTTCTGCCGCAAAGGGTTGACATTTCACCGCATCTTTTTCTGTCATGACTACGGTTCCCTGAATAGTGTTTAAATCCTGAGCTGTAAAGGGGTGATGATCCGGAAAAGGATATGGTATGCAGGATAAACCCAATGACTCAAGCGTATGGAAAAAGCGCCCCGGGTTGCCAATTGCCGCCACCGCGGCCACCGGGGTTGTCATCTCCTGTATGCCCGCTTTCCTGCCGCTGGGAAGATGAATAAATTCCGCGGTGTCGAGGGTCATGGTATGCGCGCCCGGCCAGTTTCCCTGGTTCACTACCAGCAAATCAGCCTGCCTGAGACGACCGGCTGGCTCGCGCAATGGGCCAGCCGGCAGACACATGCCATTGCCAAGACCGCGCATACCATCGAGCACCACAATGTTGATCGAGCGCCCCATGGCATAATGCTGCAGACCGTCATCGCTGATGATAATCTGGCTGCGATGTCTGTTCAGCAGATAACGTACTGCGTCAACGCGCCTTGGCGCTATGACCACCGGACAGGCGCAGCGCCGGGCAATGAGAAACGGTTCGTCTCCCACCATATGGGCCGAATCATCGGCTGTCACTTCATGAGGGAAGGTTTTAAGACTGCCACCGTAGCCACGTGTAACCACGCCCACACGAAAGCCTTTTTCCTGAAACGCCTGCACCAGAGCAATAACCAGCGGGGTTTTACCGGCACCACCCACGGTCAGATTGCCTACAACAATCAAGGGAACCGGGCATGCGCGCTGAACAAAAGTCTGTAATAAAAAACGGCGAATCCTGACGATGAGCTGATATATCAGCGACAAAGGCCACAGCAGCCAGCGCCATCTGCTTTGTCCATACCACAACCTGTCCAGCATCGCGTGCATTTTATCCAGTCCTTATTAAGCAGGAACAAACGTTTCTATACCTGTTTTCTGCGCACGATGCAACTGTGCGTAATAGCCGTTAAGGTCCAGTAGTTGCTGGTGTGTACCCTGCTCCACCAGCCGCCCATGGTTCATCACCAGAATTTTGCTGGCGTTTTTGATGGTGGACAAACGATGCGCAATCACCACGGTAGTACGGTTTTTCATGACTTCATCCAAAGCAGCCTGAATGTAGCGCTCTGATTCAGAGTCAAGGGCCGAGGTGGCTTCGTCAAGGATTAAAATGGGCGCATCTTTCAAAATGGCGCGGGCGATAGCCAGACGCTGCCGCTGACCGCCGGACAGCAAAACACCGTTTTCGCCCACACGTGTATCGTAGCCCTCCGGCAAACGGCTGATAAATTCATCAGCAAACGCCAGTCTTGAGGCCGCGATTATCTGGTCCCGGCTCACATCAAAGCGACCATAGGCAATGTTATTGGCCAGCGTGTCGTTAAACAGAGTGACCTGCTGACTGACCAGCGCCATCTGTTCGCGCAGACTGCTCAAAGCCAGATTGTTGATGGGCTCTCCGTCCAGAATGATTTGACCGGCACAGACATCGTAAAAACGGGGCAGCAGACTGGCAATAGTCGTTTTACCGCTGCCGGAGTGTCCAACCAGAGCCACGGTTTCTCCGGCATTGATGGAAAAACTGAGGTCATGAAGAATGGTCTGCCCCTGACGATAAGCAAAGCTGACTGACTCAAAGCGTATGGCACCTTTGGCACGCGCGCTCAGACGTTTTCCCTGTTCCGTCTCGACCGGCTTGTCCAGCAGCTCAAACACGCTTTCAGCACCGGCTAGACCGCGTTGAATAGTTGCATTTAATGTTGTCAGGGTTTTTATGGGTTTGATTAACTGCAGCATGGCCGCAATGATGGCCAGAAAAGAGCCCGCGGTGATGGTGATGATGGTGGCCAGCTTGATGGCCACAAAAATAATTGCGGCAATACCAATTGCGATGACAAGCTGTACGCCGGATACATTAATCGCCTTGCTCACCGCTACTTTCATGTCATTCATACGTGACGATTCGGTGGCCTGCTCAAACTTACCAACCTCATAGGCCTCACCACCAAAAATACGCACAACCCGGTAGCCCTCAATGGCTTCGGCAGCGATTTCTGTTACCTGTCCCATGGATTTCTGCACCCGGTGACTAATGCGGCGCACGCGTTTGTTGGTGAGGTTGACGATAATGCCTACAAAGGGAATAGTCAGTAAAAACATCAGTGACAATTGCCAGCAGATAACCATCATAACCGCCAGTAAGCCTGTTACAAGGCAGGTATTCTGGATAAAATCGGTCAAGGCATCGGCACTGACCTGCGCCACCTGCTCAACGTCATACAGAATTTTCGACAGCAACTGACCGGATGTGGCCTCATCGTAATAATCAGACGGCAGTTTGATGATATGAGAAAACACACGCTGGCGCAGCACTTTCACGACGGAGCGCGCCACCCAGGTCATACAGTAGGTCCCGACCGAGCTGACCAGTCCGCGCAGACTGATCCCCACCAGCACAATGAGGGGAATCTGTTTGACGAATTCCAAATCAATGCTGATAAAGCCCTTATCAATAAACGGCTTCATCATATAGGTAAAGCCGGCATCGATAATGGAGTAAAGAATGTTCGCAGAAATCCCGGCAAACAGCACAAGCCAGAATGGCTTGACGTAAGTGAATAAGCGTCTGTACAAAACGCTTGTTTTGATGGCACGTTGTTTTGTCATAAGACGGTATCAAAACCTGGTTGTAAAAAAGACAGATTGTAACCTGAATTGATGAAATACGCTAATCGCACTAAGAGTCAGCATCTAAAAAAAGAAACGTCATCCCTCACTGCGTTCGGGATGACGTACTTCTTTCTCGCCCTGCAATTGCACCGGATGGCGCATTTATGTAGGATATGTTTTTACCGGTTCAGAGTATCGCCATGACCCTTCGTACAGGCTTTCTGCAAAACACCCGTTGGCAAACCGAAGTGATTGCCGGTATCACCACCTTTTTGACCATGGTCTACATCGCCTTCGTCAACCCAACGATCCTGCACGATGCCGGCATGGATCAGGGCGCGGTGTTCACGGCCACCTGTCTCGTTACGGCCTTCGCCTGTGCGCTCACCGGTCTCCTGGCCAATACCCCCATCGGAGTTGCCCCCGGCATGGCTCTGAATATTTATTTCAGCTACAGCGTGGTGCAGGGCATGGGCATAGACTGGCAGCACGCCCTTGCCATGGTATTTGTTTCCGGGGTGTTGTTTTTTGTGCTGAGTCTTACCCGCCTGCGTCGCCTGCTGATTGAAGCCATTCCACACAATCTGCAAATCGCAATCCTGATAGGCATCAGTCTGCTCATTGCCATGATTGCTCTGCAGACCAATCAGCTGATTGTAAGCAATCATCACAGCCTGATGAGCATAGGCGACATCCACCGCCCGGAAAGCGGCCTGTTTTTTGCGGGATTCCTGTTGATTCTAACCCTGGATTACTATCGCGTGCGGGGTGCTATTATCCTTGGCATTTTAGGGATAAGTCTGCTGGCTCTGCTGCTGGGACTGACTCAGTGGCAGGGCGTGATGGCCTTGCCGCCGTCCATGGCGCCGACCTTCATGCAGCTGGATTTTTCTGGCTTGACCTCAATAACGGCTCTCAAGGCCATTTTCACCTTTTTCCTTATTGCAGTATTCGATGCGACCGGTACTCTGATTGGCCTGCTTAACCCATCTGTTTTCAGTCAGCAGGCAAACTACCAGCAGCGCCTGAGTTACAGCCTGACAGCCGATGCCGCTGCCTCGGCGCTGGCAGGTGTGCTGGGTTCCGCCAGCACCTCACCTTATATTGAATCCGCGACGGGCATTGAGGCAGGCGGGCGAACAGGCCTCACCGCCATCGTCATTGCTGTTGGTTTCCTGTTGATGCTGTTCTTTTACCCGCTGGCAAAAATGATTCCCAGCTACGCCGTGGGGCCTGCTCTGCTCTACGTCGCCTGCTGCATGATGAAGCATTTGACGGATTTAAAGCTCAGCGACATCAGCGAAACGGCTCCCTGTATGGTCACCATCATGATGATTCCCTTCACCTCATCCATAGCGGATGGCATCGGTGGCGGCATCATTCTTTACACCCTGCTGAAGCTGCTGACACGCCAGCGCGTCAGCCCATTAATCATCATCCTGAGTCTGGTTTTTGTGGTCTTTTTCTTGATCAGCTGAAAACGCGCCTGCAGGAGAATCAGGTTCTGACACAGAAATTCAGCTCTTGATACTACAAAAAGCTTAAGACCTTTGACGGCGATATTCGTGAAATCCTTGTAGCCCGGATTAGCGCCAGCGTAATCCGGGAAATAAACCACAAACAGGGGACCGTGCCAGGAGAACCATGGATTCCCTGATTACGGCTAAAAGCCTAATCCGGGCTACGTGTCCGTTAGGAAAGCTATCTAATCCCAATATCGCCGAAACAGGGCATTTATGAGTTTTTTGCCCATTACAGAGCCTTCTGACACGAGCTACTTATGAAACAACCGGCTTTTGCCCCAAGAGCGCCTCACCCTCCCGGACGCAGTGCAGACAGCTCGCTGATCAGATTCGGGCCGCGATAGATAAGCCCGGTGTAGACCTGTAGCAGGCTGGCACCGGCCTCTAGTTTGCCCTGACCTGCGGCCAGGCTGTCTATGCCGCCTGCGCCAATCAGGCAAACCTCCGACCCGACCACCTCTTTCAGCAGACGCAGGCAGGTTGTTGAACGGGCCAGCAACGGTCTGCCGCTTAAGCCGCCCTGCTCGTCAGCGTGCGACAGTCCTTCAACGCCCTTGCGTGAACAGGTGGTATTGGTTGCAATGATGCCGTCTATTCGATTGCTTCTAATTACCTCGGCCATGCCCTTCAAGGCTTCGTCGTCTTCATCGGGTGATAATTTAACGACCAGCGGAACCTGGCGTTTGTGCTGCTCGGTAAGACGCATGCCCTCATCAGACAACTGAGCCAGTAAATCCTGCAAATAAGCACCCTGCTGTAACTGACGCAGATCAGGTGTATTAGGCGAAGATATATTAATGGTAATGTAGGATGCGTGCCCGTACACCCGACGCAGACAGAAAAGATAATCGTCCACGGCCTGATTCAGGGCTGTGTCCTTGTTTTTGCCAATATTGATACCCAGAATCCCCCGATAGCGGGCTTTCTGGACGTTAGCCACCAGCGCATCCACCCCCTGATTATTAAACCCCATGCGGTTGATAATGGCGCCGGCCGAAGGTATTCGGAACAGGCGCGGCAGAGGATTACCCGGCTGTGGACGTGGGGTCACGGTTCCCAGCTCAATAAACGAAAAACCCAGTTTACTCAAGGCATCCAGATGGCTGCCGTTTTTATCAAGACCTGCCGCAAGCCCCACAACATGAGGAAAATCAAGCCCCATGACGGAAATTGCAGGGCCAGGCTGCATTGATTTAAACAAGGCAGCCGGCAGATAATGCAGGGCACTCAGGGAAAGATGGTGGGCCCGCTCGGCATCGAGACGAAACAGTAAAGGACGAATCAGAGAATACATCAGATACGGCACTCCTGCGCCCAGACCCGCAGCATGGCATTGCCTTTGGCCTGTAAATGATAACGGATACTGCGAACCTCAACGCCGTAGTTTTCCTGCTGCAGGGCCAGCAGCACGGGTCCGGTCAACGCCGACATCTGCCCATTGAAATCGCCCAGGGGAAATATCCTGACCTCTCTGGCAACACGGGCCAGTTCACGAATCATCTGAACATGGAAATCCAGATCCTGGTTGTCCAGCTCACCAAAAAGGTAATGCGAGCTGAGTGCGAGATCGAAGGTAAAATCCGCGAAAGGCAAATGAAGATCCCGAATGGCCTGATAGCGCTTTTCTTTTTTTCCGGCGGCATAATCCGCAAAGAAAGCATCCATCCCCGCCTGCCGCCAGGCCAGAAATCCGTCGAAACCGGCGTAGCGGCTGAAGTCAAATTCCGTCGCCTTGCATCTCACCCGCTCGGCACGATCAGCAAAAACCAGCACGGCTTTTGAGTGCAGGGTAGCTTCATCCAAGGCAAACAGGGGGTCACAGGATACACAGGAAATTCCCTGCCCGCCGGCTTCTGTCTGAAACGCGCTCGGGCCACTGCCAAACTCCAGAATATTACCTTTTAAGTCATCCGGCGACAGATCAAACATTTCCAGGTAATCATCCAGATGGTGGCCCCAGAGAACCAAATCACTCATGCTCTACTCCTTTTGCCGAAGCGGTCATCGATGGACGGGATTATACATAGTAATAAGAGAATATAGAATCGGCGCTCCCGGCGTTATCTGGATTTGCCCCGCATCATCCGTACCAGACCGGGAAAACGTATCTTCACCCCAAAATTCATAAAGCAGACCGTGACAGGTTGATAATGACATGCCAGTCAACAGAGGCAAGGATGCCGCGAACAACGACACGGCCTTTGTGGCAGGATTCTGACGTGGTGCTAATATTTAATCATACAGATACATATTAAAACTTATTGCTCACCGAGGGCACTATGAAAATATCCGATATATTAAACCGTGTTGTCGCGCTGCGAAAAGCCAGTCTAAGCAGCGCACCTGTTGAAAGTCTGCCAGAAAAGACGAGAAAAAAAATGCTGGCGAACATCAACGCAAGGCGGGAAAAAGCATCAGACGAATTAGATGAGCTCTATCAGATGGTAGCGCGAGAAAACGGTCCCGTCGCGCTTCATTATACAAAACAGATGACCGCCGATATTGCTGCCAGGCTTGATGATTCAGCGTCTGCAGCATCAAGAAGTCAGCCTGCGCCCCTCCCCCACCCTCGTGCAGCCGAATGGCCGGATTATTACAATGACGACCTCTATCAAAAACTGCTTCCCTTATGCCAGCTGGCGTACCTTGAGGAACAGAACGGGATAGCCGAAGACCATGCCCTTAATTTATCGCTGATTTTTGCAGATGAAAAAGCGGTGTATGACTACCTCACCCAGTTCCCCAAATGGAATAAGGTAAGACAACTGGTTCACGATGCCTGCCTGTTTGAACTGCCTTCCCCTGCAGACTGTGATTTTAGTCTATGGAAAAACATGGCAGCAAGGAGTCAGCACATGCTCAATCCGCGCTTCCGTGAGCTGCTGCCTCACGCAGGCGAGCTGGCCAGACTGGCCGGTGGCAGGAATTGGGACAATATGACCCTCCGTCATTTGCGGGAAGTTTACAGGCAATACATGCTGAATTCCAGCCCGGCTCACCGGATACTGATTCATCAGGGTCTGAGCGCAAAGACCATCGCCCTCTTTAATTCACTGCAACGAAATAACGACGATGTGGCCATACCGGCAGTTTTTATCAAAGGCGCTGACATTGGATATCTGGGGGCTTACCTCACTAAGCTGGACACCCAGAGCAAGGAGGGCGCCGCGCTGGCCGCCTGCCTTGGGAAATTAACAAATTGCTGTCAGTACCTGGGTGGCGCTGGAGAGGCATGTGTTCGTCATGGCATTGAATCGCCCAATGGCAGCTTTTATGTCCTGTTCCAGGGGGATGCAGACAATCCCAGCCTGAAAGACCCGATACTCGCTCAGGCCTGGGTCTGGCGCAGCGCAGAAGGAGATCTTTGTCTTGATTCGGTCGAAACCCCGCACAATACAGACAGCGCCATGGTTGCTGATATGTATCGCGCCCTTGGCCTGTCACTCTGTGGCTATGAGGGTATCAAACGGGTGAATATCGGAGCGCATAGCGGCATTTCACAGCGTGTAGGATTTGAAAATTATCCGGTAGCCGGACTGACTGCGTGTGATTATCAGGGCTACACGGATGCCATGAAGCAATTATTGCTGGCTGACCGCTCTATGCCCTATCTGTTTTATGGTCATACCGGATCCGCGGAGCTGACAAAAATAATTGAAGACAGAACCGCTCAATACTTCAGCGGACTGTTGACTCTGCCCGGCGACCTTAAAGATAACGTGGAATTAAAGCAGGCCATTGCCTTTCTGGTTTCTTCAAAACAGGACAAGGACGATAATCCTCTTTTTCAACTGCTGCTCAACCGAGCCGCTGAACGAAGTGAGGAATGTCGTCGCCTCGTTGAAGCCAATCGGTCGTGCGCCAGAGCTCTGGGCAAAGATAATGCCAATCTGGAGGACCTGCCAGGCTTGATTGAGCAAGGAGCCTTTGTTGGGATGGCTGATAAAAAAGGCAACGCGGTACTGCATCGGGTAGCAGGGAATCCCGCGCTTCTGAAAGCCATTCTCGAGCGCATACCGGAAAATCAAAGGCTTGAGGCACTCAAGGTCGTTGATAGAAATGGTATAACGGCCTTGCAACGGGTGGCAGGCTACCCTGACTCTCTGAACACCGTGCTTGCGCTCATGTCACAAAACCAACGGCTTGAGGCAGGCAGGATGGCCGATGCAATAGGCGATACGGCGCTGCATTGGACGGCAGAAAACCCGAAATCTCTCAAAATCATTCTCGAGCTTATACCGCAGGATCAACAGCTTGAGGCAGTCAGGCTGGCTAATATACATGGCCGTACGGTGCTGCATATTGCAGTACGCAACCCGGAATCCCTGCAAGTAATTCTTAATGTGTACCCCGTGGATCAACGACTTGAGGCTGTGAGGATTACCGACAGATATGGCGCGACGGTACTGCATAACGCAGCACGTTTCCCAGAGTCCCTGAACATCATTCTTGAACTGTACCCTGAAGATCAACGACTTGAGGCGGTCAAGATGGCTGATATTTATGGCAATACGGTCATGCATGAATCGGCACGCGAGCCCGAATCATTGAAAACCATTCTCAGGCTTTTACCGCCAGATCAACAGGTCGAGGCAGTCAGGCTGAGAGATAGATTTGGCAAGACGGTGCTGCATGAGGCGACAAACAATCCGGAATCCCTGAAAATCGCTCTCGAGATTTACCCGGAAGATCAAAGGCTGGACGCCATTAAGGCAATGGATGGAGCCGGTAAAACGGTGTTGCATCAGGCGGCAGGCAACCCTGAATCCCTGCAAACCATACTGAGCCTTCTACCAGAAAACCATCGTCTTGCGGCAGCGAATCTGGCCGATGAACAGGGTAAGACGATCCTGCATCTGGCGGCAGATAATCCCCGGCTCCTCAAAACCATTCTCGCGCTTTACCGGGAAGATCAACGGCTTGAGGCAGTCACGGTGAAAGACAGAGAGGGTAAAACGGCTTTACTTCTGGCAGCGGGCAACCCAGGCTCTCTGAAAGCAATTCTTAAGCGGATACCCAAAGGGCAAGGTCTGGAGGCCGTTAAGGTAGCAGCTGCAAATGGCCAAACGGTGTTGCAACGGGCTGCGGGCAACCCTGAGTCCCTCAAAGCTATTCTCAAGCTTTACCCTGAGGACCAGCGACTTGAGGCAGTCAGGACAGTTGACAGTATGGGCTTAACGCCGCTGCATGCAGCAATACGCAACCCTGAATGCATGAAAATAATTCTCGAGCTATACCCGCCAGACCAACGGCTTGAGGCGCTCAAAATAGCTGATCAAAATGGCTTTACCGTGTTGTATTGGGCGGCAAACAACCTTGCCTGTCAGAAAGTCATGCTCAGCCTTCTCCCGGAAGACCAACAGCTTGAGGCAGTCAAAGTATCTGACAGAAATGGCCAGACAGCCTTGCATTGGGCGGCACGCAATCCTGGATCACTTAAGGTCATTCTCGCACTTTACCCCGAAGACCAGCGGCTTGCGGCCGTCACGGCGACTGATAACAATGGCGTTACGCCTTTACACATTGCGGCACAACACCCGGGCGCCCTCACCGCCATTCTTGAGATGATACCCCCCGGCCAACGGCTTGAGGCAGTCAGCCTCGCCAATAAAGCAGGAAAAACGGCGCTGCATCTGGCGGCGGGTAATTACAAATCCATGGAGGTTATCCATAGACTCATACCTGAGACGCAAGATCCGGAAAAGATGACCTCCGTATCGAGCAATCCCTCCTCTTTTTTTTCGGGAAAGAGCCGTGCCGCATCATCCGTACCAGACCAGGAAAACGTATCTTCACCCCAAAATCCATAAAAACAAAAAAATCAGCCAGTTGCAACTTGAAATGAATGGGGTATAGTCTAGACTATTTGTCAACAGACACAGGATGGTACTCATGCATACGGGATTAAATCATCAACTGGGCGAAACCCACGACATGCTCCGCGAGAGCGTGCACCAGTTCGCACAGCACGAAATTGCGCCATTTGCAGCTAAAATTGACGAGGAAAACAGCTTCCCCAACCCGCTCTGGCGTCAACTGGGCGATATGGGTCTGCTGGGCATTACTGTCAGTGAGGAATACGGCGGCGCCAACATGGGTTATCTGGCTCACGTCATTGCCATGGAAGAAATTTCACGTGCGTCTGCCTCGGTTGGCCTGAGTTACGGCGCCCATTCCAATCTGTGCGTTAACCAGATTTACCTGAACGGCAACGCCGACCAGAAACAACGCTACCTGCCCAGGCTTATCAGCGGCGAACACATTGGCGCGCTGGCCATGAGCGAGTCCAATTCCGGTTCCGACGTGGTCAGCATGCAGCTGCAGGCCCGCCAGGCTGGTGATGACTTCATCCTGACCGGCACCAAGATGTGGATCACCAATGGCCCCGATGCCGATGTGCTGGTGGTGTACGCCAAAACCGACAAACAGGCCGGCAGCAAGGGCATTACCGCATTTATTATTGAAAAAGGTTTCAAGGGCTTCAGTACCGCTCAAAAACTTGACAAGCTCGGTATGCGCGGATCCAACACCTGTGAACTGGTGTTTAATGAATGCCGCGTTCCAGCCGAAAACGTGCTGGGTCAGCTGAATCAGGGCGTCAAGGTTCTGATGAGTGGCCTGGACTACGAGCGTACTGTGCTGGCTGCCGGACCGCTGGGCATCATGCAGGCCTGTCTTGACGTAGTTCTGCCCTACGTTCACGAGCGCAGACAGTTCAATCAGGCCATTGGTGAATTTCAGTTCATACAAGGCAAACTGGCCGACATGTACACAGACATCAGCGCGTCGCGTGCCTACCTGTACGCCGTTGCGCGTGCCTGTGATCAGGGCGCCGTAAGCCGTAAAGATGCCGCCGGTGTGATTTTATTCACGGCAGAAAGGGCAACACAAATGGCTCTGCAGGCCATTCAGATACTGGGCGGGAATGGTTACATTAACGAGTACCCTACCGGACGTTTGTTGCGTGACGCCAAACTGTATGAAATTGGCGCAGGCACATCGGAAATCAGGCGCATGCTCATTGGGCGTGAACTTTTCAAAGAAACGGAATAAGGAAAACCAGCATGGAACAAAATGACGTAGTAATTGTAGCGGCCAAACGTACACCCATGGGCGGTATGCTGGGTTCTTTGTCCAGTTTATCCGCACCAGCTCTTGGCGCCGTTGCGCACCGTGCCGCTATCGCACAGGCTGGAATTGACGCCGCCGACATCGACGAAGTGATCAGCGGCTGCGTACTGCAGGCAGGCCAGGGTCAGGCGCCTGCCAGACAGGCCGCCGTCATGGCCGGCATTCCCTACGCTGCGGGAGCTACCACCATCAACAAAATGTGCGGCTCTGGCATGAAAGCGGTTATGTACGCTCATGACTTAATCAAGGCAGGCTCTGCCAGCGTAGTACTGGCCAGCGGTATGGAAAGCATGAGCAATGCGCCCTACCTGATGAGCAAAGCCCGCGCAGGCTACCGCCTCGGCCATGGTGAGCTGAAAGACTCCATGTTCCTGGACGGCCTCGAAGACGCATACGACAGAGGCAAGCTGATGGGTGTTTTTGCAGAAGCAACAGCCAGACACTTCAACTTCAGTCGCGGTCAGCAGGACGAATACGCCATCCGTTCCACAACCCGTGCGGTTGAAGCTCAGCAAAACAATGCCTTTGCGGATGAAATTGCGCCGGTTGTCATTGCCGATCGCAAAGCGGACATTACCGTAACCCGTGACGAAGGCCCGGATGCCAGCAAAATTGCCAAAATCCCACAGCTGAAACCCGCCTTTCAGGCAGATGGTACGGTTACGGCCGCCAACTCCAGCTCCATCTCCGATGGCGCAGCCAGCCTGATTCTGATGAGCGCGGCAGAAGCCGGGAAACGCGGTTTAAAACCGCTGGCACGCATTGTGGCTCACGCAACTCATGCCCAGGAACCCCAATGGTTTACCACAGCACCGGTTGAAGCCATGCGCAAAGTGATGACCAAAGCGGGATGGACTCAGGCTGATGTTGATCTGTATGAAATCAACGAAGCCTTTGCCGTTGTCGCCATGGCTGCCATTCATGAGCTGGAACTGGACAGCGACAAAGTGAACATTAACGGTGGAGCCTGTGCCCTGGGTCATCCAATCGGTGCGTCAGGCGCGCGGGTACTGGTCACGCTGCTCTATGCCCTGAAAAATCAGCATAAAAAACGCGGCATTGCCGCTTTGTGCATCGGTGGTGGTGAAGCCACAGCAGTAGCCATCGAGCTGGTATAGGCTGGCACACAGGGGATGAGGGTAATCCTGTCAGGTGGCAGGGAGTTATAAACTTGAAAACACAGGATCCCAGTACTGTTTTGGGTTCTGGTTTATCTGATAAAATAACCCTCATCCCCGCCCCTTCTCCCTTAACCAGGGAGAAGGGAGCCAGGCCGGCAATATAAAAATAATAATAAAAAAGGAATGTACATGCTAAAACAAGGTCTTGTTTATCTGTTAGTCAGCATACTCGTTGTTGTCTTTGCTCAATACCTTCATATCGTTTTTGCCTGGGTTGATCAGTTTTACCATTACATTGACTCCCTGTTATCCCCCATTTTCAACAAAGGCGGCATTGGGAATATCATTTGCAGGGTTATTCTGCTGACCATTATTCCTGTTCTGCTGGCTGCAGTCCCTGCCCTTCTCTGGCGTTTGATCAAAGGCAGCGACATGCCACATTTCATAGCCCTGACCTGGGGTTTGTGGCTGGTAATTGTACTCAGTAACATTGTCATACGTTGAGATTAATCCATGACCAAGATTATCAGTCAGTTGAATCCCGGCAGTCAGGAATTCAAGCATAATGAAGCGGCCATGCAGACTCTGGTGACGAGACTGCAGGATACCATACAGACCATAGCCCTCGGTGGCGATGACGCCGCACGAAAACGGCATTTAAAACACGGAAAACTCCTGCCGCGTGAACGGCTGCAGCAACTGCTGGATCCCGGCAGTCCTTTTCTGGAACTGTCACAGCTCGCCGCTTACGGTGTTTATAAAGAGGCGGTTCCTGCTGCCGGTATTATCACAGGCATAGGTCGTATCAATGGCCAGGAATGCATGATCGTGATAAACGATGCCACCGTCAAAGGCGGCACCTACTACCCGCTGACGGTGAAAAAACACCTGCGCGCTCAGGAAATTGCCCGTTTCAATCACCTGCCCTGCGTGTATCTGGTTGACTCCGGCGGCGCCTACCTGCCCAGGCAGGATGAAGTTTTTCCCGACCGCGATCATTTCGGACGCATATTTTATAACCAGGCTAATTTGTCAGCCGCCAATATTCCTCAGGTTGCCGTGGTCATGGGATCATGCACAGCCGGCGGTGCCTATGTTCCGGCGATGGCTGATGAATCCATCATGGTTCGCAATCAGGCCACCATCTTTCTGGGTGGGCCTCCTTTGGTGAAGGCAGCCACAGGTGAGGTGATTTCAGCTGAAGAACTCGGTGGTGCCGATGTACATTGCCGCCAGTCTGGCGTTGCCGATCACTACGCTGAAAACGATGAACACGCCCTCCAGATAGCACGTACGGTCATACGCAATCTCAATCGTAAAAAACCCGACAGCCTGGTGCGTCTTGAAAGCCGTGAACCGGCTTACGATGTTAATGAGTTAAACGGCATCGTACCGGCTGATCCACGCAAACCCTTTGATATCCGTGAAATCATCGCGCGCATCGTTGATGGCTCAGAGTTTGACGAATTCAAGGCACTGTTTGGCTCTACCCTGGTCTGCGGTTTTGCGCATCTGTTTGGCTATCCGGTTGGCATTATCGCCAACAACGGTATTCTGTTTGGCGAAGGCGCTGTGAAAGGCGCGCACTTTATTGAGCTGTGCACGCAACGCAAAATTCCCCTGATATTTTTACAGAATATCACAGGCTTCATGGTTGGCAGCAAATACGAAGCATCAGGCATTGCCAAACACGGAGCCAAGATGGTAACCGCCGTTTCTAATGCTCAGGTACCAAAACTGACGGTTATTGTCGGCGGCAGCTTTGGGGCCGGGAACTACGCCATGTGTGGCCGTGCATTCGATCCCCGCTTTTTATGGTCATGGCCCAACGCCCGCATATCGGTCATGGGCGGTGAACAGGCAGCCAACGTGCTGGCGCAGATCAGCCGCGATAAACATAACAAGCAGGGTACAGTCTGGTCCAGCGAAGACGAAGAGCTGTTCAAAGAGCAGATGCGCAACCAGTACGAAGAACAGGGCAACCCATGGTATGCCAGTGCCCGTCTGTGGGATGACGGCGTCATTGCACCCTGCGATACCCGCGTCATACTCGGCCTTGGTTTATCCGCTGCCCTGAATGCGCCCATTGAAGCCACTCAGTTTGGCGTTTTTCGAATGTAAGGAACCGATTGTGAGCGATTTACTCAGCGAAATAGATCAACACGTATGCCTTATCACGCTCAACCGTGTCAACAAACACAACGCGTTTGATGATCAGTTGCTGGCGACGATACAGAAAGCACTTGATGAGGCGATAGCCAATCCTGAGGTACGGGTTATCGTATTGAAAGCCAATGGACGGCATTTCTCCGCGGGTGCCGATCTGGCCTGGATGCAACGCATGTCCGCTTACAGCGAGGCCGAAAATCTGGCCGACTCACTTGTCCTGGCCGGGGTCATGCGCACCCTGCACCAGTCCCCCAAACCCACTATTGCCGTGGTTCAGGGCTCTGCCCTCGGTGGCGGCGCCGGACTGGTTGCCGCCTGTGATATTGCCATAGCCGGTCACAGCGCGCGCTTTTGCTTTTCTGAGGTCAAACTGGGCCTTATTCCTGCGGTTATCAGTCCTTACGTGGTCAAAGCCATGGGTGAACGACTGGCCAGGTGGCTGTTCATCACGGCAGAAACCTTCGATGCGGAACAGGCCAGACAATGGCAGCTGGTGCAGCACTGTGTCAACGATGACGAGCTGTGGCCCTTTGCCCTGCGCTACGCGCATACCATTACGCGCCAGGCTCCACAGGCGGTCTCCGATTGCAAAACGCTGGTGGCCCGTGTGAGCAACCAGACCATCACGGACGAACTGGTCAGAGAAACTGCCATGCTCATAGCCAAAAAGCGCGTTTCCGCTGAGGGACAACGTGGACTACGGGCATTTCTTAACAAAGAACCCGTCAACTGGGATTAGCTACGAGGGCTACACACATGTTTCATTCCATTCTGATTGCCAACCGCGGTGAAATTGCCTGTCGTGTGATAAGAACAGCACGCGATATGGGTATTGAAACCATCGCCATCTATTCCAGCGCCGACAAAGACAGCCCTCACGTACAACAGGCGTCACGTGCTTACTGGGTGGGTGAGGCTGCGGCCAGATCCAGCTATCTTAACATCGACGCCATTATCGCGGTGGCGCTGGCCAGTGGCGCCGAGGCCATTCATCCAGGCTATGGATTTTTATCGGAAAACCCCCACTTCGCCAGAGCCTGCGCTGAAGCCGGCATCGTCTTTATCGGACCGTCTGTGTCGGCCCTGGAAGCCATGGGCTCCAAGCAGCTGGCCAAGCAACGCCTGGAACACACAGCCGTTCCTCTGACGCCCGGTTATCATGGCAACAATCAGGACGATCAGCATTTATTAAACGAAGCCAGACGCATCGGCTTTCCCGTTTTGCTCAAGGCAGCCAATGGCGGCGGCGGCAAAGGGATGCGTGCCGTGCATAACGAAGCCGATTTTGCCCAGGCGCTGGCAGGTGCGCGCCGGGAATCCATGGCCAGCTTTGCTGACGACACCATGATCATTGAAAAACTGGTTTTGAATCCGCGTCATGTGGAAGTACAGATCATGGCAGACAACCACGGTCAGGTCGTTCATGTGTTTGAACGCGACTGCTCCATCCAGCGCCGCCATCAGAAAATTATCGAAGAGGCACCGGCACCTGGTATCAGCTCCGGTCTGCGCTGGGGTCTGGCAGAAGCCGCCTGCGAAGTGGCACGCTCCATTGAATACCGCGGTGCTGGAACGGTGGAGTTTCTCGTTTCGGAAGACGAACAGTTCTATTTCATGGAAATGAATACCCGCCTGCAGGTCGAGCACCCGGTCACCGAAATGATAAGTGGCCTGGATCTGGTGGCCTGGCAGATTAAAATCGCGGCCAATCAGCATTTACCCTGCACGCAGGATCAGATTCGCATGAACGGTCATGCGATTGAATGCCGAATTTATGCCGAAGATCCTCACCAGGGTTTTATCCCATCCATCGGTCAGCTGCATTTCTATAAGCCACCCATGGGTAAAGGCATCCGCATCGACAGCGGTGTGCATCTGTATTCATCCATCAGCCAGTATTACGACCCCATGATTGCGAAACTGATCGCATGGGGAGAAACACGAAGTGAGGCCCTGCAACGACTGCAAAGCGCCTTGAATCAGTTTGCCATTGGCGGGGTGAAATCCAACATCCCCTTTTTGCAGGCCATTTGCAGCCACGAACGTTTTGTGCAGGCCCGCCTGAGCACAGACTTTCTAAGCCAGGAACGCATTTCGCTACCCGAGCCCAATCAACATCTCGCCCTGTTAATGGCCATAAGCCATGATTATCTGGCCTTAAGCCTGACTGAGCAGGATCCGTTGTGGCGGCAGAGTTTTGGCTGGCAGCTGCATACGAAAAGCTCCTGGCTGTGGCGTTATATGATGAACGATCAGCAACACCAGGCCCGTGTCAGCCCGCATAACAGTCATGAGTTTACCGTAGAGCTCGATGGTATTAAAAAAACCATCCATGTAGAACATCACAATCAACGTATCCTGATTAATGATGGCCAGCAGAATTACCATGCCTTTGTTGACGAGCACCGCCATCAGCTCAACGTATACCTTGAAAATGGTACAGTCTCTCTGGAACGCTTCCGCTGGGAAAATGCCTTTGAGAAGAGCGGACATGGTGGCGGAAAACTAAGCGCACCGATGCCGGCAACCGTTGTATCGGTGTTGAAAAAACCAGGCGATCAGGTCAGGCAGGGTGAGGTTATTCTCATTCTTGAAGCCATGAAAATGGAGCACAGCATTCAGGCGCCCCGAGATGGATGGATAGCGGAAATTTTCTACGAAACCGGATCACAGGTAAACGAAGGGGCCGAGCTTGCTTCGCTTCAGGCTGAAAACAACCAGGATGCGACATGACACAGACGGATCATGTAACGATTGTAGAGGTGGGGCCGAGGGACGGCCTGCAAAACGAAGCCATGTTTGTACCTACCGACACGAAAATTGATTTGATTAACCGCCTGAGCGAAACGGGTCTGCGCCATATTGAGGCGACAAGCTTTGTCTCAGCCCGGGCCATTCCACAACTGGCAGACAACGAAGAGGTATTCACGTCCATAAAAAAAATTCCGGGCGTTCACTATTCGGCTCTGGTTCCTAACGAGCGCGGTATGTTAAAAGCCCTGGAAGTGGGTGTCAGGGAAGTCGCCGTGTTCACAGCGGCCAGCGAGACCTTTAATCAGCGCAACATCAACAGCAGTATCGCAGACAGCATTCTTCGCTTTGAGCCCGTGTTTGCGCTGGCCCGCGAGCAGCGCATCCCGGTTCGCGCTTATATTTCCTGTGCGCTGGGTTGTCCTTATGAAGGCGCCATACGTCCGGAACAGGTAGCCGGGGTTGCGCGACAGTTACTGGATTTGGGTGCTGACGATATCTGCCTTGGTGATACCATTGGCGTGGGTACCGTGCGGCAGACTCGAGAAGTGATTCGCAGTATGCTTGATTTGATGCCGGTCACGCGTTTGTCCATGCATTTTCATGATACCTACGGCCAGGCGATTGCCAACATCAGCGCATCCCTGGAGCTCGGCATTCGACGTTTCGACAGCTCCGTGGCCGGCCTCGGCGGCTGCCCCTACGCCCGCGGCGCTACCGGGAATGTGGCGACTGAGGATGTGTTGTACCTGATGCATGGCCTGGGTATGGATACTGGCGTGGATATTTATAAAGTCGTGGCAGCGGGCGATATGATTTGCAGAGTACTGAATAAAAGAAACCAATCCAAAGTGGCAAGCGCCCTGCTGGCTAATCCACAGTAACGGGCCGGGAGCCATTTGACAGCGCGACCACATCATCCCGGATTACGGCTTCGCCTAATCCGGGCTACAGCTCCCCAACAAGCCCACAGCGAAACATCGTAGCCCGGATTAGGCGTAGCCGTAATCCGGGAGGCACTCGCGACCACGGCTACTCCCAATTATTTCTTACGCCAGGTACGCCAGCCGAAATACACCAGCACCGACAGCATCAAGACTCCCAGTCCGTATAAAAGATAATTAACCGTCATCTCACTCACGCGTTCCATCGCGACCTCGGTTTGAACATTTTCCTGAATGTCATCAGACGACAGATTGGTAAACGTACCATTTTGAAACGAAACAGCCAGATTCCCAGTTAAGAAACTCAGTTTATAAGTATTGTTCAATAAACTGGTTGCCAGACGAAGTTCATTGCTGGTGTAGCCAAACAGGATCAACTGACTGTATTGACTGTCGGTTCCGGTTGAACGGATCCCGACAAAACCTATGTCCTGATTTTTTGTGAAGGCGTTCATAAAAATCGACTTATCAATACCCTTCAAAGTGCTGTTGGACGTGGCGTTCAGATTTTCAACCAATTGCGTAAACGTCTTTTCCAGAGAATCCAGCACTGGGGAATTATCATTACCCATGCCAAAGTACACCAGATTATGATTTTCAGCGTCTGCAGGTTTTGACGCCGAGCCTGACACCGTCAGGGATGTACTCTGGTCAAGCATGCCGGCAAAGCGAATCAGCTCCTTAATCAGTGATTTGTTCTCCCAGGCAGCGGGATCACTGGGTAATACAACCATCAGCTTTCCACTCATTAAATCAGGATAGGATTTGATTTGATCCCGCATGAAATCGTCTGATTTATAAAATTGAAGGTAACTGTTGTCATACACAGTTGCCCAGGCCTGGCTTAAATAATCCCGCGAGCAGAATTTTTCCGGCAGCACCATGTTGAAGGTAATCGTCAGGTTATTTTTGCCCAGCTGCAATTGCTTCTGTGGCAGGTTGAGCTCAAACATATTGAGCTGTGCAGAATCCGCCTTCAGGGTAGCGCCATCGAGCGGCAGTCCGTTCAGCGACACGCTCATGGTCGATTCCCTGTCCATTTGCAAAAATGGACTGTGGCTGTAATTTAACACCAGCCTGACTGGCTTATTGGTGTATTGAAGAGGCAGATTAAATTGATAGCTGATTTGATTTTGTCCTGATCCAAAGACAATGTTGTCCTTATACCCAAGGTCACGAAAGCGCATAATGGAACGGGCCTTCTTCAGCGGTTTTTTATCCGGGTCTGAAACCGGTTCTGCAATAAACAGTGCCGGGTTGATGCTGGTAAAATGCATCATATTGGAATTAATCGACTGAATAGCGGTGGCTATTCCCTCCTTGCTGTTAGAAGAAATAACCAGCACGGGTTGTTGACCGCGCTGACTTAACCAGACAAAACCGTTCTCAGCGTTCAGCGCCTTGCCATCTTTCTGCAGCCATTTTCCATCCTGTAACTGCAGACCTTCAGGCGCACCCAGAGATGAAAAATCGATTGCGTCCGGCGTGCCAATAATGACCGAGGGGAATGCCGGGGACAGGGCATCAAATTCACTCATGTTTTTCGCATCAATCTCGATACCGCGCCAGCTGGCTTCTCTGGACAGAATATTAGCCAGTTGAAAATACGGGGCAAATTCATCAGCTCCGGTTTTTGCAGGCAGATAGAATAACACCCTGTCAGCAAAGGGCGCGTCTTTATGGATAAATGGATTGGGAAACTCGGACAGACTCAGCCCGGACTGTCTGTTCTGAAAATGATAGGTGATACTGGAGTTACCCGAGAGCGTGACCCAGTTACCCTGATTTTCAAGGTCGCGGCACACTTCATCACTCAACACCATATACCCCACCAGACGAACCGTGGTTATTTTTTTGCTGATAGACGCCCTGGGTATTGTCACCTTCCAAAACAGAGGCTGTTCTTTTTTAGCGTCGAGTCGAATGCTGTCCAGCGGTGTATCGCCCACCATCAGCGTCAGAGATGAGGTATCAAGAAGCAAGGGCGAAAACTGAATCAGAAGATTCAAATCGATCGACTCCATCTGCCACTGTCCGGGGATAGGAATATAAAACGTGTAGGATGGTTTTCTTCCCTCAAGTACGGCGGTATCCATTTTGGATAATTGATTAAGGGTAAAAGTCTCGCTGGAAACGTTCGCACTCATATTGGAATCAGCAGCGCGTATGGTTGCGCAAAATAAAAACAGGCATGCGGAGATTACGGCTATGTATGCGAATCTAAGTTTCATTTTGTCTGGATCATCCCTTGATTACTTGATACTTTAAATACTAAAGGACAAGAACGAGATTATGCAATGCGTAAAGCGAAAATAACAGGATATGCCCTCCTGTTTGTTTTCATTGCCGGCATTACGATTCATTCAGCCATGAAAAAAACGCGCTCCGTCGAGCGTGACATTCCTACTTTGCTCAATTTTTACTACAACTTCAAAGACAAAAATCCGCTCAAGGCAATGGAAGCGCTTGATTTGATTATAAAACAGGACCCATCCAATGCCGTTGCGATTCACGCAAAAACCAACCTGTACATCCAACAGGGGGATACGCATTCCGCTCTGACCTTTCTGGAAGACAGCCTTGCCCATCAGCCCGACAATCCACAGGCTCAGCTTGAACTGGCCAGACTCTATCTGATGCTGAATCAGAGCGCTGACGCCAAAGAGCTGTTAAAACAACTACTCAACTCGAATAATCCTTCGCTGAAAAAACAGGCCCTTGCTCTCTATCAGGCAACCTTTCCGCAGGAACGACTGTCAACAGAACCCGTCCATTACCGCTCATTCATCGCTCCCCTCGAAGTGGTATCAAAAATAAATCTGGCCCCCCTGTATGCCAAGGTTGACAGTATCGTCAAACTTCAGCCCGATTCGGCCCGTCAGTACCTGCACATGATCATTGGCATGGACCCCAATGCCCGCGAAGCCTATGTGAAACTGGGCTATCTGGAGCTGCAGGAAAATAATGCCGATATTGCCATGCAGTATTTTTTAAAAGCCTTTGCGCTGAAGGCCGATGCTCAAATCGCTGTTCAGCTGGGCTATATGTACGCTAAAAAAAGAGACATCGCCCAGGCCCGCTTCTTTTTTCATTACGGCGTTCTCAACGGTAACGAGGCGCTCAAAAAGCAAAGCACGGAAGCCCTCGCTTTTCTGGACAAAAATCCGGTCGAAGCACTGGAAGCAGGAACCGGCAACCCGGCGGCCCCACTCAGCCCGGAAGACAGACTCTGGAATCAATTTTATGCCAGCAAAAACACACGCCCTGATCTGGCCCTGAATTACATCAACCAGCTGCTGCGCACGCATCCCGATGATCTCAGAACGCTGAAGGAAGCCGCCTATTTTGCCATGGCGCAAAAAAATTCTGACCGGGCCATTGCCTTGTGGAAGCAGGCATGGGCGCTGGAGCGCAATCCCGAGTATGCCTTGAGCATTGCCTATCTTTATGATTCACAAAGCAACAAACCCAAGGCCTTTCATTTTTTTGATCTGGCCTCACAAACCAGCAATATGAACATCAAATACAAAGCCGAACAGGCCATGACCAACATGGGTGGCTCGCAGTTTCAGTTTTTACCCAAACCCTATTTTGCTGAATTTTACACCGCACCCTTTTATTTCAGTCGCTTTGATTTGGGTATTTTACCCACCATCAGCCGAGC
Source organism: Legionella navarrensis (assembly GCF_052527415.1). Taxonomy (NCBI): domain Bacteria; kingdom Pseudomonadati; phylum Pseudomonadota; class Gammaproteobacteria; order Legionellales; family Legionellaceae; genus Legionella; species Legionella navarrensis. Next base: position 27,049 of record NZ_JBNVZR010000001.1, on the reverse strand, counting down.
CGGTGTGACGCTGAATGAAAAACACAATACGGATGCCTACCTGTCCTGGCGACGCACCAAAGACAATCGGTCAGGGACCATCCAGGGCTTGATTATCCAGAACTCGATCTCACAGATATTTGAGGATAACGTAGCTATCTACGCGGCTGGCATGCGGACCTATCCATGGCCGACCATCCCCCTGCAGACCTTTCTGGAAGTTGGAACGGCTCAGGATCTCATCTACCGCTTTCGCCCGGAATGGCGCAGCGACGTGCGCGGCGGACTGGTGTATTATAATGCATGGGGAGCCAGGCCTACCTGGACGCCTGAGCTGAAATTCCCCCTGAAATGGGTCAGTACCCTGTATGCCGACACGATTTACTATTCCCGTTACGATAACAACATCATTGGAACGGCCTGGTTCCGGCCAGGACTGCGCGTGGCGACCTTCCAGAGCGCTTCGCTGGATATGTATCTGGCAAACTATCTGGTTCTTGATAAAAACCATGAGTTTTATAACAACGTATATTCTCTTGGTCCGGGAATCGCGTTCAGACCCAGTAACCGTCTTAATGTGGTGTTCCGACTGGAGTCGCTGCAGGGGTACTACATACCGGTCAACAGCCCGACCCCCAACCCGTATCGCTCGAAATATTACAATAATCTGGCGATGATGGAGGTTTATTTTCGTTTTTAATCAGCCATAATCAGCTGTATATATTGGCCATCACCGTATAGAGGGATTTCATGCCAGGCGAGTCAATACTCTTTGTTTATTTTATCATGTGGTATTTCCTGGTAGCGCTTGCCTGTCTGTTTATTCTGTCCGGACTGGATGATTTATTTTTCGACGCGTATTACTGGACACGGTTTTTCATCCGCCTGTGGCGAAGTCGTTTTTTTGAACCCCTCACCTACAAAAAAATGGCCGATAAGGAAGAGCAGCTGATAGCCGTGCTGGTGCCCTGCTGGCATGAAGCCGGGGTTATTGGCACGATGCTGCGGCACAATGCCTACTCCATTGACTACAGAAATTATTATATTTTTGTGGGTGTGTACCCCAATGATCCCGCCACAGTCAACGAAGTAGAAGAGGTAGCCAGCCATATTAAACAGGTTCGCTGTGTCATTGGCGAGCAACCCGGCCCCACCAACAAAGCCTCAAATCTGAATGGTGTTTACCGGCATGTAAAGGAATTTGAAAAAACACTGGGGCGCAAATTTGATATTTTCATTTTCCATGACTCAGAAGATATCATTCACCCAATGTCCTTCAAGTTGTATAATTACCTTTGTCCTAACAAGGACATGATCCAGATCCCGGTGTTTCCTCTTGCCGTCAGCAAATGGCAGTTTACACACTGGCTGTATGCTGATGAGTTTTCGGAAAATCACACCAAGGACATTATTGTCCGCGAAGCGGTACGTGGGCACGTGCCTTCAGCCGGAGTGGGCACCGCGTTTTCACGCCGGGCTCTGGAAATTCTCGAAGACCCGGTTACGCACACGCCGTTTTCCATCGACTCGCTGACAGAAGATTATCGAACCTCACTGGCACTGCGCGTTCATAAACTGAAAACCATCTTTGCGACACAGCAGATAACCCGTATGCGCTGGGTTCCACGTGGATTTTTTCGTAAGGGATACGTGCAGAAACCCATGAAGGAATACATCGCAACCCGCGCCCTGTTCCCCATGGAATACAAAAAAGCTGTTCGGCAAAAAGCACGCTGGATCATCGGCATCGTATTCCAGGAATGGAAGCACACCCAGTGGCCAAAAGAATGGATTATCCGTTTCACTCTGGCGCATGATCGCAAATCCTTTATCACGCATTTTATTAATGGCTTTGGCTATTTTGTATTTTTGTTCTGGATTATTTACTCGCTGCTGACCAGTTCCAACCCGGCCTATCCGTCGCTGCAGGAGCAGTTCAACCTGCATCCCTGGGTGTGGTGGCTGATTGTTGCCGTCACGTTTATCATGCTGGAACGCATGTTGCAGCGTATGATAGCGATTCGTCGGGTTTACGGCTGGATACCAGCCCTGCTGTCTATCCCCAGAGCATTTTATGGGAATATTCTCAATCTTCACGCCGTCATGCGCGCGTATCATGTTTACTATTCAACGCCCAAAACTCAGGCGGCCAGCAGCAAACAGCCCGCATGGGATAAAACGGATCATCATTTTCCGGGCAGTCATATTCTAACGCCCTATCGTTTGAAGCTGGGTGATGTGTTGCTGGAAAAAGGCCTGATTAAGCAGTCGGAACTGGATCAGGCCGTTATTGAGCAGCAGAAAACGGGAGAAAGACTGGGCGAGACTCTGTTACGGCTGCGTCTTATCAGTGAAAAACAGCTGAAACAGATTCTATCGGAGCAGTTTAACCTGAGGCTGTTTCCCAAAAGCAGGCTGGCGGACGCCAAAAGCAAATGTTTCGCTCAATTACCCGTCAAGCTGCAGCATTGGCTTAACAGGAACCACATCGATGTAGTCGATGTAAACCAGGATAGTCTGACCATCAGCATCAGTCTGAGCGACCCAACCAACGAGCTGTTGATTGAGAGTGTCATCAATCGCATCAGCCCATACCGGGCAGAGTTTTTTCTGACGGACACTACCTCATGACGTGGAGAGCCTGCTCAAGACAGGCAACAATTCGCTCGGCCGCATGTCCGTCACCATAAGGCGAAACGCCTCGCTGCATGCCTTTGTAAGCGCTCTGATCGGTTAACAGCCTGCTGACTGCCGTAACGATCGTATCGGTGTCAGTTCCCGCGAGAATCCCTGAACCCTGTTCAATAATCGCAGGTCGTTCCGTCGTGTCGCGCATGACAACCACGGGCTTATTCAAGGCAGGGGCTTCTTCCTGAATGCCGCCTGAGTCGGTTAAAATCAGCAGGCAGCGATTCATCAAATGCACAAAGGCATCGTATTTCAGAGGTGGAATCAGGTGAATGCGTGGCCTGTTTCCCAGCAGGGCTTCAATGTTTTTTCTGATATTGGGATTGGGGTGAACGGGGAATACAAAATTAACGTGCTCAAAGCGTGTCGATAGTTCGATGATGGCCTGACAGATATTCGTCAGTCGGTCACCAAAATTTTCCCGCCGGTGGGTCGTTACCACAATCAGGTTATCCAAATGACTCAGCGCTCCCCGGTCAGGTCTGTTTTTTAAGGTCCAGTACAGCGCATCGATAACCGGATTTCCTGTCACCTCAACACGGTGAGGCGTGATGCCCTCCAGTTGCAGGTTCGTTTTTTCCTGACTGGTGGGCACAAAATGCCAGGTGGACAAAGGCGCTGTCAGCACGCGATTTACTTCCTCAGGAAACGGTTGATAAATATCACCGGTTCTCAGGCCCGCTTCAATATGACCAAACGGAATACGGTGATAAAAAGCAATCAGCGAGGCCACCATGACCGTTGTTGTGTCGCCTACGGCCAGAACGGTATCAATCGGGTGTTCCTTAAATAAGGTATCCAGTTTATGGCATAACTGACCGGTCAAATGACCAAGAGACTGGTTCTCAACCATCACATTCAGATCCACATCCGGGTGCAGATCAAAAATGCCCAGCATGTCATCCAGCAGGCTCCGGTGCTGAGCCGTGTTAATCAGCAACACCCGGGCCCAGGGGCAGGCTTTCAGAGCAAAAACCACGGGAGCCATTTTAATGATTTCTGGACGGGTTCCAATGACACAGGCTATGACACGACGTTTTTCTGTGGACATGGCTTCTATCCCTTTTGTTTTTATTTAATATTTATAAAACATAGCATATATTTCGTCATGGTGAGTACCATGACGTAATTCACGTCCGGAGCAGGGAACCACTTGACGTGAGACCTGTATTTTGTTGAACTCACGTTACTGGTTGTAGCCCCATTCGCGAAACAGTTCCGGAGAGAACGCATGAGCAAACGCACATTGGTCATTGGATTGGTACAGGAAGCCTGGCACCGCGACCCGCAGACCCATCAGAAAAAACTGGCCGCCGGCATCATGGAGGCAGCACGGCAGGGAGCACAGCTGGTCTGCCTGCAGGAGCTCAGCCTTTCACCTTACTTCTGCACCCGTCCTGATGCCGATTACCACCCATTTATGGAAGAAATCAGCAGCGGACCAACCGCACAGTTCGTCGGCTCCATGGCGCAAAAGGCAGGTGTCAGCATCACCGCGTCTCTGTTTGAAAAAGCTGGATATAACACTGCGGTGGCCTTTGATGCCAGTGGTCAATGCATCGCCGTCACCCGCAAGCAACACATCCCCAGTGGCGAAAAATATCATGAGGACTACTATTTTAAAGCCGGTGACTCCAACTACCCCGTTCATAAAATAGCCGGCTTACAGGTTGGTCTGCCAACCTGCTACGATCAATGGTTTCCCGAGCTGTCCCGGATCTATGGTCTTAAGGGTGCGGAGCTGCTCGTTTATCCAACGGCCATAGGCGGTGAGCCCACTGCTCCCGGATTTGACAGTCAGCCAATGTGGCAAAAAGTCATGGTGGCGCAGGGAATTATGGCCAACTGCTTTATTGTGGCGGTCAATCGCATTGGCACCGAAGACGGCCTGACCTTTTACGGCAGCAGTTTCATCAGCAACCCCATGGGTGAGATTCTTGTACAGGCACCGCGCGATGAGCCAGCTGTACTGGTCGCGGAGCTTGAGCTGGAACAGCGTGATTTGTGGGGACGACTATTCCCCTTCGCCAGACAGCGTCAGCCACAAAGCTATCAGGATTTGATCAGCTCCCCCCTACCTTAATCAGGACTCTGAATGAATAATACGATAGAGCAGGAAAGCAACTCATACAACATGGCCAACTGGGGGGATGGGTATTTCTCAACCAATGAGCAGGGCAACATCGAAGTATGCAGGCAGCCATCTCAACAGGGTGTTGAATTACTGGCGATAGTCAACGCAGCCAGTCGCGCAGGCCTCAAACTCCCCCTGCTTATTCGCTTTACCGATATCCTTCACGATCGGGTCAAAAAGCTATACGCCGCCTTTCATCAGGCTATCGAAGAAATTGACTATCGAGGAAACTATACCCTCGTCTACCCCATCAAAGTAAATCAGGAACAATGCGTAGTACGTGAACTGCTCAAAACGCCCGGACATTCCATCGGGCTGGAAGCTGGCAGCAAGCCTGAGCTGATGGCGGTTATGGGCATGCTTGGACAGACCAGCGCCACCATTATCTGCAACGGCTACAAGGATGCCGCCTACATACGCATCGCCCTGATAGCCCAGCAAATGGGTCATAAAGTGTTTATCGTCATTGAGAAGCAATCCGAACTGGAGATTATTCTCAGAGAATCCGCCCGCATGAATATCAAGCCGGCACTCGGTGTCCGTATTCGTCTGACGACCAAAGGCGCCGGGAAATGGGAAAACACCGGCGGCGCCAAGTCCAAATTTGGTTTACAGGCCGAACAGATTATCGATCTGATCACCCGCCTCGAAGCTGAAAACCAGCTTGACTGTCTGCAGTTAATGCACTGCCATCTCGGTTCACAAATCGCAAACATTCATGACATTCGCCGTTGCATGCAGGAAGTCGCACGCTATTACATCGAACTTCGCAAACTCAGGGCGCCTGTCACGTATGTTGACGTTGGCGGCGGCCTGAGCATTGACTACGAAGGAACGCATTCCAGCAGCGGCTGCTCCATGAACTACAGCCTGAAAGAATACGCGACCAATATTCTGCTGGCCATTCGTCACCGCTGCGAAGAGGCGGAACAGCCCGAACCCAACATCATATCCGAATCTGGCCGTGCCTTAACCGCACACCACGCCGTCTTAATCACCAATATTACCGACGTGGAGCAGGTGAAAATCAACCGCGAGCTGCCTCACGTGGACGCCGAAGACTCTCATGTCATTCGCGACATCGTCGACACATGGCAATCCATTACCGATGATCAGCCCAGTGAAATTTTCAACTACGCCACCCATTCGCTGAACGAAGCGCACTCCCTGTTCAAACATGGCATTATTTCTCTGAAGGAGAAAGCGAAAGTAGAACAGTTCTTCACCAGCATCTGCTTTGAAATTCAGTCCAGACTGCGCGCCAGCCATCCTGGCGATCAGGCACTGATAGACCAGTTAAACGAGCGCATGGCGGCAAAGATTTTCTGTAACCTGTCTTTTTTCCAGTCGCTTCCCGATGCCTGGGCCATTGGCCAGATTTTTCCGGTTGCGCCCATCTCTCAACTGAACGTCGAACCTAAAATGCACAGTATTCTGCAGGATTTAACCTGCGATTCGGACGGCACCCTGAAACAATACACTGGACGCTCCAGCGTCAACACCACCTTGCTCCTGCCCCCGTTTGACAGCAAAAAACCCTACGCGCTGGCCTTTTTTCTCGTAGGCGCCTATCAGGAAATTCTGGGTAATCTGCACAATCTGTTTGGTGACACCAATTCCATGGACGTCAAGTTAGGCGACGATGGGCAGTTTGAAATCAATGACCTGATCACCGGCGACACCATTACCAATGTATTGAGTTTTGCCCACTACGACAGCAAACGCTTACTGCAATCCTACGAAAAGCAACTGATTTCCACCGACCTGCCGGAGGAAACCGTAGAATCCTGTTTGAACGAATTACGCAGTATTTTCTCTCAGCAAACCTATCTGGATAACCAGAAAATAAAAGGATAATCATGCAGACTCCCAGACAATGCGGATTTTACATGCCGGCAGAATGGCATACCCATGCACGCTGCTGGATGGCCTGGCCCTGCCATCAGGAGACCTGGGCAGGCATTGGCATGGCGCGCGCCCGGGCAGCTTACGCCCGCGTGGCGCTTGCCATTGCTCAGTTTGAACCGGTTACCATGCTGGTTAATCCAGGTGACGAAGCCAGTGTAAGCGAACTGTGCGGCAACCGGATTCAACAAATCAGCGTTCCATTAAACGACTCGTGGACACGCGACACCGGCCCCACCTTTTTATTAAACGCAGAGAACGAACTGGCTGGTGTAGACTGGATTCATAACGCCTGGGGCGGTAACTACCCCGATTGCGAGCTGGACAGGCAGCTGGCGTCATTTGTGCTGGCCCAGACACAGGCCCGCAGCTTTAAGGCCCCGCTGGTCATGGAGGGCGGCTCCTTTCACGTCGATGGTGAAGGCACGCTGTTAACCAGTCGCGAATGCCTGCTGAACGCCAATCGTAACCCCGACCTAAGCCAGGCCGAGATTGAAACCTTCCTGAATGATTTTCTGGGCACAGAAAAAATCATCTGGCTGAATCAGGGACTGGTGGGCGATGAAACCGATGGACACATCGATGAAATTGCCTGTTTTATAGCACCAGGAACCGTTTTATGCCTGATCACAGAAGACAGACAGGACGAAAATTACGCACGCCTGCAGGAAAATCTGGCCATCCTGCAATCGGCCACCGATGCGCGGGGCAGAAAACTGACGGTACACACGGTGGAGCAGCCTCCGGCCACCTGGCTGAATAACGAGCGCCTGACTCTGTCGTATATTAATTTTTATCTGGCCAACGGCGGCATTGTCATGCCTGCCTTTGGTTACGAACCCCATGACCAGGCAGCGTATCGCCTCTTTCAGAAGCTGTACCCAAGGCATAAAATCAGCCAGATCGATGCCCTCGATGTGTTTGCCGGAGGTGGTGGCATTCATTGCATTACTCAGCAGCAGCCCCTGTAGGGCGGGCAACATTATACAAAAAGGACGTAATTTATGAGCGCAGTATGGCAACCTCAACATCCTCAGGCTTCACGCATGTGGCAGTTCATGCGTTTTGCCGAACAGCAATACGGTTTATCCTTTCACGATTATCAGCAGCTGCATCGCTGGTCAACAGATGCGCCAGACCAGTTCTGGCAAAGCCTGTGTGATTTTTTCAATATCCGCTTCAACACCCCCGCGAGAAGTGTCTTAAACCAAGAGCCGCGCATGATTGACGCGACCTGGTTTGACGGCGCGACGCTGAACTTTGCTGAGCAGTTATTGCAACGCAGGGACGCGCATCCGGCGCTGGTCAGCATAGATGAAAACGGGAATCGTGAGGTTATCAGCTTTCAACAGTTACACCAGCAGGTTGCGCATTGTGCTGCTGGATTAAAACAGGCTGGTATTGGCTGCGGTGATCGGGTGGTGGCGATTATGCCTAATGTCGCACAGACCATCATTGCCATGCTGGCCACTGCCTCGCTGGGCGCGGTCTGGTCGTCCTGCTCACCAGACTTTGGTGCTCAGGCAGCGGTTGATCGCCTGGGACAGGTCGAACCCAGGCTCTTATTTGTCTGCGATGGTCATCAGTACCTTGGCAAGGCACATGATGCACGCAGCAAAATCATTGACGTATACAAGGCCATACCCAGCCTGGAGCGCGTGGTCATTTGCCCTGTCATTCACAGCAACCCAGTCTTTGATGCCGATATTCCAGCCGTCAAGTGGGACGATTTCGTTCAGGACACCAGCAAGCTGGAATTCAGCCAGCAGGCCTTTGCCCACCCGCTGTATATTCTGTTTTCCTCCGGCACCACAGGCAAGCCTAAATGCATCGTTCACGGCGCTGGCGGAACCCTGCTGCAACACATTAAGGAACTGGGTCTGCACACAGATCTGGGGCCGAATGACAATTTATGCTTTTACACTACCTGTGGCTGGATGATGTGGAACTGGATGGTGTCGGCACTGGCGCTTGGCACCACCCTCACCCTGTATGAAGGCGCTCCCACGCATCCCGATGCCTGGCGTTTGTTTCAATTACTGGAAGAGGAAGGCGTGACGGTTTTTGGCACCAGCGCCAAATACATTTCTTCTGTGGAAAAGGCTGGCGTTACCCCCATCACTCGTTATCGATTGCCGCGTCTGCGCACGATTCTGTCAACCGGCTCGCCGCTGCTGCCGAAAAACTACGACTTCGTCTATCAACAAATCAAGGCGGATGTGCAGCTCAGCTCCATCTCAGGCGGAACGGACATTGTTTCCTGCTTTGCACTCGGTAATCCCCTGTTACCGGTTTATCGCGGCGAACTGCAATGCCTTGGTCTTGGCATGGATGTGAAGGTATTCGATGAACAGGGACATTCGGTGACTCAGACACGTGGCGAACTGGTTTGTGTCAAACCCTTTCCCTCCATGCCGGTCAGCTTTTGGAAGGACAAAGACAAAAGCCTCTATCACAAAGCGTATTTCAATCGTTTTGACAACGTCTGGGCGCACGGAGATTTCGCGGAAATAACCCGACACCACGGTCTGATTATTCATGGCCGCTCGGATGCCGTGTTAAATCCGGGTGGGGTGCGTATTGGTACGGCTGAAATTTATCGCCAGATCGAAAGCATCCCGGCCATCCTTGACAGTGTGGTGATTGGTCAGGACTGGCAGGACGATGTGCGGGTGGTGTTGTTTGTCAAACTGCGTGAGGGGCTGGTTCTCGACGACGCACTGCAGGATCTGATCCGCAAAACCATCCGCAATAATGCGTCACCACGCCATGTACCAGCCAAAATACTGCAGGTGGGGGATATTCCCCGCACCATCAGCGGTAAAATTGTGGAAGTGGCCGTGCGTCAGACCGTGCACGGGCAGGCGGTGAATAACCTGCAATCGCTGGCTAATCCCGATGCCCTGTCCTGGTTTAAGGGCCGAGAGGAGTTAGTTGACTAACAAAGGTGATAGTTCGCTGTCGCTTCTTTCTTCCGGAATGTTTATTTGCCTGCTCAAATTCGCGACCGTTCCGGCCAGCCCGTTCTGGCGGTTGCTGTTAAAAAAGCCCAGCCCGGTGTATATGGCGGCAAGGCCGACTACACCGGCCCCTACGGCTGCAACCACGCCAACACCGCTAGCCGCTAATACAGGGGTAACCACAGCAAGCGCAAGGCTGCCAAGAACCATCAAGGCAATACCAAGGGCTTTCCAGGCTTTGGACTCCCTTCCAGATACAGCATGAGACAGCTCGTTAAGCCGTTGTGCATGCAGCGGGTTCTCAGAGTCTGTGATAGCCGCGTTGGCGTGAAACAAAACCTGATTTAACTGTGCCAGACTTCCCGGCCTCAAATACCGGGGCTGCTCTCCGGCCAGAAACCGTACGGATTCATATACCGCGACAGCGGCACCAAACAGGGCCTTTTCCTGCTCCGTTTGACAAGGCAGAGAGACAATGCTGTCGTGAAAAGCACGCAGCCGTTGACGGTAATCATCCACAGCCATCATGCCCGCATACCTCAAAAAGCGGACATCCCGCACCCGGTTCTTTTTATTGGTTCCAGCACTGGGCAGATAGTATTGGGAATCAGCCACATCAGAAAAGGTTCGCCGGTCTCCCAGCGTATTGTTAGCCTTTGAATCGTTTTTCATACCCGGTGAACCATGCACATGGTGAGTGGTGATTTCAGCGGCATTACCACCCATGGCGCGCATCGCATCGATTTTATCCGTGTTCAGCTCCTGCTCCTCGTAACAGGCACTCATCCATAGCTGCGTTGCCTTTTCGATAGCCGTACCGGTTCGGTCCTGACCGCTGGCGCAGTTGACCACGCTCAGAGTATTGGGTCTTTTCGCTGCGGCCAGAATCACCTGCGCCACATCATCGAGGCGCTCGGCTTTCAGCAGGGGCGCACGGCCTTTGGGCTTTTTGCGGTCATGATCCAGATAAAGAGCATCGGAGATTTCAACTGGCTTGGTCAGCCCATGCGCATTGGTTGGCAGATTAGACATCTCATCGCCAACCACGCTCGACACGGCATGCTCAATGCTCTTAACAATGGTGCTTTGGTGCTGCAGAGATGTATTGGTGTTTAAGCAGGTGATATGCAGCTTCAAACGTGACGGCTGCATGTAGTCAATGCTGCTGCATGCGGGCAAAATACTGTCCTCATCGGAATCATCAGGGATGGCGTGACGGGCAGTCTCCGGCATCGGCATGAGCCGGGTGGCCGTCATACGAATCTGCTCCAGATTCTCCAGCGCCTGATCCCGAATGGTTTCCATTGATTCTCCAGGCCCAACGTAAGCCGGTGATCCGGTTCGCGCCAGCCAGAGCGTCCTGTCTGCCGGACCATTTAAACCGCTGGCATCGTCCCGGTCGAAGTACAGCTCATTTTTTACGATGAACGCATTTTTTATCCCAACCAGATGCGTTTTGCGTGCCTGGGCAGGCAAGGCTCTATCCTCTGCGGCGATCAGGTGAGCAAAGAAACTATCGGCCTGCTGCTCGGCCACGCTGCGTACCGTGTGTGAGTTTTTGTCTGCGTGCTCATAGGGTCTAACCACCTCGCGCAAAGCCCGGGCCGTCTCAACCTGTTTTTTGGTTTTCAGGGTTACCGGGTATTGTGTTTCGCGTTGCAGAACCCGGGTTTCGCTGTCATAGGTCAGGGTGATCATCGGTCTGGCCGGCACCATCAGACTGGAGAGGTTCCGGTAGTGAAACAACAGCTTTTCCACATCTTTTTTTGTTTCGCAACCTTCGGTCAGATTGGCCTGATGCAGCGCCTGGACCAGCATTTGATTAAAGTCGGTTTCGATTCGCCTGATGCGAGCCCGTTTATTGTCAGAGCCCATATCATCGCGATTGACCACGTTTGACATATCTGCTATTTGAGTGGCCAGAGCATGTTTCAATTGCTGCCTGAACTCAGTCATGCGTTCAGGTGCCTGGCTTATCCTGGCAAGTACGTAATCAATCGGACGCAGACGAGACAGGCAGCGCAACAAGGCATTATTGGCTTCGATATCCGGTGAGTCATGAGGTGGGCGCTCATTCAGCGGTGTTGCCGCAGTGGCGTCACGCACCCATTCGTCTTCTTCACTCAGTTTTGAGACAATACCAAACCTGGCGTCATTACATTCACGCAGGTAATCGCTGAGCTGATCGTAGCTGCTGCTGCCGTCAGCATCGCCAGGAAGTTCGGCGCTCCGAAGCCAGTCAACCACGGAAGTGCTTTGCATGGCACGAAAAAAGTCGGAATGTTGTTGTGGCATGGTAGTTTGTCCGTTTATCGAGATGCTGTAATGTTGCACAGTATACCGCATCTTTTCTTAAGGGAACCTGAGCAAATAAAAAAATCAGCGTATTTCCAGGGTTTTAACCTGATTAAAAATTAGGTAGAATACGCAATTCGTTTATTTCCTGACTGAGAAACCCTATCTTGCGACGCTCGTCTCACTTACATGCTTTTCGCCCGCTGTTTGCCCTGCTGCTTTGTCTGTTGCTGAACGGCTGCATGGATCTGTTGCCTAAACTCAACAACCTGGGCAGGGAAACGGCCAATAAAAACCCGGACTACCGTGGCGAAGTGTATACCATGCGCGGCGGTCTGGGCGGTATTTTCAGCACGGGCATGAGCGATCTGCAGCGAACACTGCAAACGCAATACCATATTCAGTCGGCCAGCACGATCTGGTTCAAACAGGACGATCTCAGCACCTACATCATTAAGCATTATCGCGCTCACGAGCTTCAGACACCCATCGTACTCATTGGTCATTCCCTGGGAGCCAACGAGCAAATCAAGGTGGCGCGCGAGCTGGGTCGAGCCAATATCCCCGTTGCCCTGCTGATAACCGTTGATGCCGTAGCCCCGATCAAGGTCAGTGCCAACGTGCAGCATGCCATTAATATATACAAACCGGGTTATGTTCCCATGTTCAGCGGCATCCGTCTGGTCGCCGAAAACCCGACCCTTACCCGGATTGACAACCTGAATGTCGATAAACTGGAAGGGATTTCTGTCAATCACTTTACTATTGACAAAAATTCCGCTGTTCAGGATTTGATGCTTAAAAACGTATTGGCTGTATTGAAAAAGCCCGGCAAACATTCTTGATTGGTTCAATAATTTCATGTCTTCGTGTACGAGAGGTATATCGTGAAGCAATGCTCTGGCGTTTCTCCCAAAATCTGTATTGTTGGTGCCGGCCCCTGCGGTTTGACCACAGCTAAAAACCTGCTTCAGCATGGCCTGAATCAGATCACCGTATTTGAAAAAAATCATCGTATCGGCGGTAACTGGTATTATTCTGAGGATAATCAGCATTCCAGTGTGTATGAAACCACTCATACCATCAGCTCGAGACGCCTGTCGGAGTTCGAAGATTTTCCCATGCCACCGGATTATCCTGACTATCCATCGCATAGTCAGCTCCTGAGCTATTTTGAAGATTACGCCCGCCATTTTTCAGTCGACCAGTACCTGCGCCTCAATACTCGGGTTGAGCGGATTACGCGCACAGATGACCAGCGCTGGCTGGTTCATTATCATGACGAAGCCGGCGAGCATGATGAACTCTTTGATTACCTGATGGTGGCGAATGGTCATCACTCTGATCCGTTTTTACCAGAATATAAGGGCAGTTTTCAGGGCGAGGTGCTGCATTCTCACGCCTATAAAAAGGCGGCCCCCTTCAAAGACAAACGGGTACTGGTGGTAGGTGCCGGAAACTCGGCCTGCGATGTCGCGGTAGAAGTTTCCCGCGTGGCCGCGAAAACCCGCATCAGCATGCGTCGTGGTCAGCATATTTTCCCCAAGTTTGTCTTTGGCAAGCCCACAGACATCGCCTTTGCAACCATCAAATGGATGCCGTTTCGGCTGAAACAGGCTTTGACAACCTTTGTGATCCGTATTATTCAGGGTCGCTACGCGAAGTACCGCCTGCAGAAACCCGACAGCAAGCCCTTGGAAACGCACCCTACCATTAACTCCGAGTTACTGTATTTTATCCGTCACGGCAAAATCGGTGTACGCCCAGGCATTGAGCGAATGGAAGGAAACACGGTGTACTTTACGAATGGCCAGTGCGAGGATTTTGATACCGTTATTTTCGCAACAGGTTATAAAACGACCTTTCCGTTTTTTGATTCGTCACTGATTGAATTCAGTCATGCCACGCATATTCCCCTGTATCGAAAAATGATGCACCCGGATTTCGATAATCTGTATTTTATTGGTTTATTCCAGCCCCAGGGCTGTATCTGGCCTCTGGCGGATCATCAGGCCAATATTGCCGCCAGCATCATCGCCGGCAGGCTGCCGCGCCCGGACAGGCTGGAAATGAAAATAGAACAGGAAAGGCAGCACGCCAGCAACCGGTTCAAACAAACCATACGCCACGCGCTGGAAGTAGACTACCATTTGTTTCGCAGCCAGCTGAAAGAGGAATTGAAGTCCTGAGCCTATTGGGAACAGCTGAGATACTTGTCTTTCAGGCGTACATAATGTGCAGCGGAATACTCCAGCTGCTCTGTTTCACTGCTCGTCAGAGGACGGATTCTGCGAGCAGGGTTACCGAGGTAAAGATACCCGCTTTCCAATCGTTTTCCTGGTGTTACCACCGCACCGGCTCCCACCATCACATGATGTTCAATATGTACATTATCCAGAATCAACGCCCCCATACCGATCAGGCAATAATCGTCCACGGTGCAGGCATGTAGTACGGCCTGATGGCCGACAGTAATACCTTTACCCAGTGTCAGAGGTCCACCATCGGGGCTGTAGGGGCCAACATGGGTCACATGCAAAACAGCGGCATCCTGAATATTGCAGGCATCGCCTATGCGGATATGGTTGACGTCGGCACGAATCACCGCCATGGGCCATACGGAGACATCACATCCCAGCACCGCATCGCCGATTACGGTGGATTGAGGATCGATATAGACACGTTTACCCAGTCTGGGCAGCCTGTTTTCAAATGGACGGATTACTTTGCTCATGGTGTATCCCTGGATAAAATCAGGTTAAGACTATACCCATTGATGCGGCTAAAATCCATCCTCTCACCAGAGCGCCGAATAATTCAACAATGCGCATAAAACCGTAGGTTGGGCCCTGGCCCAACAATGGTTCTGGTGAGACATTCTTTGTTGGGCCAAGGCCCAACCTACGTATCGGAGCAACATGAGTACACGGATGGAAAGACCTGCGAAATCCAGATAGAATACAATAGCCTGCCCTGTTTCCCGGACGAGACCAATTGCGATCCTTTTTTCCGCTTCTGTTGATGACCTGTTACATCATGGCCAGCCCTGTCTTCGCACTGACCAATGAAAAACTCTGGGCAGATCTCAACATCAATGGCCCACTGTCTGATTCAAAAAAAACATATTACAACCTGCGTAACAGCTCCCGCTTTATTAATCAGGCACATGGGGTGGAAACGGCGTTATTCAGTGCTGAGCTCGGCCATGTTCTGCGTAATCATTTCAATCTGTGGCTGGGCTATCAGTGGCAAACGCCCAACCTTATCAGCAGCACACCGCAGGAACACCGCTTTTGGCAACAGCTTATCTGGGACATGTTACAGGATGACAACATGATGCTGTCCAGCAGAACCCGCCTCGAAGAACGATTTCAGGATCAATCACCGGGAACCGCCTGGCGCCTGCGGCAGCGAATGACCCTGCGCCTGCAGCAGGCCGTGTTGCCGAGCATCTATCCGCTGGCCTGGGAAGAGCTGTTTATTAACCTGAATCATCCCTCCTGGGTCAACAGCGGCAGTATCAACCAAAACCGCCTGTTCGCTGGCGTCAATATTCTGAAGAAACATCATTTCTGGGAGCTGGGATATTTGAATCAATACAGACTGGGACAAACGCAAAACACATTGAGTCATATTCTGTATATTGGTTTGACTGTACGAACCTGAAGACAGAGACGGTGTGAGGGTATGACGTAACGTATTGAGTAGCCAGATAAAGTCGTTCCCGCTTTCGCGGGAACGACAGACTATGTTTTCATGAATATCTCCTGAACCTGGCGAATTCAGGCTCAGGCACAGCCTTATTATTATAATTTCAGTCCTGAGTTCAGCTGCTCGTATTTATCCCGTACCATCTCGTTGGTGGCTTTCAGCGAATCGGTTTTGCCCACGCGAGACGTTAACAACCCCTGACTGGTGATGATGATTTGATATTCGATTGATCTTTTGCGTATGTCCTCTTCGCATTTATTCAACTCATCCGGGGTCTCGCAACGCTCTATTGCCGACTTGAAATACTCCAGAATTTTTGCTTTCAAACCATCCTTGGTCAGATTCCGCTCATCTGGCGCTAAAAAGTGAAATGTCCTGCCTCCCTCTCTGAGTGAATCCCGGTTTGCGCTGGCGGGTGCCCAAAAATGTACGTTCCTCCGAGGCTTGTTGGCATAGACATAATAGTCACCCAGACTTTTCGGTAAGGGAGTCACGCGCTTTTCCTCGACAACTGAAATTGGCCCATCGGATTCATCAAGGCTCAGTTCACCTTCACTGTCGGGAGACAAAGGTGTTGACGTTTGATGCGCATTGGGCGACGCGGATGCCTCAATAGAGGGGCTGCCCTCATCTGACAGCGCTTGCCTCGATTGCGATAATTCGTTTCTCAAGGCCTCAAGACGATCCGAAACCTGTTTTTCAAGGTCTTGTGCCAGGTCTGGCAGCGTACGATTGCTCATCATATCAAGACGTGTGCGAAGTTCGTTGCTTTGCTCGGCCAGGTGAGCTGGCAGCTCTGCCAGTCGACCGTAGAGCTCCTCTCGTCTGGCCGGCAGTTCGGACAGCAGCTGCTTCATGGCAGCGTCCGGCTCAATGGCCTGAAGCAGTGCCTGACAGACATTGATATGCGCATCCACGGCATCACCGGGCTCCTGAGCAATCTGGTTTTGCAGGTCTTGTCTTGCCTTTTCTACGGCAATCAGATGATCATCCAGTTTTGCATAATCCAGCTCGTAGCGTGCCATGTCCCGTCGCAGCCTGACAAAATCCTGTCTCACTGACGAATCGTCCAGCGCCTGTCGCTCGACTGCGATGACCGACTCAACATCAGCGAGCTCTTGCCTAAGCTCAGCCAGGCGTGCGGCCTGGAGCCGCAAAGTCTCTTCCAGAGGCTCCAGAGCCTGTTTTAACCTGTCTTCACGTGCTGTAATCTCAGCCAAAACCGGCTCCAGTTCTTTCAGCCTGTTTTGGGCACGCTCATCCCACTTTTGCTTTAGCTCTGCCGGCAGGCTCTGTTGACCAGTGAACCACCCTAATATGCTCTCATCGCTATTCAAAACAGCGCCAGAATTGCTTGCCAGCTCATCATGATCATCTGTTATGGCCGAAATTTGAAACATACTCAGCAATTGCTCCTCTGAATACATGCCAAAGGCTCTTTTCGGGTCAGCGCCTATAAACGCATCGATATCAGCCTTGAGCTGCAGGGGGTCAACTTTTTCCTGGGCAATTTGCTTCAATGAGCCAATGCAGGCAACCAATCTCTGTTCGCTGCTGGCATGTTGCGCTTCCAGGGCGGCAATATCGGACCGAAGTTGATTGGCGCGGTTGTTCTCTTCACTGAGCACATAACCATAATCCTCGTTCTGCTGCCCATGCGCCCGCTCTGTAGCGATAACCGCGGCGGTCATCTGTTGCAGAGACCGTTCCAGGCTGTTTAATTTCATAGCCCTGGCATTTGTATCGTAACGCGACAGCTCACGCTGCTGCACTGCTGATTCCGCACGGACACGTTCCAGCGCTTCCTCTACACCCTGTACACCTTCACCAAATCGGGTCAGATAGCGGTTTTTTTGTCGAATGATAAGCTCGAACAGGGACTCGTCATCGGCTGGCACAGATACAGCGGCTTCAAAGGTCTGCCTGGCAGTCTCTAATTCCTGGTGATACTGTTCCAGGCGCGCCTCCAGGGCTCTCAGAGCTTCAATACGCGCATTGATCTGTTCCTGTGGCGAGGCACTGGAAGGCAGGGAGACAGGCAAAACAAATTCAGCAGGCAATGGGTAGTCTCTGCTTTCTGGATAATGCTCACGAAATAATCGACCAACGGCTCTGACCGCCTCGCATTTACTGAGATAGTCATTGATTCTTGTCGTTAATCGGCTGAACATCAAAAAAGTACTGTCTGCAATCTCATCCGCACTGGCAATGATCATCTTAGGCTCCGGGAGCTCTACAGGTTCTGGTATGTGTTGGCGATGCAGCCTGGTGTTCAGCCCACTCTGAAGCAGCCCACTCTGAAGCAGCCCTTCGTATTGTTTTTTCTCGCGCTCAATGTCTTCCTGCGAATGGCGAAGAATAGCGTTTGCCATGCGGATCAACAGGGTATTGGTTTGAAAACTTTCTTTAAACGCCGGGGCTTGTAATTCCTGACTGAAATGAGCTATCTGACCTTTGTACTCACCAAGCAAGGAATTAAATGCCTGATATCGGCTGCCCGTTTCCGGTTTTAATTCCTCAGCGATTCGTTGCAGAACTGCTTCCTTGCTGGCCAGTTCCGTGTCACTCTCATTTCCGTCCAGAGCGTATTCAGAGATCTCCATCGACTGTTCCCGGCAGCTTTGAAAAAGCGCCCGCGCTGCGTTATCCACGTCTCTCTTCAGTTCATAAAACGCCAGTTTCCTGTCAAAGTCCTTAATATTCACCTCGTAGGCCTGAATACGCGCCTCCAGATTAATACTCATACGACGCAGTTGATCTTTTCCCTGAGCCGCATAATTCTGGAGCGTTTGGTTTCCCCCGGCTACGGAAAAATCCAGTATGTTTTTTTCGGGAGCTAACAAGGTGCTCACGTAGGTTCGCAAGGCCTGCGCCAGTTGATATGTTTGTTCATCTACAACTTTTGGAATCCACTCAACTTTATCAAGGTATTTAAAACATTGGCGGATAATTCTGCCGTTTCCATTTTTTTTAGCCAGCTCCAAACCTAATTTTCCAGCCTGAGCCGTTGCAAAGCTACTGGTTACTACCCCGTCCAGTATGTGGGCGATACGCGCAATTGCCCGGGCAGCATTGTATGCGTAATCGCCAGAATGAATCGTCAGTGTGGATGAGGGTGAAGAAGAAGAGGCTGCAGCCTGTCGAGGACCGACCTCAACCGAGAACACCGGAGAGCTCACTTCCTCGTTCCCAAAGTCATCACGTGTGTTTTCCTGCAGATCTGGGTAAATTTTAAAAAGATCACTCAGCAAGCGCTGATTAGCTTCATGAAGAACACTCATATTTTGGCCTCTGGATACAAAACTTGTTTAATCAATTGTACGAGATGAATATTAAGTAGACATTAAGCGATGATTAATTTTACTGTAGGATCCTCTGTGCTGGACAAAACTCCGGACTATCGTTCCCGCGCAGGCGGGAAACCATCCTGGAGCCTTATCAACATTAAATACAGGGGTAGGGTGGGCAAAGGAGTGAATGGATATTTCAGGGCGATTTCAACAAAGGGGTACTGTCTTCAATCAAATCCTCACTATTCAGCCAGTGCTGCGCAAACTCACGTTTGGTGTTGGTTGCGGTGTTGGAGAAAAAAGCGCTCTTGCCTTCGCTTATCCGTTTGTGGCCGATGTAAATTCCAATACCTACCAAAGACGAAATCACCAGCAAGGCATCGCCAAACAAGCGCAGAATCAAGGGATGACGATGCTGGAAATGTTGGCGCGCCGAGTCCACCATAGCCAGGGATTGTTCAGCCCGTGTCCGGTTTGAAACCCGAATGTTCAGCACATCCTGATAAAAGCGATCGATGGATGCGTTATATGCCCGTCCCAGACTCAGATCCCGGTTTAACTCGCGCCTGCTGTCGCAAAAAGCTTTCAGGCGTAATAAATCCTGCAACAGCGACACAGGAAGTTCAGCCTGTTCCAGCTGGCTGATGGTCTGCCAAAGCACCGGGCAGCCGGGAACCCCGTCGAGCAGTTCCCGCTGCAGCTGTGGATCAATATGCGGCGCCTGCAGACGTTGCAGGACAGCATGAGCCTGAGAAACCGGATATACATCGCTGATACAGTCTGAGGCCCGCAAGGCATGAATCAGCTGATATTCAGGATACCCCGCTTTCTGCCCGACAGTCAGCGCGCCATAGGCGTCACTCAGCTCGGTCACGTTGGCAGCACTGCCCGCCGCCAGACAGCTCAGATATACGTATTCGTTATGAGCAAGCCGCTCGCTGGCCTCAAAGAGAGGTTTTAATACATCTGGCAGCGCGGTGTAAGCTGTATGCAGAGCCTGGTACGCTTCCAGTTTACTGTCACGCCTGGCTGAGCCAAACGTGGCAGCCGCTTCCTGCCAGACCGCCTGCAAATTCCGGTATTCCCTCAGCTCGGCAACGGACTGCACCAACAGGTCAGATAACGTCGACCTGAAACAATCCGGCAAGGCATCCACATCCTGATAAAGCCGAACCAGGCATTCGCTTTTGAGCTCAAGATCGGTTTGCTGATGGAAGGCCTGGCTGTTGGCCAATATGCGCTCCACGCCGGCACGCCAGGCAGAAAGACGCTGCATTTTACTGATAAGGTCTGCCCGCTCGTTAAAACGGCCATCGTCCATGGCCTCAGCCAGTCGAGACCAGCGCGAGTCATTTTTAACAATTCGCAATACCAGCGGGCTCGGCTCGGTCGCGTTCAGCTCTTCCAGACAAAGCATGGCCAGCTCTGTGCCGTTCATGGCATCCAGCTCATCATCCGTGACAGGATAAAAACAATGGCTGCCAAAATCACGCGCTGTAATCTGCTCAGATGTCTGCGGCAGATAATTCAGCAATCTGGCATGCGTGTCATTAAAAATCTGTAACTGTTCGCGAAACCCCTGTTGCAGTTCCGGCATCGTGGAGGCACCGGGCTTCTGCAGCAGCTGAATGGCATTGATAACACCCATGCCGGCATTCAGGCTGTTGGTAATCGTGAGCCAGTACGAATCGCTGACCTGACTCACATACACTTTATTGGCCAGCTCATAATGATGCAGGCGAACCACACCGCCTGACTGACAATCAATGGTATACAAACGGCGCAGCAAATCGCTTTCACGATAGTATGGAAGAAACGCACTGCCATGATGCACACAACTGTCCCCGTTGTAATACGGTGCCAGCAGGTTGATGTTTTGCCCGTCAACATGAGGCCAGAGATCGAACAGCTCGGCCTGTTGTGCCAAATGCTGCACATGCTGATTAAATTTATTCTGTAATGCCGTGACATCAAGACTGCTCACATCCAGTCTGTCTGTCGTTTCCGTCAACACATCCACAAGATTTTTCCATTCTGCCATCTGCGCCGAGAAAGGCGTGTCAGTGCCAGCCATCAAAGAGAAACCGGAGTCGGATAACGTTTGCTCGAAGCGGATCAGCGTGGGCATGAGCTGGAGCCGGGTCATCAACACCTCTGCGAAAGCCACTGCAACCTCTTCAACCTCTCCATCACCACCGAAGCTCACCCTTGAGAAGCAAGGCATGGACATATAGCTGGCCAGCCGGTCTTTGGTGTCTTGATTCAGCAGATCAGCCGGCATTTTTCGCAATACCTGGGCGATTATTTCCGACAATATGCCTTGATTTATCTGATTCTGGAATAGTTCAGCGGCACGCACAATAGACGCATACAGGCCGGGAACCTGTCTGTAGTTGCTCAAATAACCCTTGGTAAATCCCTTGTAGTTTAGTACGCCGCGATACTCAAAGGGAGTCAGCAAATCAATATTGTTTTCTGGATGAGCAAAATGACGAAACGAAGCGCCCCAGTCAATTTTTGCATATTGATCAACAGGCAGCGGCGTGAAGGATGACGAAGACGAAGAGGCAGCCGCTGGTGCTGAGATGCAGACTACATTGCCACTGTGCACACTGTAATCGCCCAGCAGGACGGAAAACATCAGGCAGGTAGACAGGCCATAGTAATAGCCTCGTTGCGCCAGAATCGGATAGTACGAAGGGCCGGAAAACATTTCCAGCCAGAGGTTACGATCGGAACCATCGGCGTAACCTGTACCAATAATGTGATACAGCTCAAGAAAATCGACTTTAGGCTGAATCAGGGCATACGAGCCGCTCTCCATGCGAACCAAATCCGCGCAAATCAGGGAGCTGTGAAGTTTTTCATCTACAAACTTATGTTTTTTAAATTCCTGCAGCAACTGCCCGGCGAACAATTCCGTGAACAACTCCATTGTGTCCTGCGGTTGTTTGATAAAATACTGGCGGCCATTGGTTCCAAGATAATAACCATCTGCCAGCCCGTTATTCTTACCGCCACGCTTGTCATCGGTTTTAGACAGGGCAATTTCATCTCCGTTTTCAATATAGATGGGCATAGGTGTTACATCGACAGGTAAGATACGAATGATCACATAATAATCAGGAAACATTAAGGGAATATTAGCTGGATGCCAGGGCATCAAAATAAAATCGACGGGCCCGGCGTATTCCCGGATTACGGCTATCGCCTAATCCGGGCTACAATCTCGTCCAGAACCCCAGCGTAATCCGGGAACACATCTACCTCATTTCAGATAGTCGTACACAACCCGTCCATAAGGCAGAGTTAAATCTGATACGATGTGCGTAGCGCTCACCACGCGCTTTACCGGCAGGGATGCGACAGGCGCCAGAGCATGATGAAACAGCTCCAGTTGTGCCGGACCAGTCCAGGCTCCTTTAACCGTCACGTCACACAACTCGTATTCAACCAGCTCACAAATCCGCGTACTGCCGTCAACGTGTGGAATAATTTTTAACAAATAACAGGGGCTGAGCATCGAAGCCTTTACCTGCTCAATATCCAGCGTTTGATACTTGTATCCCATAGTGGCGGTGGCGATGCGGTTGCAGCCGTAGTCCAGAGTGCCGAGCAAGGCCTCTTTTTCGATGCTTAATCGAGGCTGCGCGAGTTTTTTAGGGAATCCCCAGATCTCCCGTCCTCCGGCTATCGGCGCCAAATCATCCAGAAACATGGCATGGGTGTAACTACCGGCGCGGCCTTTATACCTCACCGGAATCACCTGACCAGATTCGGTATAGTCGCCAAAGCCTGTTGAATCCGGCATGCGAATCACTTCAAACTTGACTAATGGCTCCACCACCTCCAATGGCTCAGGAACCACCTCGCGCAACAAATCAATGTCTGTTTCGTAAGTGATAATCAAATATTCCCGGTTAATAAACCGGTAGGGTCCGGGCGGATAAGACGGGCTGCCAAACGGCATGGCAAAGGCGTTATCTCTGACAAAGGATGCGTTCATCTGGATTCTCCCGTTCTTATTCCATGAACCAGCCATGGCTGACAATCAGAGATTGTCCGGTCAGGGCGTTGGAGGGGAACGACGCGAAAAACAAAGCCGTCTGGGCTACGTCATCCGTGGTGGTGAATTCGCCGTCCACCGTTTCTTTTAACATCACATTTTTGATAACTTCGGCTTCGCTGATACCCAGCTCCTTTGCCTGCTCAGGAATCTGTTTGTCAACAAGCGGCGTTCGCACAAAGCCCGGGCAAATCACGTTGGCACGTACGCCATGAGCCGCCCCTTCTTTGGCGACCACTTTACACAGACCAATCAGGCCGTGCTTGGCGGTTACGTAGGGTGCCTTCAGTTTTGATGCTTCTTTGGAGTGCACCGATCCCATGTAAATAATACTGCCGCCCCTGCCGGCTGCATACATATGTTTGATACAGGCCTGCGTGGTTAAAAACGCGCCGTCCAGATGAATCGCCAGCATTTTTTTCCAATCTGTAAAGGCCAGCTCGTCGATGGCGTCTATGATTTGAATCCCGGCGTTACTCACCAGCACGTCAACCCCGCCAAAATGTTCGACCACAGCATCCACTCCGGCGTTAACCTGAGCTTCATTGGTGACATCCATGCTCACAGCCATTGCATCACCGCCAGCCGCCTTGATGTCGTCGGCAGCGGCCTGGGCCTGAGCAAGATTCAAATCGGCTATCGCTACCCTGGCCCCGGCTCTGGCGTAAACGTGAGCGATTTCCTTGCCAATACCACTGGCAGCACCGGTTACGATGGCTACTTTATTTTTTAATTGCATCATGACATTCCTTGTAAGGTGAGAGTCCCTATAATACAAAAGATTCCCCTGTACCAGCAGGAATCTGATGAAAAAAAACCAAAAGCTGATGTATTAATAATAGTAGCGATGTCGATAATAGTTACGTCTGTCTTGATTCTGGCCGATTGAATTACCAATCAGAGCACCGGCACCCGCTCCAACCACCGTACCAAGGGCGCTGCCACCGGAAACTGCGTAACCAATACCCGCACCAGCGGCACCACCTGCGGCTGTACCTACTTCCGTGTTAGTACAACCCACCAGTCCCACTGCGGATAAACCCAAAGCAAACACAATCGGTAATGATTTTTTCATGGTGAATTTCCTTTTTTGTTAGATCCATCACCTATCATTCTAGTACATAAATAATCTTTCTGCTTATTTTATAGTCAAATAATTATGGAGCCATGGACAGAAGACATGCTTTTGTATTTAAGGTACTATCCTTATATTGCTATTCAGGAGAAGTCATATGTTTAGAGGCAGCATCGTAGCCCTGGTTACGCCCTTTCAGGGTGACAAAGTAGACGTGCCCCGTTTGCGCGACCTGGTTGAATTCCATATTTCATCAGGTACGCACGCGATTATCGCCGCCGGAACAACCGGTGAGGCGGGAACACTTCATCGCGAAGAAAAACAGCTGGTTATCAAAACGGTTATTGACCAGGTACGTGAGCGCATCCCGGTTATTGCCGGCACCGCCGCCAACGCAACCCGCGACTGCATCGAACTGACTCATATGGCCATGGAAAGCGGCGCGCACGCGGCCCTGATCATGACCCCGGCCTACATCAAGCCCACGCAGGAAGGTCTCTATCAGCACTATCGTCACATTGCCGAAGCAGTGGCCATTCCCATCATTCTGTACAACGTACCGGGCCGAACCGCCTGTGACATGCTTCCCGAAACCGTGGCACGACTGGCTCAGATTTCCAATATCGTGGGCATCAAAGAGGCCACAGGCAACATGGCACGCCTGCAACAGATACTCAGACTATGCCAGGACAGCCTTGATGTGTTCAGCGGTGACGATGAAACCACAGCACAGTGGCTTCTGGCTGGAGCAAAGGGGGCTATGTCCGTAACAGCCAACGTGGCAGCGCGCCAAATGGCTAAACTCTGCGACATGGCTCTCGATGGCGACAGTGCTGGCTGCCTGCGTATTAATGAACAGCTGATGCCGCTGCATCAGTTGATGTTCGTTGAGTCCAATCCCATCCCCGTTAAATGGGCTTTAAGTCAAATGGGTCTGATAAACAATGAACTGCGCCTGCCCATGACGCCCCTGGCTGAACAACATCACCAGGAACTGCTGGCTGTTCTTAAACAATTACAATTGGTTTAAAGAGGAAAACTGTGAAAAAATCTGCCATAATCATTCTGTCAATGGTGCTGTTAAGCTCTTGTGCCTCACGGTACGCAAGCAACGGCGAGCAACTGTATCTGGGTAGCCGAAACGGGCAACAGCTGGTGGTTCCCCCGCCGCTGACCAGCAGTAACATCAGCCATTTTTATGACTTACCCCAGCAAAACGCTAATGCTGTCGTCAATATTGCACCGCCTATTGACAAGGCAAACTAATCAGGACCTTGATGATGCCGACAGAATCGAATGAGTTATTGATTATACAGGAGTTATCGCAACGTCTGGTTGACGCACAGCGTAGCATTCGCATTCTCGACAGCATCAAATGGGATGATTCCGTCAGGCAGGAATTCTTCCAGCACAAGGCCAGGCGGCTGCCATCGGTCAATAAAGAATATTATGAAGGCAGACCCCTGCCTTTCAACGTTGATGACAAGCTGGACGAATTTCGTCTGATAGCCCGCGATACACAAAACAATCTGGGGCAATACTCACCGGTCACCCGCCTGATACGTCGGCAATGCGATGAATATTGTCGCGCCTCCGAAATGCTGGCCGCGCGGGGAACACCGGCTTTTTCTGAATTATCCAAAGAATTATATGGCAGTCCTGATGATGCGTTTTATTCTGGTGGCCCACGTTTATCGGATCTGGGGACCAGCCTGTTCGATACCCTGACCGCTCTGGACGTGAAGCTGCAATCTGAAGCCGATTTAAAGCGGTACACGCCACAGGAAGCACAAAGCTTATTGCAGGAGCGCTTAAGTCTGTTTTTTGACAGGCATCCGGGTAAAATCACAGTGATGGTCAGTGATGACATGGTCGCTGACGCGTCAGCAGGTGCGGACAACATCAAATTGAGCCAGCAGGCCATGTTTTCCGATCGTGACATTAAATACCTTGAGGTGCATGAGGGCTGGGTTCATGTTGGAACAACGCTGAATGGCGCCATGCAGCCTTACTGTTTTTTCCTGTCCAAAGGTTCCCCCTCCTGCAGCGTCATTCAGGAAGGCCTGGCCGTGATCACCGAAGTGGTTACATTTTCGTCTTACCCAGGCCGGATTCGCAAGATAACCAACCGGGTAATCGCACTGGATAAAGTCCGTGAAGGCGCTGATTTTCTGGATATTTATCGCTATTTTGTCAGCTGTGGCTTGAGCGAAGAAGACAGCTACAATCAGTCTGTTCGTGTATTTCGCGGCAGTACTCCGACGGGTGGTGCGTTTACCAAGGATTTATCCTACGCAAAGGGTTTTCTGCAGTTATACAATTTTATTCGTTTTGCCATCAGTCAGCACCGCATTGATATCATTCCCCTGCTGTTTACGGGCAAGGTGGTGCTCGATGATCTGCCCTTGCTGCACGATCTGCAGGAACGCGGCCTCCTGGCAGCCCCGGTTTATTTGCCACACCCATTCCGGGATCTGGCAGCCTTAAGCGCATGGATGAGTTTTTCACTGTTCCTGAACAAATTCGACCTGCATGAAATGCAGAGAAACTTTCGTTTTCTGTTGAGCTGAAGCGGTATTGCCGGACACTGGTGGGCACGTCGCTGCGCTCCTTTGCCCACCCTACGCACCTGTGCCGGGCAATAATCCCATACGTAGGGTGGGCAAAGGAGTGCAACGACGTGCCCACCTGCCCACACCCGAACCTCATTCATTCAATCTATAATTTTTAACGGCATCTGTTTCACTACCCGCCCCCCAATGCGCATCATAAAACCCACGCCTGACATGCTGCCTGAACGTGCTGCTGTACCAGTCATATGGTTTTTCGACGTATCCATGCTTCACAGGGTTATAATGAATGTAATCAAGACATCGGTGTAAATCATCTTCGTCACGAATCAAATGCTCCCAAAATCGCCGTTGCCAGACCATTTTCTCACGTCTT